>JACQWQ010000261.1 GCA_016209205.1 Chloroflexota bacterium
AAACCGTTGACCCAAGACGAATTTGTGCAACAGGTGCGCGAGCGCGAGCTGGCGAACTTGAAAAAGAAAGCGGCACGCCTCGGTTTTACGTTGGCAGAAGCAACCAGTTGATTCCGCTCTGCACAAGTTTCTGAGCAGGAACGCCTTTTGTGACGAAGCAATCCCCAGCGCGCGGGACAAGGCAGATGCTCACTCGCAATCGCGGCTGTCCAATCACTCTGCCATCAAATCTTTCCACTCTGGATTGATGCTCTTGACCAAATCCAGCTTGTCCTGCCGCGAACCCGCCTTGATCTATTTCTCGCGCGCAATCGCCTCACGAATATCGCCATACGTTTCCATGTAGACGAGCTTGTTGACATTGTAACGCGCCGTGAATGCACTGCCGCGCTTTTCTTGGTGTTCGTTGACGCGGCGCGCAAGGTTGTTTGTGACGCCTGTGTACAAGACGGTGTTGTGTTTATTCGTCATGATGTAGACGTAGTATTCGCGTTTCATGGCAGCTTGCTCCACATCTATGCAACCCAACGCGCTTTTGGTGCGATTCGCAGCTGGGATTGCTTCTGTCGCATGCGATGTGCGATGCAGTTCATCGCCTACATCGCCGCGCTCCCTCGCAATGATAATTGCAACGCCCGTCATTGCGAACGACGTGAAGCAATCTTCAGCGCGTGAAGGTAGACGATTGCTTCGTGCGACAAATGAAGTGTGATTTTTCGCCTGCATAGCAGGCAGGAAAAATCCACACTTCACGTCGCGCTCGCAATGACACACCTCACTGTTTCGGTACCAAGGACTCGAACAACTTTTCGTACTCGTCCAGGGTCCGTTCCGTGTTAAACACTTGGCGAATTTCCGCGCGTGTTTTCAGATACGCGTCGTGGTGATTCAGCACCTCGATCAAACCCTCCGCGAGGGCTTGCGGATCGCGTGGCGTCACGAGTTTCCCCATGCCCGTCACGCGCACGACCTCACGCGCGCCCGGGATGTTTGTCGCGACGACTGGTGTGCCGGATAACATCGCTTCGATTTGCACGCTCGGAAAACAATCGGTGCGGCTGGGCAGCGCAAACACGTCATTCATCGCGTAAAAGTTCGCGAGTTTCTGTGGTTCGAGCAGCAGCCCAAGCGTCACGATGCTGTCGCGTTCTTGCTCGACCAAATGCTTCCATTTGTCATAGAAATGCTCATACACCACATTGATTTCACCTGCATACACAAATTTCACGTTGGGAATTTTTGCGCGCACGAGGGGAAGCGCTTGCAGCAAAAAGTCGAAACCCTTTTCCTCGACAAAGCGCCCCGCGAAACCGACGAGTTTGTTTTGGGTCAACCCTAATTCCGCGCGCCACTGCGCGACCTGGTCACAGTTCGGTTCGGGAATTTCGACGGGCGGATAAATGCAATCGAGTTTGGAACGGAACGGTCCGAGAAATTTGCTGTGATCGGCGTAATCGCAGCTGTGCACGGTGATGCGCGCGGCTTCACGTTCGCCTTGTGTCATCATGCCCGTGACAATCCACTCGATGAATTGGTCTTTCGGGTTGTCGGGCATGACCAAATCGCCGTGATGCGTGAGCACCGTTTTCTTGCCGTGCAGCAAGCCGATGCGTGTGACAAGATTCGTTTCGAGCATCGGCGTGTGGACTTGCAGCACATCGTTCTCGTGCGCGAGCCGGTTGATTGCGCCGATGAAACCCGGCATGATCACCCCACGACTCATGTGCATCAGCGTAGGCAAACGCACGATGCGTACGCCATTATGTCTTTCATCACGCGACAATTCGGGTTTGAACTGAGAAGTGAGGACAGTGATGTGATGTCCGCGTATCGCCAATCCTTCGGCGAGCCGTTGGGCGTACGCCGTTAAACCTGTCCAGTGCGGATAATAGTACGTCAAACACGTCAATATCTTCAAAGGATGCTCCAGGAAATGATACTCTTGGTCTCGAACAATTTTGGTCCTATCGCTCGATCCTCACAACGATTGAACCTGCGTTATCTCCAAGTGCGTCATCGCAGTCATTCATACGAAGAAGCAAGACCCCAGTCCCCCCAGAAGTGAACGACCCACTGCGCCGAATCAAAAACACCTTGGCGCCTAGCGCCCCGATTAAAGCTCCCTTGGGCTGATCGGGCAAGGGCTCGCAACACGTGGCAAAAGAACAGATATAGTCGCTCCCTTCAGGTCCATGGAAAGCAAGCTCGCCTTTTGTTTCCGTCCATCTTCCTGAGACATACTCAATCCGAAATTGTTCCCCACTGGCAAGTACAATCCCCGAATCCTGCCATCCTTGAGTAGCAAAAACTCCAACAGTGGCATTTGAAGAAGTTGGAGTTCGAGTCGCTAGGATTACTTGAGTGATGGGAACTACCCGAGTTACGGCGATAACTTGAGTAACTGGGACGATTTGAGTCACCGGTACCTTAGCAGGTGGCTGGGGTGCCTGATCTTTCAGGATGAATTCATAGATACCAACAAGTGAAGCAATAACCGCAATGGCAGCAAACACTCCTCTTAGAAATCCGATGTTCTTTTCAGATGCCATGTGCGTTACCTCCCCAAGCGTCACACTTTGCGCGCTTTGACGACCCAGGTCGTCCCCCACCGCAAACCATTAAACAAGTCGTCCGCACGGATCGCAGCATACAAAACTTGCGAACCAATTCCCCGGTACATCGTGCCATTCTGCCACATGCGGTCGGGACGATGTTCTCGGTACACCACTGGCAATAGAATACGCGTATAGAGCCAGTGCACCGTTCGTGTGAGCGGAAAGCCGACCGTAAAACTCTTTTCAATCTTAAAGCCGCCGAATGCGGACGCGAGGTCATTCCAACGAAACCGCCTCAAGTGCCCCGCGTACGTGTCGAGAAACGAAAACTGCGCGGGATCATTCGGCACGGTCAGGATGAGAATCCCGTTTGGCTTGAGCACGCGGCGCATATTATCCACCATCGCTCGCCACGCTTCGACATGCTCGAGGACTTCGGAACAGACGACGAGATCAAATGTATTCTCTTGAAAGCGCGGGTCAACTCGAGTGAAATCCGCGACGTGATACGTCACGTTTGCGCCCAGCTGCGTCATCAGTGCGCGCGCTTGCTCGACAACATCGGCGGCGGGGTCGAGCGCATCCACTTGAAATCCTCGCCGCGCCAAAGCAACGGCGACACGTCCCGTGCCCGCCCCCACATCCAACGCGCGCCCACCAAGACCTTGCGCGAGTGCGAGAACCATGTCTGTCAAGTGCCGCATTAACGGGTCGCCCCACTGCCATCTTTGAATCGTCTCGTTCGAAAGATTGTAGACTCTCATTTTCGATCTATCCACTCGCGGCAATCCCTATCGGGGTTCGGGAGGATTCTCATCTGTCGCTTTGTTTTGCGCGCTCATGTCTCGAATGCGCGAGAGGTCAACTCCTTCGCGCCAGGTCGAAACGAGACCGAGCGCCATTAGCATCAAATACGTAATCCCATGCATCACAAAGGCAAAAGCCAGCGCCTGATTTTTGTCCGCGTCAAATACTGTCGTCAAGACAAAAACCGTGGTCAAATGAAATATGCCCCATTGTCCCGGCGATGCGGCGAGCGTGACCGCCAACGCCGTTGCAACCTGTACCAACAAGCCCGCGATCAACGGCAGCTGCAAACCCATCGCCAGCATCACCAGCCACGTGAGCACCGACGCGACGAACCATACTTCCATAGACCAAAAGACGGCAACCAACAACGGACGCGGCGCGCGAATGACGGCAAATCCGGCAATCAAATGTTCGATGAAACGCCACAAGCCATCGCGCTGTAAAAATTTAAAAGGCGACGCCAGTCTGCGGAGAAACGCGATGCCGCGTTCTTGCTGCAACGAAATGAGCGCCAGCGCGGCGAGCAGTACGAGTCCCGTCACGCCCAAGCCCAGACCGCCATTCAAATACTCTTGCGGCACGTTGGGAATGAACGGCAGCATCGCCACCAAAAATATGACGACTGTCAGCCCATCCAAGGTGCGTTCGACCACCACCGTCGAGAGCGCGCGCGCGACCGGGATTTTTTCGAGCGTGCCAAGCAAATACGCGCGCGCAAAATCGCCGATGCGCGCGGGCGTGATATTGCTCAAAAAATATCCGATGTTCAATGTGCCAAACACGCGCGTCCAACGCGGGCGGTACGGATAAAACAACGCTTGCCAGCGAAACGCGCGCCCGACATAACTCACCATAAAGATCAAAATTAAAATCGGGAGCCACCACCACGTGAATTGGGCAAAGGATTCCAAGAGTTTGTCGAATTGAATCCCTTGAAACGCGAGCGCGAGACACACGACCGTGATGACCAACCCGATCCAGAAGCGTTTTGATTTGAGCAAGAGTTGTCTCCGCAAGAATACGCGCGGCGTCAATCCGTTTGGCGCTGCGCGATGTGCGCTATTATAATGCTGTTGTTTGGTTTAAGGAAACGAGGGAGAAAACAATCGGTCAAAGCGCAGTTGGACTGCGCGGCGCCCTTCGGCAGTGCAACTGCCTTTCAACGCCAATAGCTATGGACTGTCGAATCGGCTGCGGCGCGTGCTGCATTGCGCTTTCGATTTCTTCACCCATTCCCGGAATGCCCAATGGAAAACCCGCAGGGGTACGCTGCGCGCAATTGACCGGCGATAATCACTGCGGGATTTTCGGCAAACCAGAACGTCCCCACGTGTGTGTCCGCCTGCGCCCCGTGCCAGAAATGTGCGGCAGTAGTTTTGAAGAGGCGATGGCGTACCTGGAATGGCTTGACCGCGAAACCCGACCCGCGTAGCGCGTTCCATCGAATAGAATTCGACGCCTCAACAACGCATCGCCAGAAACAAAGCGCGGAATCGCTGTTCGGCTAATTCTGCATTGTTTTTTTCCACGCTTTGGTCAGGCGTCGAATTCCATTCGATAACGCGGCTGCAATTTTTCCTTTTCGCGCAAGCCGCGTATAATTGTGATGCCCCACCGCGATGTGAAAAATCAATAGAGCGCCAATGACGGATGGCTCAATCCATAGGAGCTATGTTGTATGAGCACTGAATTGCGCGACTTTTTGGAAATTCCGTACGCCCAGCTCGAGGAACTCAACCTCGAAGCCAAAGCCCAACGGGTCGGGCGTGTCGCGGCGGATATAGTACGCGAAGAGCGTACCAAGTACCTCACCGACGAGAAACGCATCAAAGCGGTGACGGTCTGTTTTACCGACCTTGAAGGTCGCCTCCACATGCTCGACTATGACAAGAAATTCTTGGTCAAGTCGGCAGACAACCTCACGTTCGACGGTTCCTCCGTGCGCGGTTTTTCGCGTCAGGCGGAATCCGATTTGCGTCTCGGGATTGACTGGCACGCCTTTTATTGGCTCCCCGCCGATATTTTCGGTCCCGGAAAAATTTTGGTGTTCGGCCAAGTGTTGGAACGCGACGGCGCACCCTATTCGGCGGACATGCGCGCCCGGCTCAAATCTTTTTCCCAAGAACTATGGGATAGGGATGAAACCCAGTGCAATGCGGCGAATGAAATCGAGGGCTTTATTTTCAAAGGACGCGACGCCGAACGCGCGTACTATGAAAAAGGTCAGTTCGAATTCGTGAGCACGGGCGGTTACTATCATTCGCTGCCCGGCGATGCGCTGCGCCTGTTCATTGACACCGCTGCCGAAGTGCAGCGCGCGATGGGTTTTGCGAACGAAAAAGATCATCCCGAAGTCGCGCCTTCGCAGTTCGAAATGAATTATGGGCACACCGAAGCATCTATCGCCGCCGATCAGGTCCAACTCTACAAACTGATTTGTCGTCAGGTCGCTAGTCGGTTCGACATGACCGCGTGCTTTTTGCCGAAACCGGTCACGGGCGTCAACGGCAATGGGATGCACACCAATCTTTCCGTTTCGCGCAAAGGCAAGAACCTGTTCTGGGACCCCAAAGGCGAGGAGAATCTCGGCAAGTTCGCGTGGAACTTTGTAGACCGCATTCTCACCAGCGGCGACCAGTTATGCCTCGTGCTGAATTCGAGCGTCAATTCGTACCGCCGCCTCGACCCGCACTTTGAAGCGCCGAATCAAATCAAAGCATCGCCGATTGACCGCGGCGCGATGGTGCGCATTCCCATCGGCAATGAAAATTCCGCGCGCGTCGAAGTCCGTTCCATCGCGCCCGATGCCAACCCGTACATGGCAATCTACATGCTGCTCAAAACGGGACTCGAAGGTCCGCTCGCCAAAGGCGCGGCGGGTTTGCGCAACCAGAAACGGTATCTTTCGGATAACATTTACGACGCCGTCGAAAAATTTAGCGCCAGCAAATTCTTGCGCGGCGCCTTGGGGGACACCAACGCCGACAAATTTGTCGAGTTGAAACTTGCCTCCGCCGAGCGCTGCCCCAAAGCATTGGGCGCCCGCATCAAGCGCGCCGAGATCATGTTCCACCACGAAGTCACGAATCAATATCTGTGGACGCAGTTCTAGCAAAAACCTCGAAGGTCGCTGAGACCTTCGAGGTTTTTTCATCTGAATGACCCATGCTGCTTGTTTTGAAACTCGTCCTCACTCCCCTTTTGACGCTGCTGCTCACGCTTGCCGGGCGCAAGTGGGGAGAACGCGTCAGCGGCATCGTTACGGGACTGCCGCTCAACTCGGGTCCGATTTCGTTTTTGTTTGCGCTGGAATATGGGACGGAATTCACGGCTCAAGCGGCAGTGGGTTCGATGGGTGGTATGGCAGCGATCAGCGCCTTTGCGCTCGTGTACGCGTATTTGGCGCGCCGCTGGACATGGTATGTTTGCGCGCCGGCGGCGCTCGCCGTTTTTTTTGTCGTCGTCTTTGTGCTCGACGCGACAGAATTATCACTAGCACTCACGCTCGTTCTCACCGTCGGCTCGTTGGCGCTCGCGGGATTCCTGATGCCCCATTCGGAAATTTTCGCGGAACCGCTCGCGCCGCCGCGGTGGGATTTGCCGATGCGCTTGATTAGCGCGACCGCGTTTGTCTTGCTGATCACGGCGCTGGGCCAAGTATTGGGACCACGCCTCGGTGGACTGGCATCCACGTTTCCGATTTTCGCGACGGTCATGACCGTATTCGCGCATCGTCATCAAGGCGCGCCGGCGGCGATTCAATGGCTGCGCGGCTGCCTCGCGGGGATTTCTGCAACCGTCGTGTTTTATCTCAGCATCAGTTTGACAATCAATGGGCTGCCGTTGCTCGCGACGTACGCGCTCGCCATTGGCGCGGCGCTGGCGGTGAACGCTTTCATGCTGCACCGCACGCGGCAGTAGTGACGAATTTATTCGTCCCGTTGAACGATTGAAATCGTTACTACGTCAATCCGTAGTGACGAATTTATTCGTCCCGTTGAACGATTGAAATCGTTACTACGGTTCGCGTTCGCGCGGGCGCTACGGCTGCAACAAATTCTCAATTTCTTCCGCGCTCAATGCGCGCGTTTTCTGAAACACAATCGGCTGCGGGTGATCGTACACGGAAAAACTTTCATCCGCGAAACCCCAGTCCCAGACGCGCGTTTCGTCCGGTGACAGCCGCGCGTTAATGCGTGAAACTGCCTGCCCCGCGCGCGTCGAGGGGTCAAATGTCAAGCCCGCAAAAGGATTGTCACGAATCGTGACGCCAAACAAATTCGGATCATTGCGCGTGGTTATCGCTGGCGCGAAACCCAATTCCCCGCTAAACAATTTTTCATAATAACGATTCGTCAGCGGATAACGCGTCGGATTGCGCCCGATGCTGCCGTACAAACGCTGGCTTGCCAACACCACCACGTCGGCTTGCCGTAAGGCGTTGGCAAGCGCGCGGCGTTTCGCGTCCGTATCGTCGTCGTACATCGTCAAGGTGATTTGGTTGTATTCTGACCCGCGCCGCGCCCCTTTAGGAAATTGAATGAGCACCGGCAACGCGTCGTCCCATTCCTCCACCGTCAGCGTTTTGCCTGCCGGGATATTTTCATAAATCCAACGCGAGGCGACAAGCCATGGATGTTCGCGCGTATAGATTTGGATGAACGCGAGAGAGTAGAGAAACGCGACAGCGAGAATCGAGAAAGCGAGAATCGAGAAAACGAGACGCGCGCGTACGAATTTTTTTTCCAAAATGCGCCGCCACGCGCACGCCGCAATAATGTACAGTACGGGCAGCAGCGGCAGCAGGTAGCGCATGTATTTGGCAAATTGAAAGGCGACGCCAAGAAAGTAAATCAGCGCAAAGGATAACAGGAGCGTATCACGCCACGCGCGACCTTTCCACCATTGCAATAAAAACAGCGCGGCGCCGCCCCACGCAAAAATTCCGAGCGGCAAACCCATGCCCCACAGCGAACTCTGCCAGACCTGATAAATGACCGGCAGCGTCCCGGTAAATTGGCGCGTGTACGGATAGTCCAACCAGCCGCGCGCGACAAACATTTCGCGCCCGACATCGCGTCCAAAGCTGTACCAGTCAATCAACGCATACGGCTGTGTGACGACAAAAACCAGCAAAGCCACGCCGACGATTTTCAAAAACGGACGGCGTAACGCACGCCAGATTTCCATAAAACGCGCGCGCGAAAATTTCAAGGGTGGCGCGTCGGTAGTGCGATAACACGCGTACGCGATGGGCGCGAGAAGCGGCAGCGCGGTGATTTTGGTCGCGAGGGCAAGCCCGAACAAAATGCCGCAAACCATGTGCCACAATACATCCCAATTTGGGAATTTGTCATTTCGAGATGTCCAGCCCGCGCGGGCGTGGTGTTTGATGACAGAAACTTTTCCAACGCGAATCCACGCGAATCCACGTGAATCCACACGAAAGGTTTTGGATTCTCTGGAATTCGTGGAAATTGGTTTAGATTCGCGCCGATTCGCGTTTTCCGTCCGATCGGCTAGGCGCAAAGCGGCGTACAGCGTGGCGACGGTAAAAAAAGTGAGCAGCGTGTCCACGGCATAAAAATGCGCGAGTTGAATGTGCAGTACTGAAACGGTAACACACGCCGCGGCGAGCAATCCTACGCGCGCGTCGTATACGCGCCGCCCCAGCGCGTACGTCAAGGCGATGGTGCCGAGATCGAATAATCCCGATAACCATCGTCCCATCAAAACCCAGCGCGCGAGTTGGTCGTCCGCCCACGGGCCCACGAGATTTGTCGGCGGCGCAAATGGAATCAGTGCGCGCAGCAAGCAGATTGGCAGCGAGCCGTACGCGAAAAATTTCGGATTGAGCGGACTATCGGGAGAAAAAAAATCGAGGAGATTCGAGGGCAGGTGCAAATTGGAAACGACGAGCAGAATTTGGCGTTCGTCGGGATGAAACAAGTAACCGCTGTCCCACGCCAGACCAGACCAACGCAACCCTGCGGCGATAATGAGCAAACCGGCGAGCGCCACCGCTTCAGCCAGACGTGAGCGATGAATCATCGGGCACGATTCTACCAATTCACCTTACGCACTGTCATTTTGAGATGGTCATACCTTTGGGTATGTGCGACCCCAGAAACTTTTTCCCAACGCGAATCCCTCAATTCTTCGGGACAGGTTCTACGCGAATCCAACCGAATCCCTCAATGCTTCGGGACAGGTTCTACGCGAAATCTTTTGGATTCTTTTCGATTCGTCAAGATTCGTGGAGATTCGCGTTTTCCGTCCGATAACTCATTCGGCGCGCTGGAAGTTTCTGAGCAGGAGCGTTTTTTGCGACGAGAAATCCCTGTGGCTGCAAACCGAGATTTCGCACGCGAACTGCACGTGAGCAAAACTTGTGGCGATGCAGTTCATCGCATGAAGAATGAAGGAACGGCTGCACAGGACTTGTCATATCGAGCGGAGCGAGATATCTCACTCCGTTCGATATGACAGTCCTGAGCCCATACAGCCCCTGCGGGCTGACCATCTCGAAATGACATTCACTACGTAAGGTGAGTTACCAAATAAATCTCGAAGGTCGCGCGACGCTCTTGGCCGCAACCTTCACGATGGCTATGGTTCGCTCTGTGGTTCTTGGACGCCCAGCCGCTCTTGCATCATTTGCGCTGCCGCCGCGCCAAATTCCTCCGAACCGATCAATTGCAGTTGCGCGTATTCGGCGGCTTTTAACGCTTGTAATAATTGTGTGTCATACGTCGCGTTGATTAATTTTTTCGAGTGCGCTAGTGCTTTGGCGGGCAGTTTGGCGAATTGCTGCGCCCAGTTGCGCGCGATGCCGGGCATGTCGCCGGGATCGGCAACGCGATTCACCATGCCGATGCGCAACGCTTCCATCGCGCTGACATTGCGTCCGCGCAGAATGACTTCTTTTGCCCACGCGGGACCGACCATGCGCGTCAACCGGGTAATGCCGCCGAGATCGGGCAAAATTCCAAACTTGATCTCCGGGAGCGCGAACGAGGCGCGCGACGAAGAGATGCGAAAATCACACGCCAGAATCATTTCGACGCCTGCGCCGAGGCAGACGCCGTTGATCGCCGCAATCGTAATTTGCGGCAGCGCTTCCACTTGATTGAATGTATCTTGCCAGCGCCGAATCAACACGCGCAAATCGTCCTGCGTCCAACTCGAAAGCAGCTGCATGAAAACATTCAAATCAATGCCTGACGAAAAGCTCTTACCGACGCCGGTAAAAATCACGACGCGAACATCCGGCTGCGTTTGGAGTTCATCGCACAACGCGGCCAAATCGTCCATCAATTCCGGAGTGATGGCATTCAACGTTTGCGGACGGTTCAACGAAACTGTCAACAGAGCTTGGTCGCTTTGTAGTTTAAGATTTTTGTACTGATTCATGTAACCCTGTCATTTCGAGATGGTCAGCCCGTGTGGGCTATGTGAGCAAGAGGACTGTCATATCGAGCGGGGCGAGATATCTCAGTCCCTTCGATATGACAAGTCCTGTGCAGCAGAGCGAGAAATCTCTTTGCGCGAATAGAGATTTCTCACGGAGCCTGCCACGCTTCGCTCGCAGCAGCGGTTCGAAATGACATTCTGGAGATCATTCGCGCTCCAACTCGAAATCCGAAGAGAGTTCGACGCCGTGCTTGAGCGTATTGTACACCGAGCAGTATTTCGTTTCCGCAAGTTCGATCGCGCGGCGCAGCTGTTCGGGTTTTAACCCGTGCGCCGTGACATGATAGTGCACGTGAATTTTGGTAAACGCATACGGCGGATGAGTTTGCTGTTCACTGGTCGCCGCGACGCGCAGCGCATAAAGGCGCCGCCGCTGCTTTTCAATGATTTTGACCACATCATACGCCGAACATGCCAATAAGGAAAGCAACAGCAAATCGGAAGGTTTCAATCCTGTGAATTGGATTTCATCGCCGGGGGTGGAACCGATGACAATCGAATTGCCATAGCGGTCGCGCCCCGCGAACATTTCTTCGCGCACCCAGTTGATTTCGACGGTCTCGGACAATCCGCACCTCTCTTACTCCAAGTCGCTCAGCAGCGCATCCAAGTCACCGTAATCATAAGGTGGACGCTTTCTGACTCCCAATACGTCCACCGTCAACTCGGTCTCATTTACGAGATAAATCACGCGCCATTTTTCAATCTGCAGACGGCATAATTTGAATTCGAGCTCTTGCCACTCCAACTGTTTACTTCCCGGCGGAAATGGATTATTGCTGAGGTCGTCTACAGCACGCTTGATTCGTTGCCGCATATTACCCGGCATGTTTTTGATTTCAGCAAAAGCATCGGGCGTCACATAGACACGATAGGTCACGTAATTTCCCCCGCTACTTTATCCCATTCTTTCCACTCCAATTGCTCGCGCTGGCGTCCAGATTCTTTCAGCATATCTAGTGCCTGACGCGCCAGCGCAACATCCTGAAGCGATTCGACCCATTCGACCAATGCCTCCCAATCCTCGGCGTCAATCACGGCAAAGCGTTTGCCCTTTACGGTCACAAATTGAACTGACTGGAGCACGTCATTCGCAATCATCGCGCGCCTCCTTCTTTCGAGTTACCGACTGTTCATTTCTTTTTTGATTTTACCGCTTTTTCATCCGGGACATATTCGAGCAGGTCGCCCAGCGTACACTCGAAATAGCGGCACAGTTTGTCGAGCGTGGCGAACTCGATGCGGTCGGTTTTGCCAGTTGCCAATCGGCTTAACGCATTCTTGGACAGCCCAACTCGAGCTTCGAGTACTTCGTAGGTGAGTCTCTCGCCCGTTTTGATCTCGTGCTGTGCGATTAGCAACTTTAGTTTGGATCGAATCATGTGAACACCGTAACATTTCCAGAATTGTTTTTATGCATCTTGGGATTGACAAATATACTACAAGAATGTATAATCAAGTTCGCATCTTTCTGTGGAAAGCAATTTCCCCCGAAAACACTACGCGTGCAGATCGCATATGTCAAACAAAAACCAAAAACCTGATGAAGTTCTGTCTAGCCATAGTATTATCTGTTGGTCACGCTGCCAAAATTCCATCGTCCCAATTATCTGCGGACAATGTGGTGAGGAACGAGTAACAACAGTTGGAAATGTCATTCGGAAAGGTTTCACTGGAATATGCCGAAAGTGCTCAAACAGAGAATGGCGACTTGCAGACGATGAATCTGTAACGAATGGCATCATTCTTTGGTCGCGAAGAGCAGATCCTCAGGTACCCGTCATCTGCGGTCGGTGTCGAAGAGAGAGAGTCGTTCGGATAACCTTTGCCATGCAGGAACGGTTTACGGGACTTTGCTATTCTTGCGCGAGTGGTGAACGGCTAGAAGATGAAACACTTGAAAATGGCAGCATTATTTTCTGGTCAAAGAGGAAAAATGGAAAAGTGCCAACGCTATGCGGCATGTGCCAAAAGGAACGCTGGATTGATCTACCAAGAACCACGCGTCAAGACTTTACAGGGCTTTGCTTTGATTGTGTCCACCAAGCGCATGTCCGA
This sequence comes from Chloroflexota bacterium, assembly GCA_016209205.1. GTDB lineage: Bacteria > Chloroflexota > Anaerolineae > UBA4142 > SHND01 > SHND01. The sequence goes on from JACQWQ010000261.1 coordinate 12,897, forward strand.
GAAAACGCAACCAACTGGCGCGGCGGTCGCTTCAAGAAAAACGGTTACATCTATGTTCGAGTCTATCCCGATCATCCATTCTTTGAGTCTATGGCTGACAAAGCAGGATACATTCTTGAACATCGGTTAGTCATGGCACGACATTTGGGACGCCCTTTGCAAAGTCATGAGATTGTTCATCACAAAAACGGAAACAAGAGAGACAACACCATTCAAAATCTTCAACTATTGATCGGGAAAAGCAATCATCACAAAGCGCATCTGGAGATTGACCCGCATCCTGGCTATGAACCGCCAAGCACAATCTATCTGATTCTTGAATGGTTCAAGCACAAACTTATGGGCAAAGACGGCTAGTTGTCAGCGTCAAGTTTTAATACTGCCATAAACGCTTCCGGAGGCAAATCCACTCTGCCGATAGATTTGAGTTTACGACGCCCGGCACGCTGTTTTTTTAAAAGTTTTTCTTTCCGTGAAATGTCACCACCGTAACATTTGGCTAGAACATCTTTTCTATAGGCACGAATGGTTTCGCGAGCCAAAATCCGTCCTCCCACCGCCGCTTGAATCGGTACCGGAAATAATTGGCGCGGGATTACATCTTTCAATTTCTTTGCCAATGCCGCGCCGCGTTTGTACGCGTATTCTTTGTGCACGATCAACGACAGCGCATCCACCGGTTCATCATTTAACAAAATGGTCAACTTTTGCAGCGGCGCGCTGCGGTACGAATCAAAGTGATAGTCCATCGAAGCATAGCCGCGCGTGCGCGATTTCAATTGGTCGTAAAAATCAATGATGAGCTCCGAGAGCGGCAAGCGAAAATCCATGCGGACGCGTTCGGGGTCGAGATATTCGATTTTGCTCTGTTCGCCGCGCCGCGTGCGCGCCAAGTCCATCACCGTGCCGATGTATTGCGCGGGCGTGAACACGGACACTCTCATCCACGGTTCTTCGATTTCTTCGATCTTGTCGGGTTCGGGCAAATCGGCGGGATTGTCCACCGTTATAATTTCGCCGTCCGTTTGCAAAACGTGATATTCCACACTCGGCGCCGTTGCAATCAAATCCAGGTCGTATTCGCGTTCGAGGCGCTCTTGAACAATCTCCAGATGGAGCAAACCGAGAAAGCCGATGCGAAAACCGAAACCGAGCGCCGCAGACGTTTCCGGTTCGTACGTCAACGCGGCGTCGTTCAGTTTCAATTTGTCCAACGCATCGCGCAGCAAGGGATAATCGTTGGTCGCAATGGGATAAAAGCCGGCAAACACCATGGGCTTGGCGGGACGAAAACCGGCGAGGGGATGTTCGGCGGGGCGGTCGGCATGTGTGAGCGTGTCGCCCACCTGCATTTCGCGTACGCTTTTCAGACCCGTTGCGACATAACCCACTTCTCCCGCCGTCAGCGCGTCAGACGCAATCAGTTTCGGGCGAAAAATGCCGACTTCCAACGCGTCAATGTCCTGATTATTGGACATCATGCGCAATTTGTCGCTTTTGTGCAGTTCGCCGTCCACGACGCGCACGTACGCCACGACGCCTTTGTACGCATCGTAATGCGAATCGAACACCAACGCGCGCGCGGGCGCGTCGGGGTCGCCGCGCGGCGAGGGAATTTTCGCGATCACCGCTTCCAGAATCGCTTCCGTGCCAATCCCCTCTTTCGCCGACGCGCGAATAATTTCGTCGGCTGGAACGCCCAACAGATTTTCAAGGTCCTGCGCGATTTCGTCGGGACGCGCGGCGGGCAAATCAATTTTATTGATGACCGGAATCACGACCAGATTGTTTTCGAGCGCGAGATACAAATTCGCCAGTGTTTGCGCCTCGACGCCTTGCGACGCATCCACAACCAACACCGCGCCTTCGCACGCGGACAGCGCGCGCGAGACCTCGTACGTAAAGTCCACGTGTCCGGGCGTATCAATCAAATTCAATTCGTACGCGCTGCCATCTTGCGCCTGATACAACATGCGCACGGCTTTGGCTTTGATCGTAATTCCCTTTTCGCGTTCCAACTCCATCTGATCCATCACCTGCTCGACCATTTCGCGTTTCGAGACGGTGCCGGTGTACTCGAGCAAGCGGTCGGTCAGCGTGGATTTGCCGTGGTCCACATGCGCGACAATAGAAAAGTTGCGGATAAATTTTTCGGCTATCATGCGCAGAATAATCAAATTTTTGCAGGCATTTTTCGCGTTGCGCTCCCCGTGCGTATGCGTTGTGAATTGTGCGTTGCAGCATGCGGACGGCTTGCGCGCATTGCGCGCTTGGAATGTGGTTTCGTTGTATTCACAGGGGCAACAGTCGTAATCGTCAAATTTGACACGTTCGGCAAAAGGAGCGCGACCATTTCGACAAGATCGGATTGCGCAAAGCGTCTACTGGCGTTGATGTAAAATTCGCCGCGCCTGGCATCACACCCTCCTGCCACGTCGGATTTGGTTCGCTCGCCAATCGCAATCACCTGCCGAGTCATTTCTTCGAGCCGCGCCATTTCCGCCTTTACCTTGAAGGTGAGTAAATAATCTTTCACAGCATTCCTCCCAGCCACACAAGGAGTGCCCCTATCATGATCAGCACACTCAAGCCGATGGCAATCATCCGTTTCACAATAGACCGCTTTGTGCCTGTTGGCAAGTCTTTATTCCCATGCACCGGAATAACTACAAATCCGCCGCGCTTTGAAAAAACCGTGTGATGACTGCCCTCGACTTGCTCGCCTGCATAGTTTTCACTACGGCGCGCGTGCGCCAAAAATTGTTTATCGCTCTTGTACTTGTCAAGGCGACGCTTTTTCATTCCAGATTACCCCAGCGGCCAACCCATTTTTCTGCCCGCGAGCAGATGAAAGTGCAAATGAAACACCGCTTGCCCCGCATCCGCGCCCGTATTCGTGATCAGGCGATAACCGCTCAAGCCGCGCGCGCGCGCAATTTCACGCGCCGCGCGCAAACATTGCGCCGCCTGCCAAGCCGCGGCATCATCCGCAATCGCGTCGACCGATTCGATGTGCGAATTGGGAATAATCAAAATATGCGTCGGGGCGCGCGGATGTTTATCCATAAACGCCGTAACATGCTCGTCCTGGAAGACAATGTCGGCGGGCGCGCGGCGCGCGGCGATTTCACAAAAGATGCAGGACATAATTGGAAATTGGAGGTTAGAAATTGGAAATTGAAACATCCAACTCTCCGCGCGCGCCGTCTTCCACCGCTTCGACTATACGCGTGGGCACAATGCGATTGCCTAAATTTTCGCGGCTGCGCGTGACGACACGAATGTAATTGTCAGTGTAGCCCGACCACACACCCCACCCCATCCCTCCCCTATCAGGAGAGGGGGTTTGTTCCTCATACAACACATTCAGCGTCTGCCCGACAAATGTTTCGGCAAAGCGGCGCAAGCTCGCGTCGGCGACGCGCTGCATGATTTTGTGCCGCGCGTCTTTGATTTCGTCGGCAACGTGCAGTGGAAGTTGCGCGGCGAGCGTCCCTTCACGCGGCGAGTAGGAAAACACGTGTATACGCGCGAAATTCATACGTTCGACAAATTCAACCGATTCTCGAAACTCTACCTCCGCTTCGCCGGGAAAGCCGACAATGACATCCGTCGTAATTGCGACATCGGGGATTTTTGCGCGCGCCATTGCCACCGCGTCGGCGAATTGTTCCGCGCTGTACGGGCGGCGCATTCGGCGCAAAACGGTGCTGCTGCCGCTTTGCAGGGACAGGTGTAAATGGCGACACACGCGCGCGTCGGAAAATAGATCAAGCAGCTCCGCGTCTAAATCCCACGGCGCAATCGAGGTGAGGCGCAGACGCGGCAGCGCAGTATTTTGCAAAATGTCGCCGATTAAATCGCACAGCCCGCGCAATCTGTTGCGCTCCGTTTCGCGTTCTCCGAGACGATAGTCCGAAATTTGCACGCCGGTCAAAATCACTTCTTGATAGCCCGCGTCCACCAACACGCGAATTTCATCCACGATTTCACTTTGCGGCCGACTGCGCGCTCTACCGCGCGCGAGCGGAATGATGCAGTAGGTGCAAGCCATGTTGCAGCCGTCTTGAATTTTGACGAACGCGCGCGTGCACAGTCCACTTTTTCTGATTTCGGTGCGTGGAGGGAAATCTAACTCTCCGCTCACTGCTTCTGGCACACGGCAGCCGTTCGCGACGAGTTGAAAATCCATCGCGTGCAAACGTTCGCCCGCGAGGCGCACCAGTTCCTCTTTGTCCGCGTTGGGCACGACGAGCGCGACGTTCGGCAACCTTGACGCCTGTTCCGACGACAGGGTCGCATAACAGCCGGTCAACACGATTTGCGCGTCGGCGTTCGTGCGCGCGAGGTGACGCGCCAGATTGCGCGATTTGCGCGCGGCTTGCGACGTGACGGTGCACGTGTTCAATACAATCGTTTCGGCGCGGCGTGGGTCATCTACGAGCTCATCGCCGCGCGCGATGAAATCACGCGCCCAACTTTCGAGCTCGCTTTCATTCAATTTACAGCCGAGCGTTTGCAAATAGACTCTCATACGACAACTCAAGTCTTGGACTGAACGATTATAAGTAGGAGCGGCGTTTACGTCAAAAGACTATCCGCGAGACGCCGTGTGTTTTTCAGCGCCCGTGCACTCAAGTCGCGTGGCGCGGCAAAAACGCCTGGTCTGTACACAAAACGGGGTGCTGTGTGCCGCGCCGGAAATCGCGCCGATGTTTTTGGCGCCAATCACTTGCGCGTTTACCTTTCACCATCTGCCTGTCCCGGCTTGGCGCCAGACATTGAAATCTGTGACGTTCATTGGTCAAGCCCCTAACTCGGACAAGCCGAAACCAAATCGGGAAACCGCGAATCTTTACGCGAACTTCGCGCGACGAATCTACGCGAATTTTTTCGCATCCCGATTCGCGCAGAACCTGTGGCGATGTGCGATGTATTCCCATCGCCTTCATCACATGAAGCACTGAGGGATTCGCGGGGATTCGCGGTGGAAAATCTTTGCTTTTTGCGTAAAGATTTCGGAGTATGGGTCCTACAGCGCGACTGCGCGATTTCTCGAAAAAAACCTCGTTTGCCTCCCGTTCTTGCGGCGTGTGCAAAACGTCCATCTGTGCCAATCCGCGTATAATACACCCATGTTTTGCGAAGCAGAATCCTTCACGCACAAAAACAAATTTGGGTATTGAGGTCACGATGCGAATTATTTTATATACCGGCAAAGGCGGCGTCGGCAAAACCTCCGTCGCTGCCGCCACCGCTTTACGCTGCGCGGACATGGGCTATCGCACAATTGTATTGTCCACCGACGCGGCGCACTCGCTTGCCGATTCCTTCGATTTGCAAATCGGCAAGGAACCGATAGAGATTGCGCCGAAACTCAACGCGCAAGAAATTGATGTCCTGTATCAAATGGACAAGTATTGGGGCAAGGTGCAAGAATACTTTCGTTCCATCTTGCAGTGGCGCGGTGTGGACGAATTGATTGCGGATGAAGTGAGCGTGCTGCCCGGCATGGACGAATTGGCGTCGCTCTTGCAAATCGTCTATCTGGCGGAATCGGGCAAGTACGATGTCATCGTCGTAGATTGCGCGCCGACCGGAGAAACGCTCAAGCTGCTTTCTTTGCCCGAAGTCGCGCGGTGGTATCTCACACACATTTTTCCCGTCGAACGCATGGCGGCGCGTTTTGCGTCGCCCCTCATGCGCGCGGTCACCGACATTCCGCTGCCCGATGACCAAGTCTTTGAGACGATCAAGGAACTCATTCAACAATTGGATCGCATGCACACGCTCTTGAGCGACACGAAAACCTCTTCGGTGCGCCTCGTGCTCAATCCCGAAAAGATGGTCATCAAAGAAGCGACGCGCACCTTTACCTACATTAACCTGTACGGTTTCGCGTGCGACCTGATTGTAAACAATCGCGTCTTGCCCGATTCGGTGACGGACACGTATTTCGCCGCGTTAAAAGATGCGCAAGCGCGCTACGGGCAAATGATTCACGAGTCCTTCGCGCCCGTGCCCATTTTCAAGGTCCCGTTTTTCGAGCAAGAGGTTGTCGGGCTGGAAATGCTGCGGCGCATGGCGCACATCTTGTACGCCGACGCGGATCCGGCAGCGTTGTTTTACGACGGCAGTCCGCAAGAAATCGTCAAGAACGGCAAAGGTTATCTTTTGAAAATGAAATTGCCGTTCGCCGCAAAATCCGACGTGCATCTCACACGTGCCGGTGACGAACTCGCCATCAGCGTCGGAAATTTCCGCCGCAACGCGATTTTGCCGCGCGCGCTCGCCGCGTTACAAGTGCAAAAAGCAAAAATGGAAGAGGGGAAACTCGTCGTCAGTTTTGCGTGAAAGAAAAGGAGGCCGGAGACTGGAGATTCGGGATGGAGTGATGGAGTGATAGAGTGATGGAGTGATCCTTTTCCGCTCTCCTTCTCTCCTGCTCTCGCGCTCTCCCTCTCCCTCTCCATTTTCGACAAAACGCTTGATGTGAATATAGTTACAGCATGTCTGCGAAACATCCGCTCGAACCAACGCCGCCAGAACGCTGGCGTAAATACCTGACCGACTATAACGAAGGGCTGGGTCTCGTCTATGAGCGTTTGATGCTCAATGATTTCTTGGATTCGCTGCAAAAAAAACATCACATCGAATCCGTGCTGGAAGCGCCCATTTATGGCATGGCGGGCGTCAGCGGTATCAATTCCGTTTTGCTCGCGCGTAACGGCGCACGCGTCACGCTCGTGGATGACAACGCGGAACGGCTCGCAGGCGTCCAACGTATTTGGAATGAATTGGGACTTGCGGCAACATTCCATCTCCAATCCTTCGACTTTGCTCAGGACAAGTCTCCAATCTCCAGTCTCCCTTTGCCCGGACGCTCGTTTGACCTCGTATGGAACTGGGCGGCGCTGTGGTATTTGCCCGACCCGGAAAAATGGATTGGCGAGATGGTGCGCGTGTCGCGGAATTTGGTTTTCATTGCGATGCCAAACCGCGCGCAAGTGGGTTACTTGATGCGCAAGTACGTGTTGGAAAAAGATTTTGTGCGGTACGTGGACGAGTCGTGGGCGAACATCGGGCGCGTAAAAACGATTTTGCGCGATTGGGACTGCAAAATTATTAACGAAGGGGTGTTGGATGTGCCGCCGTGGCCCGATACGGTCATGCCCGCCGCGCAGGTGTTGAAACGGTTGGGGATTCAATCGAAAGAAATGAGCGCGCGCTTTGAAGGCGACGGTTGGCAGTGGAGTTCGATGGACTATTATCTGGGCAAGAAACCCGAGCTCAAAGCGCAAATGGATCGTTACGCGTTTTTGGAACGTGCGCCTGTGCCGTGGCAAATCAAAAGCGTGTGGGCGCATCATCGCTATGTTGTCGCAAGCGTTTCATAGCTGAGGTGTTCTATGACAATCGTTTCCTTTCCACCGCAAACGATGGTGGAATATCCCGAGTCGGATGGCAAACCTATGGCAGAAACAATGAAACACATTCTTGTCATCACGTACTTATTAAATGTGCTGATGGCATGGTTTCGCGACCGCGCGGATATGTACGTCGGGGGAAACAATTTGATTTATTACGTCGAAGGATTTCCGAAAAAATTCTTTGCGCCCGATGTGTATCTTATCCCTGGCTTGGACAAGACGCCGCGCCGCGTCCTCAAACTTTGGGAAATCAAACGCGCGCCCGCCGTCATTTTTGAAATTACCTCGCGCGCGACGTGGGAAGACGATTTGGGCGACAAAATGGAATTGTATGCGCAGCTCGGCGTACGCGAATATTTCGTGTACGATGTCGAACATGAAGAACTCGAACCGCCCTTGCGCGGCTTTCGTTTGGCGGGCTTTGAGTACGAACCTATGCAGCCCGACCCCGATGGAAGAATTTACAGCGCCGAGCTGCAGCTCCAGCTCCAGGAAATTGACGGAACGCTGCGCCTGATTAATCCGCGCACGGGCGAAATCCTCAAGACCTATACCGAAAGTGAAGAGGCGCGGCAGGAAGCGGAGGAACTGGCACATGAAGCAGGAATTCGCGCCGACCAAGAATATCAGGCGCGCTTGGAAGCCGAAGCAGAAGCCGCGCGCCTCCGCGCCGAACTCGAAAAATTGCGCGGCAAGCAGGACTGAGCGCAAATTGGCAATGCAAATGCGTTCGAGCGCGCCACCGTTCTGTGGGCGCTCAAGCTGAAAGGTGCGGTGAGCGATGGCAATTTCAATACTCGCCCCGAAAACCCAAATCTATTATCCCGAAACGGACGGCAAACCCATGGCAGAAACTTTGCAGCATATCTTGGTCATCACGTATTTGTTATCCGCGCTGCGCGATTATTTCCGCAATGCGCTCGACGTATATGTTGGGGCGAACAATTTGATTTACTACGAAGAAGGAGAACCAAGCTCAGTATTTGCTCCTGACTGTTATGTAATTTTCGGTTTGGACAAAACACCGCGCCGCGTTTACAAACTCTGGCAAGAAAAGCGCGTGCCGTCGGTCACCTTTGAAATTACTTCGCATTCGACGTGGATGGAAGACCTGGGCAACAAGCGTGTATTGTATGCCAAGCTCGGCGTGCAAGAGTATTTCATCTATGATGTGGAACACGCCGATTTGGAGCCGCCGCTGCAGGGGTTTCGGCTTGAACAGGGTGAGTACGTTCGCATTGTGCCAGACGAACACGGCAGACTCGTCAGCCGCGAATTGGGTCTGACGCTGCAAGAGATTGACGGCACGCTGCGCCTGATTCATCCCGCCACGAATGAAATCGTGTTAACACCCGATGAAAGCTATGAAGCGGCGCGTGAAGCGGAGGAAGCGGCGCGCGAAGCGGAACAAGCCGCGCGTGAGGCAGAGGCACACACGCGTGCCGTCGAACAAGAAAACGCGCGCCTCCGCGCCGAACTCGAAAAATTGCGCGGCAAGCAGGCCTGAATGATCGCACTCGACACAGTTTCGCCCCGCGCTACGGAAACACACAGCGCCGCCACCGTTTCCATCGTCATCCCCGCGTTCAACGAAGAACAAGGGTTGCCGCACGTCCTCGATGCGTTACGCGTGTGGAGTGAACACGGCGCGGAAATAATCGTGGTGGACGACGGCTCGACGGATCATACGGCGGAGGTCGCCGCGCGACAGGGCGTGCGCGTCATTCGCCATCATCACAACAAAGGATATGGCGCGTCGTTGAAAGCAGGCATCCGCGCGGCGGAACGCGAAATCGTCGTCACGTTCGACGCGGATGGACAATTCGATGTGAATGACATTGCGCGTTTGGTGAACGCGCTGCACCACAGCGATATGGTCGTCGGCGTGCGACCGCAAGGCGCGGGTTCGCCGACGCTTCGCAAACCCGGCAAGTGGCTCTTGGGCAAAACCGCCAATTATCTCACGCAGACAAAAATTCCCGATTTGAACTGCGGCTTTCGCGCGCTGCGCGCCGAAACCGCGCGCCGCTTTTTGAATCTGTTGCCGAACGGTTTTTCTTTTACGACAACTTTAACACTTGCCATGTTCAAAGATGGATATAATGTGGACTATGTGCCCATCATGGTGCACCCGCGCACGACCGGCAAGAGCAGCGTGCGCGCCGCCGACGGGCTCAATACGTTACTGCTCATCATTCGCATCATCGCCCTGTTCGACCCGTTAAAAGTTTTTTTGCCGGCAAGCGGAATTTTATTTCTCACCGGCATCGTCTATTGGATCATTGACAGCATCACGCTCGGACGCCCCAACATTCCATCGGGCGCTGTCATTTTGTTCGTCTCTGCGATCATGATTTTCATGTTCGGCGTTCTCGCCGATCAAGTCAGCGCGATTCGCAGAGGACAACATGAGTAGAAATTAGAAGTTAGAAATTAGAAGTTGGAGATTGGCTTCCAACTTCCAACTTCCAACTTCCAACTTCCAAAATGGCTCTTTCCACGTACAGCAATATCGCAACTTCGATTCTGAATAACAAAGCGGGGCGCGTGACGCTGCCCAGTATGGTCACGTACATTGTCACCTGGCGCTGCAACTTGCGCTGCTTTATGTGCGACGTTTGGAAAAAAACCGACCACGATGACATGACGCCCGAAGAAGCGGGGAAAATTTTCAAGCAACTGCAAAAACTCGACACGCTGCGCTTGACCGGCGGCGAACCATTTTTGCGGCGCGATTTTGATAAACTCGTCGGCAGCATTCTAGAAGTGACCGACCCGACGGTGGTACACATTACGACTGCGGGCGTGATGTACGAACGCATCGTCGAATTCGTGAAAACGTTCGGCTCGAAAAAATTGCACTTGAAAGTTTCGATTGACGCGGTGGGCGACCGCCACGATGAAATTCGCGGCTATCGCGGTTTGTATAATAAATCGCTGCGCACGCTGCGTACACTGGCGGAATTGCGCGAACAGTACGGTTTTTATCTCGGCGTGAATCAAACGATTTCCGACCGCAATTGGGACCACATCGTGCCGCTGCGCGAAGCGATGGGCGAACTCGGCATCCCGGTGCATTACGCGATTGCGACGGATCATTACACGCTCTATCGCCTGAACACGTCCAAAGAAAATCAAGTGCCCGACATGCGCTCGGTTTCGATGAGCGACTATACGCCGGAACAATTGCAGTACATTTTCGACCAACTGGACCGCCGCGATGCGATTCACGACGTGCCCGAATGGATGGTGCAGCGCTATTATTTGCATGGGTTGAAAAATCGTTTGCTCAAAGGTATCGAAGAACCAAAACCGTCGTGCATCGAGTTGCACAATCACATGCGCCTCATGCCGAACGGCGATGTGATGACATGCGTCTACTATCCGAACATTGTCGGCAACTTGCGCCGACAGACATTGGAAGAAGTATGGTTCGGCAAAGACATTGAGCCGCAGCGCAAAGTGGTGAAAAATTGCGTCGGCTGTTGGGCGGGCTGCGAGGTGAAACCCAACGCGATTTACACGGGCGATATTGTCAAGGCATTTACGATGGGTCCGGTGAGTGATAGGTCGAAAGACGCGCCGATGCCGGTGGGCAGTAGTCAGTTATCAGTGAACAGTAATCAGTTGCCAGTGAACAGTGAGCAGTTATCAGTGAACAGTAAGCAGTCAACGGGAAATGGCAAGACACCGAATGTGACGTTTGTGGATGCCGCAGCCGATTCGGATCGCGGGGTTGTAGGAAAATGAAAATGTATCACGAGTTATATCGCGTTATCGGTTTTGAAATCATTGGCGACTATCTGCTGCGCGTTCGCTTTGACGATGACGCCGAACAGGTTATCAATTTTGAGCCGGTCCTATACGGTGAGATGTGGGGACCACTACGAAACCTTGAACTTTTCAGTCAAGTTAGTATTGACCCAATCGCTCGCACATTGACGTGGCCCAATAGCGCGGATTTTGATCCCGAAACATTACGCCATTGGGACGAATACAAGGATGAGTTAGCAGAGCGCGCAAAAAATTGGGAGCACGTTGCCGCGTAAAGTTCTTGGGCGGGTAGCTCAATGGTTAGAGCAGTACTCTTATAAGGTACCGATTTGCAGGTTCGAGTCCTGCCCCGCCTACACGCATGATGATTTCGATGGAAACAGGGAGATGAGTATGCTGACTTACAAAGCGATGTATAAATTTCTTGACGATGGCGTGCATGGGCAAGTATTGGATTTTCCCGGCGCCATCACATCGGGCGAGACCTTGGAAGAGGCGCGCCGACTCTTGGCAAGCGCATTGACGGAGATGGCAGAAACGAACCTGCTCATCGGTGAACCTCTCCCTCAACCCGATCCGACCCTAACCGATCCAGAGGCAGACTTGGAGGAACCCATTCATCTCTCGTTGACCGCGGCGAGCCATGTTTCTATTGTTCCTCAAAACATCGGACCATGAAGAGACGTGATTTGCTGCGCCATTTGCAACAATACGGCTGTCGCTTGGTGCGAGGACGAGGCATGATCAAAAGGGAAATGTCCTATGCTCACAGCAACGATCTACGAACACCTGCAAATTGATGCGACTGGTGTGCCCTTCATCGCGGGGACGACGATGAAGGTGGTGGAACTCGTAATGGCGCAGTTGGCTTATGGGTGGAGTCCCGAGGAATTGCATTTTCAACACCCGTATCTGACATTGGGTCAAATCCACTCTGCGCTCGCCTATTATTGGGACCACAAGGCGGAACTCGACGCGGACATAGAGCGGCGTTGGCAATTCGCCGAAGAGTCACGGCGCCAAGCGGGACCGTCACCACTGTCTGAAAAACTGCGCGCCCAAGGACTTGAAAAATGAGCATCGCGCTCTACATGGATGTCCATGTGCATCGCGCCATCACGACGGGATTGCGATTGAGAGATGTAGATGTTTTGACCGCCCAAGAAGATGGATACCGCACCGCATCGGATGATGTTCTTCTGGACCGCGCAAGCGAACTCCAACGCGTGTTATTCTCTCAAGATGAGGATTTGCTAGCTGAAGCGACACGACGTCAACCAATACCTTCGCCAATCCCCTCCTGCTCGCGAGGGATTGCGGATGAACTCCATCCGAGTAATCCCGCCCTGTTTTTGCGGATTACAAATCCGCGCGAGCGAGGGAAAAATCGTTTTGGCGAAGGTATTGGTCAACGCGAAGGAGTTTCATTTGGCGGCGTCGTTTACGGACACCAATTGCGCGTCACCATCGGCGATTGCGTCCGCGACCTCGAAATTATTGCAAAAGCGGCTGATCCGGAAGATTTGGCGAACCGAGTTGAGTACTTACCGCTCTGAACGCAGACGCGTCTACATCGCCTACACCGGCGGCACGATTGGGATGACGAATACCGGCGAGGGCTACGCCCCTGCGCCGGGTTTTCTTGAAACGCGTTTGCGCGAAATGCCCGAACTGCGCGACGCGGCGATGCCCGAAATCGTTTTACACGAGTACACGCCGCTGCTCGATTCGTCGAACATGACCCCGCGCGAATGGTTCACCATCGCGCGGGATATTTTTGAAAATTACGACGCGTTCGACGGCTTTGTCGTTTTACACGGCACCGATACGATGGCGTACACCGCGTCCGCGCTGCCGTTCCTTTTGCAGGGATTGACAAAACCAGTCATCCTCACCGGCTCGCAAATCCCATTGGTCGAACTGCGTAACGACGCGCGCGAAAATCTCATCACCGCGCTATTGATTGCCGCAAATCAACCACTGCCCGAAGTGTGTTTGTATTTTGGCGACAAATTGCTGCGCGGCTGCCGGACGGTCAAGGTGAACGCACTGGGCTTTGGCGCGTTCGAGTCGCCCAACTATCCGCCGCTGGGCACAGTAGGCATTGACATTCAAATTGATTGGAGCGTCGTGCGCGCTGCGCCGCTGCGCGCGTTGGAAATGCCGCGCGCCGAGTTGAACGCGACCGTTGCTGCGCTGCGTCTTTTTCCGGGCATCTCGGCGGAACTGCTGCGCAATGTCTTGCAAACGCCGCTGCAAGGTCTCGTGCTCGAAACGTATGGCGCCGGAAACGCGCCCAACCGCGACCGGGCGCTGCTCAACACACTTGCCGAGGCAACCCAGCGCGGCGCAGTAATTGTGGATTGCACACAGTGTTTGCGCGGCGCAGTAAAATTAAACGCATACGCGACCGGCGCGGCGCTACTCGAAGCGGGCGTCATCAGCGGCGCGGACATGACCCCCATCGCGGCGCTGACGAAATTGCACTATTTGATTGGGAGCGGTTACGCGTCGGAACAAGTGCGCGCATTGATGCAGCAGAATCTGAGTGGCGAGGTGACTCTATAATGGCATTGACACTTGCTGGTATAATCCCAACCGTCAGCCGCGCCCCTCTCAACCGCCGCTGACACACGAAATTTACGAGTTGCGCGAATTGATTGCGTGGATTGGTGCCAAGACCTGACAGGTTTCTACAACGTACGCGTTTCGTATCGCGTGCGCGGCGTACATCGCGAATGGTGTAAGTGGCGCGCCCGCAGCGATGTATGTCATCGCAAAAAAACCTATCACGGTACATCACAGTTTCGCTGTCATTTCGAACGGAGTGAGAAATCTCTCTCGGCAAAACCGAGATTTCTCGCATCCGCTCGAAATGACAAACCTTAAAATTGTGATGTACTGTGTCAGGTCTGGTCGGTCGGTAAACACAAACAACCCTATGAGCAAAGTCTTTGTTATCGGTCTCGACGGTGCGACGTTTGATTTAATTCACCCGTTCATCGCACAGGGCTATCTGCCCAATCTCCAATCTCTAATCTCCAAAGGCGCGTGGAGTGAGTTGTCCTCGACCGTGCCACCGGTTACGGCGTCCGCATGGAATTCCTTCATGACCGGGAAAAATCCGGGCGGACACGGATTGTTCGATTTCATGCAGCGCCGCAAGAACTCGTACGATCTCGCGCCCGTTTCCAGTTTCGACCGCGATGGTAAAGCCGTTTGGCAAGTCGCAGGCGACGCGGGCAAACAATCCATCATTCTCGGCGTGCCTGTGACGTACCCGCCGACGCCCGTAAACGGTCTGATGGTGACGGGCATGTTGACGCCGCGCGGCGCGCCCGATTACACGTATCCCGCCGAATTGAAAAATGAAATCGCGCAAGCGATTGGCGAGTACGTCGTCTATTCCGACGAAGTGTATTCCAAAGGGCGCGGCGAAATTTTTCTCAAGGCGCTCCATTACTCGATTCAGCAACGCGCGAAGACTGCCGCGTATCTCTTGCACAAATACGACTGGGATTTGGGCGTCCTCGTTTTTCCCGAAACCGATACGGTGTGTCACGGCTTGTGGTGGGCGTACGACGCGTCGCATCATCAACACAAACAAGAAGGGATGCAGCAGCGTGCGTCCTTACAAAATGGCATCCTTGAGATTTATCAAGACATTGACGCCTACATCGGCGAGCTCGTCGCGTCGCTGCCAGCCGACACAACCATTTTCGTCATGTCGGACCACGGGCACGGACCGCTGCGCAATTTTTTGTATGTCAACAATTTTTTGAAACAGCGCGGCTATCTGAAAATCAAAAACGCGCCCGCGTCGCAATTGAAAAATATCGCGTTCCGCGCGGGACTGACGCCGCGCACCGCGTACGGGGTGCTGTTGAACTTGGGACTCGGCAAATTGCGGCGCACGATGGACAAACGCCGCAGCGGACGCGGCGTGCTGAAACGCTTTTTCCTTTCGCTCAACGACGTGGATTGGGCAAACACGCGCGCGTATTCCATCGGTTACATCGGCGAGGTGCATGTCAATTTGAAGGGGCGCGAACCGCAAGGCATTGTCGAACCCGGCGCGCAATATGAACAGCTGCGCGATGAATTGATCTGCGATTTGCGCGCGTTGAAATTGCCCGACGGCGCGCCATTGGTCGAACACATCTGGAAAAAAGAAGAAATCTACAGCGGCGTGCATTTACCCGAAGCGCCCGATATTTTGTTCCTGCCGAAAAATCTCGAAACCATTGCGTTCGGCGATTTTGAATTTGGCTCGAACAAAATCCTCGAACCATCGTACGGCGTTTCCTCGTCGCATCGCATGAACGGCATTTTCATCGCCGCCGGTCCAACCATCCGTCCCAATGCCCCAATCACCCAATCACCCAGCCTCATAGACCTCGCGCCGACGATTCTACACGCCATGCAATTGCCCGTTCCGCCGGATATGGACGGACGCGTATTGAACGAAATTTTCGCCGACGCGCGCGCGGTGGAATATGGCGGCAGCGCGGTGTTGGCACGCGCGGCGGGCGAAGGTTACTCGGAGCAAGAGGAAGACGAAGTGATCGAGCGGCTCAAAGATTTGGGATATATCTCGTAACAGCCCTTTTTGCTTTCCATCGCGGCTGTGCTAGAATCGCGGCACGCTTCACTCGATTCGGCATGGTTCAAGTTAGATTGACCATCCAACTCTTGCGCTTTCCGACCCATGCACTCGATTCGGATGAAAATTCTCTTGGAGGTTCCTATCAATCACCGTCTGCTTTACTGGTTTGCCCTCGGCGCGCTTGCATCCATTCTCTTTGTAATCGGCTGCGCCGCAACACCTACCGCCGCTCCATCGCCAACCACAACACTCGCAATTTCACCAACTGCGTCAAATACCAATACGGTGCCGGCCCAAGTCGCCCTCGCGCCCACCTCCACGCCCAACGCGCAAGGCATGGTCATCATTGCGCAGTTGGACGCGACGCGACAGGTTTTGACGATTTACGGCGTCACGCCGGGCGTCACCGTCGTAATGGGTGGAACGCCGCTGCCTTTGCCGCCGTCACCCACGCCGACCTTTACGCCGCTGCCAACGGAAACCACCGCGCCCACTTTGACGCCCAGTGTTACACCCACGCGCGGTCCGCGTCCGCCGACCAAGACGCCGATTGCGTACTCACGCGGCGCGCTCGTCGGGAAAATTATTTTCAAGAGCACGCGTAACGGCGGTTCGTTCTTTCGCCCGAACTGGTTCATGATGAATTCCGACGGCGCCGGCATTCAAGCATTGGACAATACCGCCGCCGAGGCGTTTGCCATTTCGCTGGAAAGCCAGGCGTACGGCATCGAAAACGTAGAACCGGGCGGCGCGCGCCGCGTCTTTGGCGAACGCCGCTGCCCCGGCGTTGGGACGTGTTTGCTGTACATCTTGGATACCACGCTCGATGCCGCGCTCATCAATTCCAGCGAAGACATTAGCAAAGGGCAATGGTTTGGCAGCCGCAACGCGGTTGCCAAAGACCCCGCGTGGTCGCCCATCGGGCAATACATCGCGTTTGCCTCGAATCACGACCCCGGCGACGAGTGCGTACGCAAGAGCATGAACATTTTCAAAGGGACGCCGAATCAAAATCCCACGGTGCGGCGCTTGACTCACTTTTGTGCTGGAGGCAATGTCTCGCATCCTTCGTTCAATGGCGATGGCAGTCTGCTCGTTTTCTCTGCCGACCAAAGCGGGCTGCGGCAATTGTTTATCGTCGAGGTTGGCGCGGATGACAGTATTGACCATGCCCAAGTGCAGGAGCGAAAAATCAGCGATGGGCAAGCGAACGATTGGGACCCGATCTGGGTGAAATAATTTCTCGAGATGGTCCACGCGCGAAGAAACGACGGCAACTTTGCCGTCGTTTCTTTTGATGTGCCACATTCCCCACACGATCATGAATTGGTGCTGACCCGCGTCTTGTCATAGTGCAGTTGGACTGTGCACTGTCCAACGACAGTGCGACTGCCTACGAACACACGTCAACTGCTTGATGTAATCGCCATAACTGACGCCATCATCGCGCAAGACGTTGAATGATGGCGGAGGATTCGCTCATTGTGCAGCTCCAAAATAAAATGTTTCGGTTACGGGATCAATGCTTTTTGCCCAGCTCGGGCGTGCAAATAAAAAAGACCCCGCCTGTATCTACTACAGCCGAGGTATCCATCCCACGCACTGAAATCGTGAGCACGATTCGTTCGTATTTGTCCCCGCGCGTTGCAGAGCGAAATTGATAGGGCATCGCGCCTACGGAAAAGCGAACGCCATCTGGAAAAGTGAGCGACATCAAAACACCTTGGTCAAGAGAATTCCTTGCGTGTTGCCCAACGCATCCGCGAGGTCTTGGAGCGTGTCGGCAACGCCTAATAACGTTCCATCACGCAGCGCAATCCATTTGCCGCTATATCGAGATCCATGCTTCTCAATCCAAGCTTTGTTGGCGCGCAGGTCTGTCTTGGTCGCGGGCGCTGACCCGATGATACGCGGCGGCGCGAGGGCTGTCGCATACCGCCCAAGTAACGCGTGTTTGGGATAGCGACGCGCGCCTTCTGCGGATAATACGCGCGCATGCAAATACGCGCCTTCCGCCAGTGCCTTTTTGATGGCGCGCAAATATGCCGCGGCACTCAATTTCTGCGCGCCATCACTGCTTTTTGCCGCGTATGGTTTCACCGCACGGCGCGTTTTGAGCGTGCGTATCTGCCTGCTTGGTGGAATTGTTTTGACTGGCATAGTGCATCTATTCTACTCGTGATTGAGGGGGCAATCAAATTGCTTTATGGACGCGGGTATGCGTCACATTTTTGGGATGCCAGTCGCTGTAGAGCGACTTGGTGTTGTTGTTGCCGCGAATTCTATTCGCCCGATCCCGAGGATTTGGTCGTACAAAATTTTGGAGAATTCGACGGGCACGGATGTGTCCGCTGTGCCGTGATGCAGTTGAATCGGCGCGGACAATTCATTCAGAAAACGGTTTGCCGAAATCGAATCCCAAAATTCAGGATTCTCTTCGGGCGTGCCGTACTGCTCGATCAATTCGGTCCGCCAGCGTCTGCCCGGCGAAGATGTGCTCGGCGTGATGGCAGGCGCGCTGCCGCTGTTGGGTCGCCGCCAACGCGCGAGCAAATCGGGATATGACGCCACGACGCCCGCCCAAATCGAAGCGGCTTTAATGTCCGAGTCAATCACCATCGCGCGCAACGCGATGTACCCGCCCATCGAGTGCCCCCACATTCCGATGCGCTGTGGGTCCGCGTCCGCGTATTTTTTTATGGACGCAACGGCGTTCAATACGTCTATCGTGTAATCCGGCGAACCGTAACCGCCGCGCGCTTCGCCTTCCGAGCTGCCGTGCCCGCGATAGTCGGAGCGGAAAACAATATAGCCGCTGCGCGCGAGGCGGTCCACATAATCCACGTAGCGTTCCGTAGTACGATATTGCGCGGGCTGAATGAATCCGTGATTGAAAATAATCACAGGAAAACCGCTTGCCGGTTTCTCACCGCGCGGCACGGTCAGCAGCGCATAAATTTTCAGACCGTCGGAAAGATAGGAAGCAAGATAGCGGTCGTAATTTGCGCCGGGCGCGAGTTTTTGTTCGATGGTGATTTCACTGCCGGAATACTCGCGTTTGCGCTGTTCCGAAATCATCAGCGGGTTTAACGGCGTTGGTGTTGGCGGCGGCGTCTGTGTCGGCGCAAGTGGTGGAGTGAACGTTGCAGTACTTGTCGGCGCGGGTCTCGTCGTCAAGTCCGCCACCGAGTTTGCAAGCACCGTCGGCACAGCGGTGATCGCTGCCACGGATGCTGAGGTGTTTGTGCGCGCGGGTGGAGTGGGCGCGGTGGTTTCGGAGGAACAGGCGACAAACCAAAAAATCAATACCGTTGATACAAGCAGCGGCGAGCAGCGCAATCGGGTCATGGTTCACCTCAAATGCGGTGAAGCGTCGCGCCAGTGTAATGAAAACGCGCAGTTTGGCAAACGCGGGGGCTTTGGTCGTGGCATTTGTCGCGCGTATAATGGCGAGCGTGTTTGCTTGGCTGCAACGGCGGAAGGAATTCCTACCGCCGCGTCTCGATTTATATCTCTGTATTCTCTTGACGCTCGCGGCGTTCGCGGTCTATGTGCGAACGCTGACACCCGGCGTCCTCGACGGCGACAGCGGCGAGTGGCAGTACATGGCGAATATCCTCGGCGTGCCGCACTCGACCGGCTATCCGACGTACATTCTCCTCGCCAAACTCGTCACGCTGCTGCCCATCGGCAACCCCGCCTGGCGCGTCAATCTTTTTTCGACAATCTCCGCGGCATTGACAATTCCCGTCGTTTATTTATTGGCAAAACGTGTGTCACGTTCGCGTCTTGCCGCGCTTTTCGCCGCGATTTTTTTCGCGTTCATGCCGACACTGTGGGCAGCGGCGACGATTGCCGAAGTGTATGCGCTCAACACCCTCTTGATTGCCCCAACACTCTTTTTCGCGATTCGCTTTTTCGATCACGGGCGCGCGCGTGATTTGTATCTCGTAGCACTGTGTTTCGGACTCGCGCTGACGAATCACCGCATCGCGTTTTTTATCGCCCCTGCACTTTTGCTCATCGTCTGGCTCAAGCGCGACGTTCTGAATTTAAAAAAGATTTCCCTCGCCGCCCTCATTTCCCTCTTTGCCCTCTCTTTTTATCTTTACATTCCCCTGCGCGCCTCGCAATTGCTTGCCGAACAATCGGCGGAGAATTGGGCATTGTACCCGCGCGCCGAAGCGATTGTGAACGGCAAGGTCACGGCGTATTACAATCACACACCTGCCGGTTTTTTCAATCTCGTCACCGCGCTCGACAATCGCACTAAACTCGGTTTTCAGGACGCGGGCGGTGAGAACAAAATGCTCGAGCGGCTTACGAACGCGTGGACTCTGCTGCGCGAACAGATTGACCCGTTCGGAATGCTTCTGGCATTGTGGGGCATCGTGGTTTTGTGGCGACGCGAACGCGCGTTGACCAGCGTGCTGCTGCTCGCAGGCGCGAGTGTTGCGGCGATTTCGATTTATTTGCGCGCGGAATCTACGCGGTTCTATTTCAGCGGCGCGTATCTCGTGATGGTTTTGTTTTTCGCCGCGGCGCTCGGTTGGATTTTGGAAAAATTGCGCCCGGGTGGCGTAGGGGCGATGCTTAATGCTCGCCCTGACCAGCAGGCGGGCGAACACAAGGCATCGCCCCTACGAAACGCGCGAACATTGTTGTATTACGCGGTGATTGTATTTTTTGCGTTTTTTCCGCTCAGCGCGTTCTATTTCAATTTTGCGCGGATGGATCAGAGCGGCAACACGAAATACGACGCGTACGCGCGCGCCGTGTTGGGCGATAACCTTGCACAAAACGCGGTCGTCGTCGCGCCGTGGGAAGTGGCGACGCCGATGCGCTATTTTCAATATGTCGAAAATGTGCGCCCCGACGTTTTGACGATTCACGAATCGCCCGTGCGCCCGCAATATCAGAAAATCTTGGACGCGGCGCACAAATTAAATCGCCCATTCTATTACGCCCAGTTCATGCCCGAAGACAAGAATTCGGACGCGCCGCGCACCGTGCAGGCGATTGCGTTTCCGCTTTCCGACAAACCACAGCCGCAGCAGACGTTGAACGCGAAACTGAATGATTCGATTCGCGTGATCGGTTATGATTGGATTCCGTCGGACCCGCAAAACGCGCGCTTGGCAATTTATTATCGCGTGCTGCAACCGACGCGCATCGAGTACGTGAACGAGCTGGAATTGAGCGATACGCAAGGGGTCACACGCGCGGCGTTCTCACGCCATCCGGTCAGCGAATACTATCCGACCTATTTTTGGCAAGACGGCGGATATTATCGTGATGTGTATGACATCCATCTCGACGCGAACGCGCCGCGCGGCGCATACAGCGCAGAATTGATTTGGTACGAATACGACGCGGCGACGGCACAGCGCAACGAGTACAGCGCCAAGTCAGTAATAATAACGGGGTTGGAGAGGGAGTGAGAGAGCGATGGAGTGATGGAGTGAGAGAGTGAGAGAGTGAGAGGATGAGAAAGTAATCAGTAATCAGTAATCAGTTGTCAGGGGTTGTGCGAGCGGGTTGTGCGATCCATGGTTGACGCTTCACGTTTGACGTTTGACGTTTCACGTTTCACGATTCGCCATCGGCTATCTGCTATTCGCCATCTGCTGTCTCTGTCGCGACGAGCGCGCGTTTTTCGACGCGTTGGCGCAGCCAGTTGCCGGCGAGGGCAACCAAGAGCATCGCGCCAATCAAGATGGCAATCCATTGCACGCCGAACGTTTCAACATTTGCGCCGATAAAACTGGATAGGATGATGCCCGGCGTACGTCCGATCAGGACAATCAACATAAAGCGGCGGAACGAAAGTTTGGTTAAACCGGCGATGAAATAAAATACATCTGCCGTCGGCGCAAGCATCAAGAGGAACCAGGTGACGGACGAATTGACCGCCGACAAATTGCGCCAACGTTCGATCCAACTGGCAGGCGCCAATTTTTCGACGAGGGGCCAACCAAGGCGTCGCGCCGCGACGAACGCAATCGCGCTGCCCGCCAAAATGCCGATCATTGAATAGAGCGCAGCGGGAACGGGTCCGAACAAATAACCCGCCGTGTACGACATTGCCGCACCGGGCACCGGCGCAACGACGATTTGCAGCGCATAAAACAACGTGTAGATGAACGGGGCAAGCATCCCATATTTCGGCAGTTCCGCACGCAATTGTTCGCCAATTTTAAACAGCCAGCCGATCGGATTTGCAGGCAGCCATCCAAGATGCACGGCAAGATAGTACAAAGAACCGCACGCGCCGATCAGCGCCAAGCGCGGCAGCCATACGCGTAAATCAATGTTATGAAATTTCATTCTCAACGCACCGTCCGTTGAAAGGTGAGCAGATAGACGACCGGGCGACTTTTAGGCGGGGGGCGTCCCATGCCTTGTACTATATCACTCGGCAAACCGTTTACGCGCGCGCGGTATGCGCCGAGCGAATGCCACGGCGGATAGTGATTAATATCCATCGGAAAATTAGCGGAATATTCCGGCGCAGGTTTGTCTTCGGTTGTGATAACATGCGACCCGTCGAGCCATTCTATTGTGATGGTTTCGCCGATCAAGCGCGCGCCGTTTTCGTCCAACACATTCACGAAAATATGATTTTTGCCTTGATTCTCTTGTTCTGCCCAAAATTCCGCGTGCGTCAAACGCCAGTACCTTTCCCCGGGTTGCACATTCGCGGGAACGTATTCAATCTTTAATTCGTTGAGCCGTGGGTCCCAAACCAATGGACGCGGCGGTGGGTTGAGCGTGGGTACAAATGTGGGCAGCGCGGTTGCAGGAATGCGGGTGCGCGTCGTGGTGGGCGGAATCAGGGTCCGGGTCGCGGTCGGGACAAGTGTTGGCACAGCGGTAGGCGGACGCGGACTGGGTGTGGGCGATGTGATAATTTCAGAGGATGTTGGAACAACTGGACGAGTTCGAGTGGGGCGCGGTGCTCGCATTGGTTCTGGTGTTGGTTCTGCGGCGCAAGCCGCGCCGCTCAGCAAAAAACATGAACCTGCAATCAATAGCAGTACGCGCTTCATTCCACCTCACGGCTAGACCTGACGATTATACAAACTCGAACAAATAAAGCAACTCGTGTTCAACCACGCCGCAAAGGAGTACTTCATGCAACGACGCAACATTGTCGTCCTGTTCATCTATTTGGTAATTTCGCTCGTCGTCACCTACCCATTGGCGACACAATTCACCACACACGTACCGGGCACAACCACGTGGTCGCTCGACGAATACGGGTACGTGTGGAACCATTGGTGGTTCAAACGTTCACTGTTTGACCTCGAAACCAATCCGTTTCAAACTGATTTTCTATTTTACCCGCTCGGCACATCGCTCGTCTTGTACGCCTACACGCTGCTGCACGTGATGCTCGCCGTCCCCATCCATTTCGCGTTCGGGATTATTCCCGCGTCCAATTTCACAGTCTTGTTCTCGTTTGTGATTGCCGCGTTCGGGATGTATCTGTTTACATCGTATCTCTTGCGCGTCTCGCTGCGCATCTGGGATGAAAAATATCACGCGCGCATTGGCGCGATAGGCAAGGATCAATACTTGCACATGCTCGCCGCCTTTGTCGCGGGCGTCGTGTTTGCGTTCGCGTCGAATCGCTTTGTGTATCTTTCGCTCGGTCACTACAACATCGTCGCGAGCGAATGGATTCCGTTCTATCTTTTGTTTCTGTTCAAAACCTTGCTCGAGCCGAAATTGAAAAACGCGGTGATGGCAGGATTGTTCGCCGCGCTTGCCATGTACACCGAAACAACCGACGGTGTACTACTGGTGCTGCTGACGCTGGCGATTTTGCTTTTTGAATGGCGTCTCGTCTTGAAACCGGCAACTCTCGCGCGCATCGCGCTGGTCGGCGTGACGACTGCGCTTTTGTTCGCGCCGCTCTTGATCCCGACCGCGCTGGAAATTTTCAACAGCGGTTATGCGCTGCCCGGTTTCGGTCATTCCGAAAAATTGCTCGTGGATTTGAACGGCTTTTTCGCGCCAACGAGCTTGCATCCCCTGAACCGCTTTTGGATTCAAGAACTGGACGCGGTGCGGCAGCAAACCTCGCGTTTCAGTGATGTCAACACGTTCTTTGTCGGTTACGCCACCGCGCTGCTCGCGCTGCTGGGCTTTGTCGTTTTCGCGCGGCGCAATCGGGTATGGTTAGGCATTGCGCTCGGGTTTGCCATTCTCGCGCTCGGCCCACTGCTGCACATTGGCGGACGGTCGCAATTTGACCTCGACGGCTTGGAAGTCAATTTCCCGATGCCATTTTTGATTTTCCATTACATTCCACTAATCCGCGAAAATCGTGTGCCGAATCGCTACAGCATTCTGGTCGTCATCGCGCTGGCGGTGTTGGTCGCGTACGCGGTGTGGTGGATTCTCTCGCGTATCGCCAATTCGCGTGCATTCGCACGCAACGAATCGCCAATCGCCAAAACCATTCTCCCAACAGCCATCTGCGGTCTGCTTTCCGCCGTTCTCATCTTTGAGCACCTCGCACTGCCGCTGCCGCTGACCGACGCGCGTATTCCCGCTGTGTACACGCAAATTCGCCAGGACCCTGAATCGTTTACCGTGCTTTCGATTCCGCTCGGTTTGCGCAATTCGTTCGGACAAATCGGCGCGGAGGATACGCGCACCCAGTATTATCAATCCGCGCATCAAAAATTTTTGCTTTCGGGTCAGATTCAGCGCAATCCGCCGTACCTCTTTGAATACTTTCAACGCGCGCCCATCATCTCGTCCGTCATTGCGTTGGAAGAATATCAAACGCTGGACGACGTGACGTTGCAGCGCGATAAAAATCTCGCGAACGACGTGGTGAATTTTTTCGATCTGCGTTATCTGGTCGTCAACCCCGCGATTCCCGGGCGCCCGCCGTACGAAGACAATCGCGACCGCGTCGTCGCGTATTTGAAACAGGTGCTGCCGCTCGGCGAACCTATTGCGGACACGGACGGTTTGCTCGCGTATCGTATCAATCAACCGCCGCTCCAAATTCCGTATCAGGTTGATTTCGGGCAAGAGCGCGCGCGATTGTATCAAGGTTACGGCTGGCTGCCGACGGAAAGCATCGCCGACGCGGACGCGAGTTGGGCAACCCAGCCGCGCGCGACCATTTACCTCCCGCTGCGCGAACTGCGCGATTACACATTGCCGCTGCGCGCGCTGCCATTCACGTATCCGAACAGTCCAGCGCAAACGTTCGGCGTGACCGTCAACGGAAAATCATTACCGCGCGTGCAAATGAATCCGGGCTGGCGAGAATACGCCATCACCTTGCCTGCCAATGCACTGCAAAAAGGATTGAACGAGGTTGTGCTCGATTTCGGTTATGTCGTGCGCCCGCGCGAGGTCATGCCCGCGAATTTCGGGATCGGCGGCACGGGCGTTACGAGTCCGGTGGACATTGTCGCGACGAGCACCTCCGCGTTTGGCTCGATCAAAGTGAACGACCGCGAAGTGTCGCCGTTGAAACGCGGGTACAACATTGCAGTCATTGATCCACAAACGGGCAAGGTCGTCGAGGTGAAAAATTTTGATACGGGCGGCAGGAGCATTTTGGAATCGCGCGCGCTGCGCGATTTCCTCAACGGCGTTGCGCAAGGAATGATCGTCGCGGGCGCGATTCAAGAAGATGCCACCGCGATGCTGGGTGAAGCCGCCGCCGCCGCGATTCAATCGCTCGGGTTGGAAACGAACGTGCGCGGGCACGATGGCTACACGCACGCGTTCATCGCGGTCAAAGGCAAACCAAACGGGCTCGAACAATCCGGCGAAGGCGCGAGCGCGGTCAGCGTCGGACACAATCTGGACAATCGTCCGCTCAGCGTTGCGCTCGATTGGTTCCGCGTGGAATGAGAGGATGGGAAACGCGCGTAGTAACGTTCGATGTAGGCGATAAGATTCATCGCCCATCGCCTCAATCGTTGGTGCGCGCATGGCGCAGACCTAACGAATAAATTCGTTACTACGCCACGTCAAAAATGACATTGATACCCAAAGTCACATCCGTCACACCTACGCGCGCCACACGCGTGTGGGCATTTGCAACGCGTCCTGTGCTGTTGTGCGCGTTCGCCGTTCTTGCCGCGCTGCTGTTGTATTGGCGCACCGCGTATCCGTCCGTTTTGCCCGGCGATTCCGGTGAACTCCAATTTGCCGCGTGGGGTTTTTGGCTCGCGCATCCGACGGGTTATCCGCTCTATCTGATCCTCGGCGGAATTTGGCAGCATCTCTTACCGTTCGGCGATCCTGCCTATCGGCTAAATCTTTTTTCCGCGTTGTGGTCTGGGTTGGCGGTTGGCGTCGCATTCCTCGTGTTTTGGAATGTTACGCGCGCGCGCGGCGCGTCCGTGATTGCCGCGCTGACTTTTGCCGTATCGCCGCACGTGTGGTCACAAGCCACGCGCGCCGAAGTGTATGCGTTGAATACCTTTCTCGTCGCGCTGCTCGCGCTGCTCGGTCTGTTGTGGAACGCCAAGCCCCGGCGGCGCTACGCGTTCGCTTTTGCCTTTGTGTTTGGCTTGTCGCTCGCGCATCATCGCATGACGCTCTTGCTCGCGCCCGCGTTCGCCGCGTTGTTGGCGAACCGCCTATTTGCGCTGCGCCGCAATCCCGCGCAATTTATCAAACGCGCGCTCCTCTATAGCGCGGTTGCGGCGGTGCCTCTCGTTTTGTATTTGTACATTCCCCTGCGCGCGGGGGCGACGCCGTACGCGACGCTGGATGTTTCGCTGGCCGCGCCGATCGTGGTGTTTGAAAATTCACCGCGCGGTTGGCTCGCGGTCATTCTCGGTTCGGGCTTTTCAGAGCAGCTCGGCATTGATGCCGTGACCTTGGCTGCGCTGCGCGAATTTCCCAATTTGCTGTTGACGCAATTCAATCCGGTCGGCGTCGCAGCGGCATTGTTTGGATTCGGCGCGCTGTTGTGGCAGCGCAAGTTCGAGGTCGCCGCGTTCGCGTTCTTTGGCTGGCTCGCGTTTGTAGCGTTCAACAGCGTCTATCACATTGGCGACATTGCCGATTACTATACACCCGCGTATTTTTTCGCGTGTCTCGCGCTGGCTGAAGGGATCGCGTTCAGCGTACGGCAGCTGCGCCAACATCCTTGTACACGTGGCAGCACGCTTCACGCGATTACGCTGCTCGCTTTTTTCGCGCTATTGCCGATGCAAAATCTGTTCCGCGAGTTTGAATCCCAAAACCACCGCCGCCGCGCCGACACGCGCGTGCAATGGGAAACGCTGCTCGCTTCCGGTTTACCCCAGAACGCGCTGGTCATTTCGAACGACCGCGACGAATTGACGCCGCTGTATTATTTGCAATACGTGGAAGATAAGCGTCCCGATCTCGTCGGGCTGTTTCCAAAAATCGCCGCGGGGCCCAATTATGCCAACGTCGTCGCGTTGGTCGAACGCGTTGCGCCGTCAAACCGACCGCTCTATGCGCTGAAACCGATTCCTGCGTTGGTAATGAAGTTCATTATTGGCGAGAGCAAAAATGGATTGTGGAAAATTCACGTGCTGCCGCTCCCCGCGCCGAAAAATTCAAGCGACGCAATGCTGGGCGACGCGCTGCGCGTGCGCGGATGGGCAATTTTGGAAGGCGATGCGCGCGCGGGGGAAAAATTCACGCTCGGCGTGCAATACGAACCGCGCAAGCATTTGACGCGCGACTATATGTTTAGCGTTCAACTTTTCGATGGCGCGGGCAAGAAAATCGCGCAGGGCAACGATCACGTGCCGGGCGTAGGAGAATATCCGCCGTCGCAATGGCGCGTCGGCGATGTGATTCAAGATCAATACGCGCTCGAGCCAAGTCCAGACACGGCAGCGGGTGAATACAAGATCATGCTCCGCGCGTACGATTCGAGCGACGACGCCGCACTCGGCGAGTTGACCGAAATCGGAGTGCTACAGATTGGAGAGTGAAGCGGTGATGGGGCAGAGGGAAATAGGGAAACAGGGAGACAGGGAAACAGGGACTAACGAATTCATCCTTCTCTTTTTCGCCGCGGGACGCTTTGCTGGGTCCATGCCAAAAACACGCAGCCAAGTCCCAACGCGCTGAAAAATCCGATCGGCAGCCACGGCGGCGGCGTTGGCTGAATCACAAGCACCGTGAAACCGTCGAGGTTGACCGCCCCTTCTGCTCGCAGTGTGACAGTATGTTCCGCCAGCGGCAGCCCACGCGCCGCCGGGATAACCGCGCGCCATTCTTGTCGCGCGCTGGCTTGTTCCATAAACGATTGTCCGCTCTCATCGCGCGGCAGGTCGCTCACCGCTTTGCCGTCTATGGTCACGAATAAACGTCCCGCACCGGGTTCGCGCCGGAACATCAAATCAAGTCCCTGACCGTAAAAACGCAGAGTCGCCGTATCCGTCTTGGTCTTGGTCACAGTGTCCGACGTTCGAATAAACTGCGCGGCGCTGGCGTTGATGTCGGATTGGTATAACCAGTTGCCGCTAAATACCAGCGCGGGATTGGTTTCCTCATACTCACCGGGACCGGCAACCCGCTGCGGCTTGGCGGCGGCGCTCACGCTGAAATAAACCGGGCGCGGCGCAAAATCTACATCCACCATCCGAAAATAGTATTCGGGATTGTTCGGTGGAATATCGCCGACCTGACGAAAATACCATATACTGACGACGCCGACCCAATCCCAATTTTCGCGCGTCATTTCGACGCCGCGCACGGTGTGTTGGGCTTGCTGTTCTTCGGTCACGCGCCCCCAAATCAGGCGGCTGTCGGGAATCGTATCGGGCGCGGCATTCCACCCGTATTCCAAAATCCACACCGCTTTGGCCGTGTCATTGAATTTTTCCATGACCGCGCGTTCCAACAGCACACGTTGGAAATTCAATTTGCCGGGATTTGGCGGATCGTCGGGCGCGCTGCCCAATCCGAACGCGTTCGCGGACAAAATATCAAAATAATCCTTCGCGCCCGCCGCGTACATTTCTTCCAAAAATTGCAAATCGTTCATGTTGCGATACTGCGTCGAATTGGGCGTGAACGCTTCGCCCAGGGTAATCGCGAGCGGCGCGCTCAGGATGCGAATGTCCGGGTCAACGGCGTGGGCATTCTGGTACGCGATTTTCAAGAGGTTGGTATACGCGGCGGGGTCAATCGGCGCGTCATTCCATTCGCGTCCGAGATTTGGCTCGTTCCAAATTTGAAAATAGTAAATGCGGTCGCGAAAGTGCTCGGCAAAGGCGCGGACGAATTTGCCGTACGCTTCCAAGTCATCGGGCGGACCGGAAGAACCGGTCGCGCTCGCGTGGGAACGCGCCCACGCCGGTGGGCGGTCGAGCCGCGCGATGATCTGGATATTGTTGCGCCGCAGCAGTTCAACGATGTCGTCATATTTTGCCCAATTGAAACTGCCCGGCTCTGGCTCGATCTCCGCCCAAATAAATTCCTGACGCGCCCAACCGATGCCTGCCTCGCGCGCCATTTGCACCGTGCGCTCGCGTTTCCAGGCTTCGACTTCGCGTTCGAGAAAAAAATTCGCGCCGTAGGGATTCACATCCGTGTTGGGCGTGGCGCGCCGCGCCTGAAAAGCGGGCGGGGGGGGGGTAAGAAAAACATGGTTGCCGTACAAAGCCGCCGCGCCGCCAAGGCACAGCACTGCCGCGCACAGCAGAACCAATACGCGCAAACGCGGGGAGAGACGCGAAAGCAGAGGTAGTTTCATTCCGTCAAACAGGAGTGGGCTCCGGCGAAGCGAAAAACAAACGCCCCCGAACAGGCGCATTATACATTCGGGGGCGCGGATAATGCTAAATCAAAAACTCAGGGGGTGAACAATTTGCAGGGCTCGCGTTCGTACATGATCACTTTCCAGACTTCTTCATTGGAAAGTTTCTTGCCCCAGGCGGGCATGCCGTTCGCGGGAATCCCGTTCACTACAGAATCATGATGTCGAATCAGATCAATGCCTTGCATCACAGTACAATCCGTGAAATTGCGCGGCGGTTTGACCGAGCCGACCGCACCAGGTCCATTGCCGTCGCGATTCGCGCCGTGACACGCCAGACAATTCTTGGTATAGACCGTTTTGCCTTCGGCAAGAATCGCGTCACTGGGCGGCACCGGAAACGGAACCGCCTTGAGAATTTCTTCGGGCGGAATCGGTGTTGGAGCGGGACCGGGCGTCGGCGTCACGATTGCAACCAACGGTTCAAATTCGCCCGGCGCCCAGTTCAGGATATAGCTGACCAACGCCTCTACTTGATCGGGGCGCAAGGGACCGCCGTAATCTTGACTCCACGTCGGCATGTGCTGTGGGTAGTTCTCGTCAGCATAATATTTAGAAAATTGCGGGCGCCCTGCCGCAATCGTATTGCGAATGAAATCCGCCGCCGTGCCGTTCCAATTGATGGCTTTGAGATGTGGCGTTGCTTTCAAGTCGAGCAGATCCTTGCGATTGAGCGGCGGACCCTTTCCGACAATCCCTTCGCCTTTCTCGCCATGGCAGGTCGCGCAGTACGACTCATAGTACTCGGCGCCTGCTTGAATGCTCCGTCCCGCGAAATTTGTCTGATACGCCTTCATGCGATTGTCTTCGTTGATGCCATAAATCACGAGGGCAACAATGGTCGCAACCGTAAACAAGATGCCGATGAGAATCTTGAATTGGACTGACATGTTCACCCAAAGGTTGGCGACATGCGTCAAGCGTGTCCACCAACCGAGTGATCCACGAAGGACACCAAGGGCACTAAGAAACCCTTCGTGTTCTTGGTGTCCTTCGTGGACCGGTCAGAAACCGTCGTGGTCGCCGTGGACCGCGACGGTTTTTCCTTTATTTGTAATTTGCATCCTCGTGCAGATAAATCACGCGGTGATATTCGCCGGTATCGCTGGGCGTCATCTTGTCCCATTGAATATGGAAATCCAGGCGTTTCAGCCCGTTCTGCTGCCACTGTTCGACGGTAAAAGTCCCGCGCGGGTTGGGCAGCCCGTGAGTTTTGTCGCCGCTGTTCCAAATCGCGCCGCGCTTGAGAATTTCTTGCTGCATCCCCGCCAGAACGCGTTCGAATTCGGTATACGATTCGCGGGGCGTCGCGTATTGGGCGAGGTCGTATTCGCCGTCCGGCAAATTCGCGTACCCGAGCTGACGAATGGGACCCCAATCATCCGGCACCAGGGGCACAGGCGGCAGGACACCCTCTTCCGGCAAAAACGTTTGACCGACTTCTACGGCAGGCGGCGCGGCCACGCCATAGAACGGCGTGCCTTGATACCAAATCACGAGCATAAAGATGGTGGATAGAATCGCGACAATGACCGTGCCTTTGCGATGCTTGAGCAGTTGACGACTCGGTTTGCTGCCCCAGAATTTTTCCCAGAATTCGTTGATGTAGGGCACGCCCAAAAAGAGCGCGGGAATAATCATCGTCGGAATGATGACGCCTTGCCACGCCGGACTGTCGTAGAACGGCACGATGATCGTCGAACCGGGCGGCATGTTCGCGCCCAAGGCGTTCGCCATCGCAATCATGGACTGGTCTACTGCGCGCAGCGCGGGCAAGACAAACGCGTCCTTGAGCAAACCCTGAATCCAGAGGAAATACCAGGGTGCGGTGGTGTGCAGCGGCGTGTGCAGCGGATTGCTGTGCTCTTGCAGCGGCGCGTGAAAAATCCACGCCGAGTACGCGGTGACCAAAAAGGTGACAACGGCTGCCCACAACAATTCGCGCGTAAACAGTTCCGGCAAATAATCCACACGCTCTTTGGCGGCTTTGCGGACGTTGGGATCGGGGGATTCCTCTTCGGCCGCAGGCAGTGAGATGCCGTGCGAACGCGCGACGCGATAATAATGCACCGAGATGAGAATCAACGTAATCGCGGGCAGCGCGAACACGTGCATCAAGTAAAAGCGCAGCAGACCGTTCTGATTGATCGTGTCGCCGCCGCGCATGATGAGGTTAGAGAAATAACCGACGATTTCTTTGGGCGGCACGGATTTTGCCATCGAAGTCCCGATGGTGACAGCCCAATACGCCAACTGGTCCCACGGCAACAAGTAACCGCTAAAAGACAGGGCGAATGTGAGAATGAGCAGCACGATGCCGGTGAGCCACGTAAACCCGCGCGCCGGGGGCTTGAACGAGCCGGTCAAAAAGACGCGCGTCATGTGTAACACGACGATCAACACCATCAGTTCCGCGCCGACGCGATGGAGGTCGCGCATGAGCTGTCCGTACGGAATGGTGCTCATGATTTCCACGATGTCTTCGTACGCGCGGCGATCCGAAGGCGTATAAAACACCATCAAGATGACGCCCGTGATGGTTTCGAGCACGAACATGTAAAAGGAGAGATAGCCCAGCCCGAAGGTATGCGAAAATTTGGTGGACGACTTTTCATAGTATTTCGGGCGCAAGTGCGCAAAGAACGCGTTGACGTGCACCTTGTAGCGCGGGTTGGGTTTTTCAACGGGCGGGTCGCCGCGGAAAAATGCGCGCGTGTCCGCGAGACCCATGCCGGCGCTGACGGCGCGCACGGTGTTATCGGCTTGCTGCCACGCGCTCTCTTTGGTCTTGTCAATGAACTCGGCGCGCCCTGCGGGACCCGAACGCGCCTTGTCTATCCACGGGATCAACTCTTTGATCGCGTGCGGCGCTCTTTCGCGCGCTGCGGCGCCGAGACGTTCGGACAGCGATAGACTTGTCTTGACCTCGAACAATTCCGCGCCGTTGCCGCCATTCGTCGGTTCGGCATCGCCCGCGTGCCCGTCCGTGCCGTGCCCGTTTCCATCCGTTTTGGGAGTTTCGTTCACGGGTTTGGTTTTTACTTTACGGTTGAACAATCCCATACCTGATCCCTCCGGCTATAGCATCTTGCCTTGTCGAGCCGTGGTCTGTCGTGTGAAATAAGGTTTTTGACAGGATTAAGGCGATGAACTGCATCGCATTAATCCTGTTAATCCTATCTACCCCCCAAGTTTTTGGTAATCGGTCTAGCCGTGCGTTTGACCTTGAATAATTTTGCCCGTGTCCACCACCAAATTCGCGTCGGGAGATGGAATGGGCAGTGGATCGCCCTTGGCATTTGTTTCGCTAATTACGTTGCCATCCGCACCGGTAAAGCGAATGACAAACCGGTCAAGACTGCGCGGCGCGGGACCTTCGATATAGGTCCCGTCTTTTTGATATTTGGAACCGTGGCACGGACATTCAAAACGATTCGTGACTGGCTGCCAACCGTACAAACATCCGAGATGCACACAGACATTGTAGAGCGCGAGCACGCCGTTGTCGGTCTGCACGACCCACGCGCGCGCGGCGGTATTTGATTTTGGGGCATCGTCGAGCGGCGGCGCCGCGTCTCCGGCAGAACCCAACGTAAACAGCCCGCCGAATTCGCCCGCGCCAAAGCGCGGCAGTGCAAACACAAAAAAAGCTCCGCCGAGGGCGACAAAAAAGATGCCGAGACTCGCGAGGAAGGCATAATTGAGAAACTCGCGGCGTGTGATGGGCGCTTGCAGCATTGCTTGTTCCGCAGCCGTCGGTCCATTCCCTTTGAGTTCTTGTTTGTGCCCGGTCACCGGTTTTGCCGTCGGAGCTGCAGCTGTCGGTTTCGCCGTTGCTACTTGGGGGGGCCCCGGAGCTGCTGCCGCTGATGCTTCAGCCATAACTAATCACCTACACTTTGCATAGACACAGCATTGCCAAGCAAGCCGAATTGCTGCCGAGCAATGCTGTTCATGTCAGGGATAGAATGTGCGCTTGACGAATGGCAAACGCTTGTGCTCAATGCGGGGAGTTGCGTCGAGTTTAAAGTCGCATTTGCGATTATAGCACAAACCTTTTTTTTGTTAAATCGTGAAATTGGTAACAGACCAAATACAGTTTGACAATTTGCGATTTAGTGCGATAGTGCGGGAAAGTGTGATAGTGCGATGGTGCGATGGTGCGATAGTGTGATTTGCGATACGCGATTGGCGATACGCGACGCGCGATTTGCGATATGCGATACGCATTCATGGGGGTAGATAGGTCCCGGTGGGCTTCACGGTCTTCAAAATCGTTGCGAGGCGGTGGTACCGTCTTGGGTGGGTTCGACTCCCATCTACTCCCGCTTTTTTACAACATCAGCTTTTGCAACGTTATTGAGTTTTGATTAAATAATGTCCGCCTTATGCTTACGAATCCACCTGTTTTCTCGGCAATTTATTGCGGAGCGCGAGGACATTAATTAGTCAAAACCCAATAAGGGACTTGACGCGGGTGGAGCTAAGGTTATAATTCCAACGCGGGAGACACTCCATGGCATTTACGGTCAACGATTTTTCCGATTTGCTGCGGCTGTTAGCAGAGCGTCCGCAATGGCAGGTGGAACTGCGCAATCTCCTCCTGAGCGACGATTTTTTGGCGCTGCCGCAGATTGTGCGCGAGTTGGCAGAGGCGCAACGGCAGTTGGCAGAGGCGCAACGGCAGTTGGCAGAGGCGCAACGGCGCACTGAGCAGCGCGTCGAGGAACTGGCAGAAGCGCAGTGGCGCACCGAACAGCGTGTCGAGGAACTGGCGCAAGCCCAGCGCGCATTGGGGCAAGCATTTGGACAACTCCAAAATTCCTTCGGCGCAACCGTCGAAGAGGAAGCCGAAAGCGTTCTCCAGTGGGTGCTCGAAAACAAGGGCTATCGTTTGCTGCAGGAGCCATTCTCGCTGGCGTTGAATGGCGAAGTGGACGTGGTGATGGAATTGCAGGATGCGACAGGCAGCCATCTCTGGGCAGTGTTGGAATCCAAGGCGCGTTTGAGTCGCCGCCAAGTAATGGGTTGGGCGCAGCAGATTCGCTCGTCGGGATGGCAGCAGCGGCTTGCGGCGCAAGGAGTGGCAGGCCCATACCTCGTCTATATCTTTGGCATTCGGATCGATCCCGGCACGATTCAGGAAGCAGAGAATCAAGGCATCGGGTTGGTGACGGGGCGTGGGGAGCGCGTAGTGCCCAAAGGCTTGGTGCAGCCGTCAGCGGCTTGATGCGAATTCGTTGGGGATGAGTGAGGTGGAGGATTGGCGAGCATGCGCACCAATCCTCCACTTTTTTCCCCGCTGTTCTCCAAAGCAACGAATGAATTCATCACTACCGGCTCGCACGTCGCGTCAGCGCCAAACTTAATGCGACTACCATCACGCCCAATGCACTTGCGAACAACAAAACATTTCCCGCGCCCGTGAACGCATCGCCAATTGCCAAACGCGAAATCGTCGTGAGCGGCGAAACGCCCAGCAGGAAACTGACGCCGATTCCGCCCATCAACACGAGTGCGTACACAAACTGCGCTTGTTCGCGATTTTTGAACAGCACGGCGACGAGCGCGGCGGTCACGCCAAACAGCCCCGCCAGCAATCCGCCCATCGCCAATAACAGCGGAACATTTTGCAGCGCGGTGCCATTCAGCAGCAGCAAGCCTAACCACAACGCGCCCTGCAAGACAGACAATATCACCGCCGCAGTAATTTTCGCGCCGACGATGCTGTGCCACGACACCGGCGCGGCGAGCAACGTCTCCAGCGTGTTCAGTTCGAATTCTTCCGACAAGGAATCCGCGACCAAATTTCCCGCGACGAACGCGGGGAAAAAAAGCAGCACCGGCAAAATGACCGAATACAAAAATTCAAACGTCGTTGGCGGCGTGCCTTTCAAATCGTTATAGCGCGTGACAATCCCGTGCTCCGCGCGCAGCACATTTTCGTACCGCTTGAGCGGCTCTTGCAGCACCAATTGAATCAGCGACGCGCGCGCCTCTGCGCGGGGCAGATACAGCTGCAAAGTGACAACCTCTGCTTTCGTGTCGGGCGCGACGACCAACGCGTCAATGAGCTGCATCGCATACCCCTTGCGCGCCTCTGCCACATTTTCAAACTTGACCACGCGCAGCCCGCGCGCGTCCAAGAACGGCGCGAGCGCGTCGCCCAACGCGCCGACGACGCCAACGCGCAAATTGACGCGCGCCGTCACATCCACCGAATCGGGATCGTACAACGATAACAGCCCCAGCAGCAGCGCCGAAGAAAACGACGCGATAAATAATTGGATCAGGACTGCGATCAAAATCGTGCGCTCGCGCGCGACCGATGCCAGTTCGCGTTTCAGCAATGCCCAAAACGGTTTCACAGCGAACCTCCTACGATCACCGCGTTATACGCCGTGTGTAAAATAATTCCGAGCGCCAGCGCAAATACATAGCGCGGGCGAAACCGCGCGTACACCACGACGACGATGGCGGTAAAACAAAAATGCGCCGCCAACGGCGCCAACAAAAAGCCCGTATTGAACAATGCAGCGGACAGAAACGTTTGCGAGACGATGCTGACCGAAACGAACGTCAATAATTTTTCGCCTACCAAAAATCCGAGCGCGGACAAGAACGCGAGGAGCAGCACGCGCCGCAGCGAACGCACCTCGCCGCGTTCGATCAAAACCGCAATGCCCATCGTCTTGACCAATTCTTCCACCGCTGCCGATGTGACCAACGCCGCGCCCAGCATCAAGCGCAGCGGCAAATTCGTCGCGACCGCGAGAATAATCAACTGCGCGAGATACACCGCAGGCACGACACCCAAACTCAGCATGAAAATCGAGAGCGCGGGGCGCTTGCGCTCCATGATCCAATACAACGCCTCTGCCATTTTGCGCGTCAACGCGTAATACGTCATCAAAAATTCTTCGTGCAGCAAACGCGAGCCAACGTAGAGCGTGACGCCAAAAATCAAAACCATCGGGACCGAAGGAAAAAGATATTCTTGCCAACCGAACGCTTCGCCGCGATACATTTTCACCGCCAGCGTCAGCGGCGACATGTACGCCAATTCGCTCAAATCGGTAAACATGGCGGGAAAAACCAAATAGACCGCCGTCGTCGTCGTGACAAACATCGCGATAAACGTCGTATCTTGGAACGTGCGATAAAACAGCGGCACCATCAAATAGATCGCAAAGATAAACAACGCGGTCGGCGCATAAATCGCCAGCGCCAAGCCGACCGGCGCGCGCGTCAGCAGCGCAATCGCCGCCGTTGCCGCCGTCGCAAACACGAGGTACGGCAGCATTTTGCCCATGATGATTTGGAACGGCGTGATCGGCGCAGACAAGAGCAGCGTGAGGCGGCGTTTGATTTTTTCGTCCATGAAACTGCTGGTAAAAAAAATGCTGATGAACGACAGGGGCATGATGTACAAAAAAGCGATGATGACTTGGCTGAACGGCGTCGGCGGCGTTTGCAGTGACGGGATGAACGGTTCTTGCGGCGTCTCATCCGGCGCGTCAAAGTAATGGAGCTGCACGCGCAGCGGAAACGCGCGCGTGATTTCTTGGGTCGCCCCAAGTTCGATCACCTGCTGCCGCGCCAAATAGCGTTTGAGCGCGCCCACCGCGTATTGCGATTTGTCGTCGTCGCGCGCCAGCACTCGCCCGCCGTCCACAATCACATCCAACACGCGTTGTTCCAACAACATCGCGCCGGTCGCCGCATCCACCGGCATCACCGCAAAGCGACCGTCACGAATTTCTGCTGCGTCGCCCGCCACCCCGACGCGATACAAGCCATATCCCAATGTCACCGTCTCGCGCAGCGCGAACGACAGCAAGCCCAGTCCGGCAAGCAGGACCAACACTGCCAGCGGCGAAACGCCGCCGCTAAAACGCTGCCGCAAACGCGCGACCTCGCGCCAAGCAATCGTCAGAATTTGTTTCATGTCACAAGTCTCAAGTCGCAAGCCGCAAGTCTCAAGTTACAGATTTTTGAATCTTGCGTTACACTACATGAGCGAATAGTAAACAGGTAAACAGGCAAACAGGTAAACAGGTATACAGGTGTTTCTCGTCTACCTGCCTACCTATCTCCCTCTACCTGTCTACAAATTTACCTGTCTACCTGTCTATGATTCACCTCAACCACGTCACCAAACGCTATCACGATTTTACCGCCGTTGACGATTTGGATTTTCACGTCGCACCAGGCGAAATCATTGGCATTATCGGGCACAACGGCGCGGGCAAGAGCACGACATTGAAAATGATCGCGGGCTTGATTGCGCCGACCCATGGCACAGTCTATATCAATGGACGCGACATCCAAAAACATAGCGTCGCGCTCAAACGCCAATTGGGTTACTTGCCTGAAGAAAATCCGCTGTACGAAAACATGACCGCGCGGCAGTATCTCTTGTTTTTTTCCGAACTGTACGACCTGTCGCGCGCGGCGGCGAATCAGCGCATTGATTCCTTGCTCGCCTCGCTGCATCTGGAAGATTCGGCCAAGCTGATTGGCGAATTTTCCAAAGGGATGAAACGCAAAGTCGCCATCGCCCGCGCGCTGCTGCACGATCCCGCGCTGTTAATTCTCGACGAACCCAATTCGGGTCTCGATCCACTCACCTCGTTTTTCATCATCGGCTATCTCAAGTCGCTCAAGTATGCGCAGAAAACCATTTTGCTCAGCGCGCACAATCTGTTTCACGTCGAATATATTTGTGACCGCGTGGCGATCATCAAAAACGGCAAGCTCGTGGTCTTTGATACGATGGAAGCGATTCGCGCGGGACTGGGCAAACGCGAATATCAAATCGTGTTCAAGACGGACGAGCCGCTTGAATACGAACACCGCGACGGCAATTATGTTTATCGCACCCACGACATTGACGCCATCGCCGCCATGCTGCAAAAAATTTCCGATCAGCGTTGGGCGCTGATTGACCTTTCCGTCCAGGAATCTGCGCTCGAAGAAATCTACGTCAAACTCATGACCAACCCGTAGTATAGCGCCTTGTGCGCGTTAAGAATGAAATTGAACGCCCACCAGACGCCCACAAGGGGCTATGCTACATTTCACCATGTCCTTTATTCTTGTACTCGATTCGGCGTCTCCACAAGACATCCATCTCGTCGGCGCAAAAGCCGCCGCGCTCGGCGAATTGAAACGCGCGGGGTTCAACGTGCCCAACGGTTTCGTGCTCAGCACTGCCGCGTATCCCGAATTCATCGCGCCGCTGCGCGCGCGTATTCTCGCGCGCCTCACCGACGACGTTATCATGGACCCGGCGGAAATCGAAAGCGCCGCGGAGGAAATTCGCGCGTGGTTGGAAGCACAGCCCTTTTCCCAAACCTTGCGCGGGGAACTCGAACACGCGCTCGCGACGTTTTCGGAACACGAACGCGCGTCGGTGATCGCGCGCACGTCCACCGCGTCCGACGATTTGGCGACCGCGTTCGGCAGCGGCGTCGCACGCGCGTATTTGGGCCTGGTCGGCGCGGACGAAATCGAACGCGCCGCGGCGAAATGTTGGGCAGCGTTGTGGAATTCGCGCGCGATGTACTACCGGCATCGCAAAAAAATTGTCCAGACGGATGTCGCGCTCGCGGTGTTGGTGCAGCCAATGATTCATGCCGACAGCGCGGGCGTCATGTTCACCCAAAATCCGATGACGGGAGCGCGCGACGAGATTCAGATCCAGTCCATCTGGGGCTTGGGCGCGCCGTTGACGAACGCGCGCATTCGCGCCGACCAATTCGCGGTTGCAAAAGCAAACGGCGAGATTCGGGAGCGTACCGTCGAGGAACAATACGTCAAACTCGTCGTCGGCGCGGACGGGCACACCGAAGAGCAAGGCATCACGAATGAATTCGTGACTACGGCATCGCTCACCGACACGCAAATCCAAGAACTTGCCGCGCTGGGCAAACGCATCGAGGAATTTTTCGGCGCGCCGCAAGACATCGAATGGGCGATTGCGCACGGGGAGATTTTTGTTTTGCAAGCGCGACCGGTGGGGATACGGAATTCGTAAGATCAAACATCGAGGGGGCTGCGAACCGCAAGCCCACCGCGATTGAGAACGTGGGTATAAATCATTGTCGTTTTAACGTCCTTGTGACCGAGTAATTCTTGGACAGTACGAATGTCATAGCCATTTTGCAACAAATGGGTGGCAAACGAATGGCGAAATGTGTGACATCCTACTCGCTTGTTGATTTTTGAGGCGGTAGCGGCTTCTTTCACCGCTTTTTGCAGCGTGCTTTCGCTCATGTGCCAGCGGCGCACCAATTTTGTTTTTGGATCCGTCGCCAATTGAGCAGAAGGGAAAACGTATTGCCATACCCATTCGCGATGGGCATTGGGATATTTGCGGTCAAGCGCAAACGGGAGTTCAACATACCCCGCGCCGTGTTTGATATCTTGGTCATACAGTTTTCTCCGCTGTTCCAAATGTTCTTGCAATGGGGGAATGAGCGTTTCAGGCAACATCGTGATGCGATCTTTGTCGCCTTTCCCATCCCGAATGATGATTTGGCGCTGTCCAAAATCAAGGTCTTTGACCCGCAATTGAACACATTCGGATACGCGCAACCCACTGCCATATAAAAGCCGCGCCATCAGCGCGCAAACACCACTCAAATGCTCAATGACCGTTTTGGCTTCCTCTTTCGTCAGGACGGTAGGAACGTATGTCGGTTTGTTGGGGCGTAACGTGTTGATGTTGCCCAAATCTAATTCCAAAACTTGGCGATAGAGAAATAGCAACGCGCTCATGGCTTGGTTTTGGGTCGAACCGGCGACATGCTCATCCACTGCCAGATGCGTAAGAAATGCTTCGACTTCTGCTTGGCCCATTTCCCGTGGCGGACGCAATTTGTGGAAACGCAGGTAGCGCTTGATCCAATACAAGTATGTATCTTGGGTTTTTGGCGAGAAATGTTTGACTTGTATGACCTCGCGGACTTTCTCCAACAATTTAGGTTTTTGTTCCACGGCGATCACCCCTTGACGTGATTTTCAAATAGTTTATACTTTGTTCCAGATATAAGCAATTAGGTGGAACGCGTTCCATATAATGTCCCTGTAGGGCGTATTATATGGAATGGATTCCACTTAATCGCGAGGTTATGCTCACGTGGACGATACTCAAATAACGACGGGTGGGCGTTACCATTCGCCCTAAAGGAATCCCACCTTTAGAGAATGTTTTGAATTGCTCTTGAATGTTGTGCCGTCAGTGTAGGCAACCCGTCCACGTGGACAACCTATCCCGTGTTTCTAATGTTGTGCTTTAGTGGCGGGGCGGGGGATAACCTGTCAGTGTAGGCATACCCCCCGTCCACTGCAAGCGTGCATTGGAATTGCTTGCAGTGGGTAGAAGACTCTCCTTCATTTAAGAGAGAGAGAGTGTGTGTGTGTGTGTGTGTGTGTGTGTGTGTGTGTGTGTGTGGACGGCGGGAAACAGCATCAACGGATAGAAACCGAGTATGGTGTGTCGTTTGTGCTGTCCATGTCCACAACTGATTGTAACTCGCCGCCGTGTTCGAGCCAGCATGTCAAGCAGAGCCAGAGTCGCCGTATAACGATACGCTGTTTGAATGTGTCCCATTCAGACCATTTTACAAGCCGCAGATTTGTAATCGGTTTACAACAACCTTCGCAGAGAAATTGCATTTGTGTTTTCATGGTTTTCCTTTCGTGGCTGATACCAAACTCCGAGCATCCATTGTCGCCATTTTTCAAAGCACTGCGTGCAGAGCCAAAGTTTCGGCTTCGTAACAAACGTCACGGCGTCGGCTTGCTTGCATCGTTGGCATTTCATCGTAGACCTACCTTTCCGTCAGTGATGACAAATTCGGCTCTGCGTGCTGTGTGTTTGAGCAGATACCGCTTTGCCGTTTCGATGGAAATATTCAACTCGAATGCCGCTTCTGCCGTTGCTTCCCTGACCGACGGCGACGACCCATCCCCGCACAGAGCGGTAATGAGTTTGACGAATTCAGTCTCGGCAACAGAGCTGAATTCAATCAGGTCGAGTGATTTGAGCGTATTCAGATTGTGGACACGCTCACGGACTGGCACAGGTTCGACCAACAGTGAACCGTCGCCAAGAACCTTCATCTTGCTTTTGCGTTTTGCTTTCGTCATGGTTATTCTCCTACGCAAAGCATAGCACAAGCCGACCTCATGGAAACCTTACAGCCACTTTGCAGATAGGCGCACCTTGCAGAATTGAAAGGCATAACACAGGTTGCAGTGGACGGGGCTACAGCGTGGCAATTTATAGGTTCTGATATAATCCGCCCCGCCACTGAACCCAACCGTTAGCCAGCCCTTAAACGTCACGTGGCAGCAGACTCAAATCAACATGTGGGCTTATCTGACCAAATGGATACCATAACATTTGTAAGCGAACTAAAAGAAACTCTATTGAGTATCGAGTCTACTGGGGGTAATCCCTCGTTGCACGTGATAACAAATCACGCGCTTTTGGGAGAACTCAAACGCTTTGTCTTTGAGACCGCAACCCAAAAAGGTATTCGGTTCAGTGGCAGGGATGACCCGCACGGCTACGATTGGCGATACTCCTCATTCGTTGGAGACGTTCTTGATAGAGAACGTTTTGAAAGACGGGTACGCTACTGCATCATCAAACTCAGAGAGTTTGGCATTCCAGAAACAGACTATTTTGCCTACGTTTCAAAGGCTTTAGACATTACGCTTGCCCAACTTGAGAAAAAACCTCGTGAGAGAACTCCACAGCATCAGCCAAGCAGGGCTTCTATACAAGATTTGCTCGTTGAAGAAATCGCCAAATGCTTTGAGACGTGGTACTATCCTTCCGATGTCTCTTACTATGAATTTGCCACAGAACATCAATTGGCGACCTATGACACCACAAGTCGAAGATGGCGACTATCTAGCATTGGGCAGTATGTGTTGCAATTATCGGCCTTTGAGTTGATCGTCTTCCTGTGCGCGTTGGAAGTTACCTTTGCGCGCAAGAGCACCAGTAGTCGTTATCTTAACCAGCAGACTCTTGAGACACTGAGCAAAGCCCAGCCTATAGATGATGTGCGGTTCAGTCGCCGCGAGCGACTCCCGATGTCGCTTCGCTGGTACGGAATCGTTGATATAACAACTGAAAGACCGCTTATCACAGATTTTGGTAGAAGGATACTGGTGAAAACATCTGCGAATCTTGACGTTCTGAGAGACGTTATTATGCTGTTGACTGAATCAGAAGTGGGCGGATTCCACTTTCTGGGTGGCACAGATTTAATCGAGCAAGTTAAGGAACGCACGAGAACATCCCGAAGCCTCATTCAAGATCAAAGGGCATCGGTTGAGACAGCAGTAAATCTCTTTATGACAGGGCATTATCTTGACAGTTTACGCATCTTCTACTCAAACATAGAAGCAGTCCTGAATCTCGCCTTGATGAAGATAGGATTGCGTCCAGAAGATTTCGCAGGTATGAAACCCAAACTTGAGAAATTGGAGAAAGAAAAAGTACTCTCCTCAAAATTGAGCAGTTGGCTGGAAGTAGTAACCAGCCGTAACAAAGTTCTTCACGGCAACATCGTGGAAGATGACGCCGCGTTAGTCAAACCCCTTTTCTTTTTCATTGGAACGTTCTGGAATCGCTTGGTTGAAGAAGTAGATTTTTACTTTGAGAAAACGGCTGGCTAACAACGGGTTGCAGCCGACGTGGGGCGGGCGGCGGCAATTCTAATCCGAAGGTTCTGACCGCCCCACGCGGCTGAACCCAACCGTT
>JACQWQ010000107.1 GCA_016209205.1 Chloroflexota bacterium
ATTCACATACTGCGGGTCGAGGGCGAGGGCGCGGTCGTAATCGGCAATCGCTTGGGCATACTCTGTCAAGGCATAATAAGCATTGCCGCGATTGTAGTAGGCGACGGCATCCTGCGGGTCGAGGGCGAGGGCGCGGTCGTAATCGGCAATCGCTTTGGTATACTCTTTCAAATAATAATAGGCATTGCCGCGATTGTTGAAGGCGGCGGCAAACTGCGGGTCGAGGTTGATCGCGTCTGAAAGCACCTGTTGTGCTCTGGGGGCTGTGACTTTTCCTCCTGTTTCATTCAACATGGCGCCCAAGCCATTATGATAACCGGCTTTGCTTGAATCAAGTGCAACGGCATGTTCGTAACACGTCAATCCCTCGTCAGAACGCACCGCAGCGCCTCTTTTGAATCCGACCGCGCCGCCGATTTCCGCAAAAGTCTCGGCGAGCGCCGCCCGCAAGCTGTTGTCAGTCGTCGCAGATGTTTCTGCTTCGAGAGACACATTCAAGGCGTCATTTGGTTTGCCTTGTTTCAAAAGGTTTTGCGCGCGCCACATTCTCAAAATGCACTTGTGCGCTTCCTCCAAATTCAATTCGCTCGGCTCGCGTTCGAGTGCTTTCAGTCCCTCCATCGCTTGTTCGCCTTCCTCTTTAATTGCGCGGGTAAGCGAATCAAAGCGGCGGTTCGTGCGACTCGACCACCAATCGGGCGCATTTCGAAATTCTTGTCCCAGCGCGA
This sequence comes from Chloroflexota bacterium, assembly GCA_016209205.1. Taxonomy (GTDB): domain Bacteria; phylum Chloroflexota; class Anaerolineae; order UBA4142; family SHND01; genus SHND01. The sequence goes on from JACQWQ010000107.1 coordinate 729, forward strand.
CGAGATTTCTGGCGAACGTCCAATTAAACTCGAGCGCTTCGATGGAACGCGGCGCGATAAATTGCATCGTGCGTGTTTCGTCGCTCCAGGACAGCGCATTCAAAGTATCGAGCGTCAAATTCTGCCAGCGGCGCTCGCTCAAGCGTTCTCCCAGAATTGGCAGGGCGTCCGTTTCGCTCTGCCAGCGCGGCTGATAAAACTCTGCCATCACCTTGCCAAGACGGTTCGCAGTTTCGCAGTCATCCGCGCGCAGACTCTCGCGCAAAAAATCGCGCACGACAGGATGGAGCGTGCCTTCGGGTTGGACAAATCCATAGCGCGCTTCGAGGTCTATCAAGACTTGACGCGGTTTGGCATTAGCATCCAGTCCCCACACCGCGCGCAAAACGGCATCGTCGCGCTGGCGCAGCATCGCCAGCGCGCGCAGGCGGTCTTCGTCGGCGGGATTGTCAAGACAGTAGCGTAAAAAGCGGCGCGCGACCAGCGTCACCATTTCCCGCGTATCAAATTCGCTTGGGTCTTTTGGCGGAAATTCGCGCTGCACCCGTTCCGGTCCCAACTTGAGCAGCGCTTCGGCAACCAACTGCACTGCGAACGGGACACCGCGCGCGAGCTGTTGCACAAAACTGACCAGTTCGGGTGTTGGCTCGATTCCGCACTCGCGCAAATACTCCACCACTTCGGGGTCGGCAAACATGGACAAGTCCCATGTAATCGGCGGCGGGTCGTCCAAACGGTCCGCGTATCCTTTGACGCGGTGACGGCTGCCTTGATCGTCCTCTACCTCGCGTTCGCGGTACTGGTTATAGCGCCCGCTGACGATAAAAATCAGACCTGTGCCTTGTTTGACTGCGGGCACGACAATCGAGTCGCGCAGAAATTCTTCCAACGCAGGTGACAGGACTTCGCATGTATCGAGCAGAATCGCCAATGCGTTTTCGCGTGTTGTTTGCGTAATCGCTTTGACCAAATCGTGCGCCAATTGGGTGTCGGCGTTTTTATAGAGTTTTGCTTCACGCTCTTTTAGAATCTTGTTCTCGACCATTTTATCGGCGAGCATGTCGTACGTTTTTGCCAATATTTTGGGTCCCAAATCGAGCGTGGTCGTGATGGCAGTCGCCGCTGCTCTGGTCTGCAGGTCAGGCATAGCCGCCGAAGCCGTGCGCGCGAGTTCCAGCAGTTTTTGCCATTCTTCGGGATGTTCCGCGCGATAGCGCTGCACACGGTCGCGCGTTGGCTTGACTTGATTACGGTCGTCCAAATACTCGTTGAGCGTTTCCGCGCCCGCAATCTGTTTGAGCGCGTCGGCAATGGCATCCATGACTTGCATCGCGTCGGCGGGGCGATATTCGACTTGTTCCCAATCCACGCACAACGTTTTCCAGCCCGCGTCTTGCGCCAGTTTCAAGCAGCGTTTGGAGAGTTCCGTCTTGCCAATACCGCCGATCCCATAGGGGAGAAAAACGCGCGACTTGACGTTGCGCCCCGGGTTCATCAACATGCGTTCCAGTTTGCCTTGACGACCGAGCACAAGTTGGAATTGTTCCAACTCGGCTTTTCTGCCAACAAAGATATGTTTTGGAATTGCCATCGGAGAATGCTCCTTTGAATCTTGACCAAGTGTCATGTTCTGTATCGCCAAACACATGGGGTCTTACGAACACTGCACTTGTTTACACTCGCCCCGTTCCTTTGTTCCTCAAAATGCGCGCAAAACAGATTTGATATATACTCTTTCTCCGTCTCTATCTCATCCGAATTTGTGGTCCGTATAAATGCGTCTCAAGCAACTCGAAGTTCACGGATTCAAGACCTTCGCCACTCGCACCCAATTTTCTTTTCGCGAAGGGATTACGGCTATTGTTGGACCAAATGGTTGCGGCAAGTCCAATCTAGCGGACGCCATCCGTTGGGCGCTCGGCGAACAATCCCCGTCCAATCTGCGCACCAAAAAAACCGAAGACTTGATTTTTACCGGCAGCGCCACACGTCCCAAAATGGGCATGGCGGAGGTCGCGCTTACACTGGAAAATCCGTTCGCGTTGGAAGACGACGGACGACGCGCAACAGACGACGGTCAGTCTCCAATCTCCAATCCCTCGACAACGCTCGGGCCAAGTCTCCAATCTCCCAACGGAAATGAGGCAACCGAAGGAACGCGCCGCGCTTCCATCGTCGAAGAAATTTTGCGCGCGCGTCCGAGCGAAGTCACCCTTCTGCGGCGCGCGTATCGCAGCGGCGAAAACGAATATCTCATCAATCGCCAACGCGTGCGCTTGCGCGACGTGCACGAATTGTTGCAGCGGTGGGGTTTGGCGCGGCTCACGTATGCGGTCATCGGGCAGGGGTTGGTGGATCAGGCGCTGTCGCTGCGCGCCGAAGAACGCCGCGCGTTGTTCGAAGAGGCGGCGGGCATCGGACTGTATCAAAACAAAAAAGCCAACGCGCTCGAAAAGTTGGAAGAGACGCAGCAGAACCTCATTCGCATCAACGACATTATCAACGAAATCGCGCCGCGCCTGCCGTCGCTCGCGCGTCAAGCCGACCGCGCCAGCAAATACGAAGCCGTCTCGACCGCGTTAAATGAAAAACTGCGCGCGTGGTACGCGTTCCATTGGTCGCACGCGCAAGAAGGATTCATCGTCGCGCAGAGCCAGGAGGATGCCGCGCGCGAAACATTGACCGCGCAGCGCGCGGCGCTGCACGAACTGGGCGTGCGATTGACCGAAGCGCGCCGCGCCGCGCAAACGCTGCGCGCCAAACTGGGCGATCAGCGGCGTGAACAGCAGCAGCGCGAAAACGAATTTGCCGCGCAAGAACGCGAACTCGCGGTGTTACAAGAACGCGCGCGTTTTGCCGAGACACAGCACGCGGACGCGCAGCGCGATTTGGATGCCGCCGTCGCCGCCGAACAAACTGCGCGCGCCGCGTTGGATGAATTCAACACACCGCCGCTGACGCTTTCGGCGGACGAGCCGCCCGCGCCTGCCGAACTCGAATCCGAGACACCGGAGCAAGACGCGCAGCAAATCGCCGAATACGAAGTATTGCAGCGCCGAGAAATCGAAAAACTCGCCGCCGCCGCGCACACTGCCGAGCAAGAACTGGTCGCGCGTGCGAGTGCAATCCAAGCGGCGAACGAACGCGTCGAGCAAGAATGGCGCGCCGAATCCTTGACCCCGCCGCCGCAGAGGAACGAAACGGCGTTCGTTCCGTACTCCCCGCCGCCGCGTTCTCCGAAACGCCGCCCTTCGTTCATCGTCATCCAGAGGTGCAGCACTCTCGGATGACGACGAACGACCTCGCCGCGCAGTTGATTGCCCTGCAAGCGCGACTGCCGTTGTACGAAGCGGCGCTCGCGCAGGTGGCGGGTCTCGCCGCGCAAGCGGACGATCTGGCGCGGCGCGAACGCGAACGGCGCGCACGCGAACGCGTGCTGGAACAGGTGCGCGCGGAAATAAATGTGGCAAAAACCGCGTTGGCGCTCGCCGAACGCGATGTGGAGCAAGCCCGCGCCGCCGAGGCGAATGCGCAGCGCGAACGCGCACGCGCCGAACGCGAACGCGTACAAGAACGCGAGCGTACGCGGCGCGAACGCGAACGGGAGCGCGAACGCGCACGCGAACAATTGGCGCAGGAACATGAAAAAATCGCGCGCGAGCGCGAACGCGTCAAACGCGAGCACGCGCAATTGATCCGCGACCGCGAACGCATGATCCAAGAGCGCGCCCGCGAAATGGAACGCGAACGCGAGCAGCGGACGCGCGAACGTGAACGAATGCGGCGCGAGCGCGAACGGGAACGCGCGCGCGAGCGTGAACGCGCCGAGCGCGAACGTCAACTGGCGCGCGAACGAATGGTCCGCGAACGGGAACGCGCGGAACAAGAACGCAGCGCCAAAGCCGCGCGTGTAGCGAATTTTGCCGCACAGCGGATGACGTTGGGCGAACAGCGCGACGCGCTGCAAGTACAAGTGGCAGAACTGCGCGCTGCGCTGCAAGCATTTCGCGCGCGCGCGTTGCCCGACGAAGCGGCGTTGAGCGCCAGCGAGCGTATGCAAAATGAATTGGAAGAACGCGAGGCGCAGCTGCGCAGTGACTTGACCGTCGCGGAAGAGTTGCACAACCGTGCGGTGTTGGAAGCGGAACGGCGGCGCGCGGAAATTGCGCGGCTCGAACAAGAAATCGAAGACGACCTCGGTCCCGTCGAATTGGATTCCGCGGCGCCGCGTCAGCTGCGTTTACGGCTAGTGGTGCGGACGCGCGCCGGGGAAAACGTAGGACAAATTTCCAATTTGTCCAGCAGCGACGCCGAAGAGGGACAAATTGAAAATTTGTCGAACGAAGCCCCCGAACAAGAGCTCGTCACGCTGCCGCCTGTCGCAGCGCTGCCCGATGGTTTCGACAAGGAAATTCGCCGCCTGAAGAATCAGATGCGCTATATCGGCAACGTGAATCCGAACGCGCCGCAAGAATACGCCGAATTAAAAGAGCGCCACGCGTTTCTGACGGAACAAGCGGCGGACCTGACACAGGCGTTGGAACGCATTCAGCTCGCGATTCAAGAACTGGACGCGATGATGAAACAAAAATTTCAAGAGACGTTCGACGCCATCAACGTCGAATTCAAAAAATATTTCGCGCTGCTGTTTGGCGGCGGCGCGGCGCGCCTCGAGCTCACCGACCCGAACGATTTGATTCACAGCGGCATCGAAATCACCGCGCGCCCGCCGGGCAAACGCGCCGCGCAGCTCGTCTTGCTCTCCGGCGGCTAACGCGCGCTCACTGCTGCCGCGCTCATTTTTTCCATCCTGCGCGTCAGCCCCACGCCGTTTTGTGTGATGGACGAAGTGGACGCCGCCCTCGACGAAGCGAATGTGGGACGTTTTCGCGATGCGCTGCAAGAATTGGCGCGCGCGACCCAGTTCATTGTGATT
>JACQWQ010000262.1 GCA_016209205.1 Chloroflexota bacterium
CGCGCTCGTCGTTATCATCGGACTGCCCGCGAGATCAAGCGCCGCGTGAATCAATTCCTGCACCGTCTCAAAAAACAGACGAACCTTGATGAGCGGGATGCCCATGTGACCGCGCACATCGAGAAGACGGTGCGTAATCGGTGGTGGGGTTTATTCACCTGTTATCGGGTGCCCCAATTACCGGCCAGCAACAATGCTCACGAGTTGTTCTTCAATCATTTCAAACAGTGGCAACGCCGCGTGACCGGGCGCAAGTCTGTAGAGCAATTTGTGTTGCGCTATGGACCTTACGCAGCCTATCTCGATCCACGCGATTCCTTGGCTGACCTGTTAGGGCGTCTGCCGCAGGTTGATGCCGTGGCGTTCGCTGAAGCACACCGAAAAGTCCGGGCGCATCAAGTGCGCTTGCATCAACCGTACCGCTTTCGCCGCCAGCCCAAACGCTACCTCAAAGAGTTGGAAACGCGTTGGGCAAGTGCGATCCAGGTGACCAAAAGACAGCGAAAGCGTGCTTCAGGTTCTTAAGGTTCTTGTAGGTTAATTTTGCACCTACTGCTTTTATGAAACCGATCCGCGTCGGCGTATTGGCTTCAAGTCAATTTCCAGCGACGTTATCAGATTCGGTAGGCACAATTACAAAACCATCGGGCTGGTAATCGGCAGCGCTTTCATTGGAGGGTTTCGCAATGCGATATTTTCTATCGCGTATGGCTGTGTTAGCGATGTTCGTCCTTGGAATGCCGAGCGAATCGAACGCGTTCTCCAACGCTGCGGCGTTGAATGACCTGACACCGCGTGGGTTGACCCAACGCGCCGTCTCTGCAAAGATCGAGCGCGCGGTTTTGGAAGCATTGCAAAAGGGCGAACCTACGCGCGCGTTGATCGTGATGGCGGAACAAGCGGACGTGTCGGCGGCAGAGAATTTGCCGACCAAACAAGCCAAGGGCGCGTTTGTTTTCAACACGCTGCGCGGGACGGCGCAGCGCACGCAAGCGGGTGTGCGCGCGGATTTGGAGCGACGCGGTGCGTCGTATCGCGCGTATTCTGTGGCGAACGTGATCGCGGTCGAAAACCTCGACGCGCAGGTTGCCGCGCAAATCGCGGCGCGCTCCGAAGTGGGACGCATCGCGGCAAACCCCGACGTGAAATTTGCGGAACCCGTTCCAGTGACACCTTCCACCGAAGCCGCGCGGGCGATTGAATGGAACATCAAGAAAATTGGCGCAGACCAAGTGTGGTCACAAAAAATTCGCGGGCAGGGCATCGTCGTCGCGAATCAAGATACCGGCGTCGAGTGGGATCATCCCGCGCTCAAGAAAAAATATCGCGGCTATGCGGCCAAGACCGACACGGTGAACCACAGCTACAATTGGTGGGACGCGATTCATAGCAGCATTACGGGAGGGGGAAATCCCTGCGGTTTTAATTCCGCCGCGCCGTGCGATGATACCGATCACGGCACGCACACGATGGGCACGCTTGTCGGCAGCACCAGCACCAACAAAATTGGCGTTGCCCCGCGCGCGAAATGGATTGCCTGCCGCAACATGGATAACGGCGTCGGGCGTCCTTCTACGTACATCGAATGTTTTGATTTTTTTCTCGCGCCGTGGGATGCCGCCGGCAATAATCCGGATCCCAACCAAGCGCCCGACGTAGTGAGCAATTCCTGGGGCTGTCCGCCCAGTGAGCTGTGCACGCCCGATAGTCTGCAAACGGCAACGCGCAATTTGCGCCTCGCGGGCATTTTTGTTTCCGTGTCCGCAGGCAATTCCGGTTCGAACTGTTCGACGATTTCAGACCCTTCAGGCATCTACAATGCTTCGACGACGGTGGGGGCAACCGACAGCGGCGACAGTCTCGCGTCGTTTAGCAGTCGCGGGCCCATCACCATAGACGGCAGCAATCGCCGCAAGCCGGACATTAGCGCGCCCGGCGTCAGCGTGCGTTCGAGTGTGCCGGGCGGCGGTTACAGCCAGATGAGCGGGACTTCGATGGCAGCGCCGCACGTGGCGGGCGCGGTCGCGTTGTTGTGGCGGGCCAAGCCGAACCTGCGTGGGAATGTCAAAGCGACAGAAAAAGTACTATTCAAATCGGCGTACCGAAAGGTGCAAGTGGGGAATCAGAACTGCGGCGGCACAGACGAGAATGACATTCCAAACAATTTGTTCGGATGGGGGCGGCTGGACGTGTGGAACGCATCCCGGCAAGCCCCGTAAAAAATTGTCTTGTCTCCCACCGATACTGGAAAGATGAAAGGTAACGCCTTTCCTTCACCACCTGCGTCGCATCCGCATACCCATACCCTTCGTTTTGCCCTGCCACGCCACGTGCGCCACGTTGTTTACGTCCACCACCACCGCTGCCCAAAGTTCGCTGTATGCTGTCACGTCCGTGCTCATCAAGCGCATGTCCGCCCACGCCTGTCCATCCCACTGCCGATATACAGCGTCGGTGTGCTCAGGTTCGCCACGCCGTCGTTCCAAAACAGATACACGTTGTTGGGTGTGCCTGCCGCGATACGCGCATAGAGTTCCAAATTGTTGTTGTTGGACACCGTCGCCAAGATGAGCGGCGCACTCCATTACGCGGTGCGGATATCCTGCTACTTTGCCAACATATACTCGACTGGCAATAGAGCGTCAAGCGAATAACTCGGAACTTTGTTTTGGTAAAGTACTCCTTGAATTGACACCTTGCACTGTCGTGCCCGTTCATCCGGGACCCAGGTCATTTCGATTGTGCGCTGTGTCCCCGGTGCTAGTTCGAGACGATTAAAGACGGCTTCGGATGGTACTTGTTCAGACCATCGCGCCAAGGGCTTTCCAGCGCAATAGATCTCGATATCCATGACTCTTGGTAACACCCCATCCTAGGGTGGAGTGAGGGCGCATAATGCGGTAGAATTCGGTTATGCTCAACACGAACCTGCCGCCCATGCGCCCCGAACTAATTGTATGTCCATTCTGCGCATGTCGCAACCGCATCGGAGTCCATTCGCATCAACAA
>JACQWQ010000268.1 GCA_016209205.1 Chloroflexota bacterium
TTTCCATAAAGGATGTTACCTGGGCGGTGTCCTGTATTGGCTCTGGCATCTGCTCCACCTCGTTGGGATTATACTTTCAGGTAGAACAGTATACAGTTCTCGTGTAGCAATGTCCAGAGCATTTTTATGAGAAAGCCGTGGACCTGGGTAGTGGGCGAATAAAGCTGCTACCCAGGTGCTTTTATTTGTGGCTTGTGACAAAGTCGAGGTAGATGTTGTACTGGAGTCTCGATCAATGGACACCGGATTAGTTATTCCAATCGTGAGTTGGTATCTTGTCCTTGGGGCGTTAGCACTCGTTGGGTTACCGATTGCTCTATTCTTGTTCAAGCATCTGCCTGATTGCGGATATGCCTTCTCGCGAGCCTTGGGGCTCCTCTTTATCGGCTATATTGCATGGTTGCTGACCATATTGGGATTCGCTCGCTTTAACTACAATTTATTGCTTTTTCTAGTCTTTTGTATCGGAGCCCTCGGATGGTTCATTGTCCTCAGTCAACCACGCGATCTTGCCAGACTCAGGACTCGCTGGCGCAACATACTTGGCTATGAGGCACTGTTCTTGATAGCTTTTCTTTTTATAGTATGGCTTCGTTCTTACGACCCTCACCCGCAAGGAACGGAACGCCCGATGGATTACGCGCTCTACAACGCCGTAATGCAAAGCCAAACCTTCCCGCCGCACGATCCGTGGCTTTCGGGCTATGCAATAAATTATTACTATTTTGGCTATTTACTGATGAGCGTACCAACCTTGCTTAGCCGAAGCGATCCGGCGATTGGTTATAATCTCTCTTTGGCTACATTATTTGCTTTGACAGCCGTCCATGTCGCTGCGCTCATCAACACCTTGATTGCCCTGAACCGCGAGAAGCAAAATACCTCAAGTCGTAGAACGTTGCTTGATGCTGTTCTCCCCTTGCTTGGCATTTTCCTTGTACTAATTGTGGGCAATCAGGCGGGTGCTCTGCAGGTTCTGACGGGCACTGAGAAGGTAGTTGCCTTCGACGCTCAACAAACCTGGGCGGCCATTCTCAATCGACTTGAGGGAGCCAAGGATACGCTTTATCTCCCCTATCCTACACCGCTAACGTCCGATTTTGGGACGCTCCAAGATGTAAAGCTTGGCGATGCTTGGAGCGACTTTAACTGGTGTGGCCTTCGCGTGCGCTGTGGGATGACATCGCAATCAGTGGGGAATTACACAGGGTTTACAATATTACTGAATTTCCTTTTTTTAGTTTCTATCTTGGAGATATGCATCCTCATGTGCTCGCACTGCCTTTCACTTTACTGGTCGCTGCTTCAGCTCTTGGCTTGATGGCGCGGGGGGAGGTTCCCCAATGGTGGAACAGGAACGCCATTGATAGATTTCTAGTCGCTGCCTACGCTGTCTTACTCGGTAGTCTTTACTTCCTGAATAGTTGGGATCTGCCGTCCTATGCACTCTTATTGATCTTGGCGATGGTTTGGGTCCAAAAGCACCCTCTTCGAGCAAATGAACGTAAGACTTGGCGTTCTTGGATCATAAAGGTGAGTACGCTTTTATTAGCCAGTATACTATGTTACCTGCCTTTCTTCCTGACTTTCAGGTCTTTCGCGGGATTCAGCACCCTCCCCGCAGTTCTTGAACGCGTCCCAGTCTTACGCACAATTGCAAGCTTGGTGGGAATTGTATTCTGGAGCAAAAGCAGTATCCACCAAGTGTTTGCTATTTTTGGACTATTCGCTGTGCCAGTTATAGGTTACTTGATCGTTAAACGTCGCCGCATCGTATTGGCAACAAAATTAGAATCTCCCCAATTAGACCTTGGAAGACTGGCTCATTTCGCCCAGAGCCATACAGCCTGGGGATGGACCATAGTGATTACATTCATTATGGGCTCTTTTCTCAATTTTCCCTTGCTCGTCCTATTGCCTGTTGCTGTCTATGCCTTCACGCTCAGCTTGTATACGTCTGAGGTCGCTACCGCTTTCACCCTGATGGGCATCGCTCTTGCGAGCTTTATACTTGTAGCTGCGGATATTTTTTTTATCCCCGACGTTTTTGGCAATCGGATGAATACAGTTTTCAAGTTCTACTACCAAGTTTGGGCATTAGGCGGGATACTAGCTGCTTATGCACTCTGGGCGTTACTGTGGCAATCAAGCCGCCGGATCTTGGTTCAAGTTATTACCTTGTGCCTATTTGGCATTTTACTCATAGGCGCAATGGTTTATCCCGCGCGTGCAATCCAGCAGCGAATGAATGGCGCACAGCAAGGCGTGCGCGGGTTCACCGCGCGTGAAATGCGAAATGTAGGAGAGCGGGAAGCCATAACCTGGTTAACTACTCATTCCGCTCCGAATAGTGTGATGGTGGAAGCTGTGGGAGAGTCCTACGATGCTACTGGAACCGGTGGTGGCGGAATTTCTGGAGCAACGGGCTTGCAAACAGTCTTGGGTTGGCCCGGGCATGAGACTCAATGGCGGCACAATGATCCATCAGCTCTCTCCGAGATCGGAAAACGTAAAACCGATATACAGACTATCTACACTAGCCGAAATGCGCAGCAAGTCTTGGATTTGCTGGATTTATACAATATTCGATATGTAGTCGTCGGCGAGACCGAACACCAGACTTATCGAAATCTCAACCCGCGTCTCTTTGAGCGCATTATGCGAAAAGCATTTGTCAGTTCTGATGGTAAGCTGCTCATCTTTGAGCGATTGAATTCGAGCACCTGACGAATATTCTGACAAATTATCCTTTCGCCTCCCTTGGTATCCCAAATGAGCAAATCAAGGGTGCCCATATTGAGCTATTCAAGATTAGTGGGACTTGCCCGAGCAGCGATGATGACTCGGACTGGTTAGCCGATCCTGACCAAGAATGGCAAATGACACAGAACGACCAGCCGCTCTGGGGGAGAGCGGCTGGTCGTTTCATTGATGCGCCAAGTTATGACAAAAGTTCATTCCACTCGACAACAATTCACATTATGAACTGCGTCCCATGATTTAACCGCTTGCCACTATTTCGTACGCCACACCATTCACCACAAAAATTACCTGCGCTCCAACTGCCACATATTTGCTCCATTCGGGATGCTGCGTGAGCAGGTCAAAATACTGCGCGCTGCCGAATTGAATTTTCGTCGTCGTCATTTTTTCGGGGACGAACGTCGTATCCGTCCACACACCGTTGCGCAAGATGAACGCCTTGTCGCCCGCGTGTTTCACTTTGCCGTCACCCGACGACGGCGCGGCGTTCGCATCCTTCATCTCTTGATTCGCCTGACTCTTGCCGACGGCGGCGGCGCCCGATGTCGGCGCGGCGGCGGGCGCCGGGGCTTGATTCTGCACGGAACTGCCCGCGCCGGTGCGCCCTTCTTGGGTCAACACATCGCCTTCTTCGATCAAGAACGACGTATAGGGCGTGACAATGCCGTAGCGAATCGCGAGCGACACGATTTCGTCCACCGCTTCCTTGTTCTCGCCGTGCAAACGAATCTCCGCGATCAAGTAACCGATCTTGCGCGTCGCCCACAATGGCGCGATGAACGAGTCCCCGCTGTCGCGCTTGAAATTCAAATCCTCGAATGCGAATTTTTGCGCTTGATTGTTAAGGTTGCCGCTCAACGTGATCGTCGTCGCGCCGCCTTGCCGGTAGCGACCGGCAATCACCAACTGCGTCCCCGCAAACAAATCGGGCAGCGGATACGGATATACGTCATACGTGGCGATGCCGCCGAAATCAATTTTCAAATCGGACAACACGGGCGTTGACACTTTGGCGTAAAATGCTGAAACGGTTTCTTCGATATTTTCGCCGGGGCGCACGTACGCGCTCGTGCCGCGATGTTTTTCGCTCAACGCGTCGAGCAGCAGCGTGTTGACGTCGTCGCCCATGCCGAAATTGAACAAGCGCACGTTGCTTGACGTTTCACGTTTGACGTTTTCAAGAATTCTTTCCACGTTCGTTTCGCCGACCGTCGGCAAACCATCGGTCAGGAAAATCACGAGCGTCGGGCGTTCCTTGTCCGCGCTTGCCATCGCGGTGAGCAAGGCACGATTAATATCCGTCGAACCGCTCGCGTTAATGCGTTCCACAAAGCGAATCGCTTCGCCGCTCTCGGACGCGGGGCGCAGTGAATTGGCGTACGTCACGATTGCGGTGGAGAACGTCACGACGTTAAAGCGGTCTTCGGATCTGAGTTGTCCCAACACATATTTCAACGCGTTGCGCGCCTGCACGATTTTCTCGCCGCTCATCGAACCGGACGTATCGAGCACGAGAATGACATCCTTCGCCACAACTTTTTGCTGTTCCACTTGAACTTGCGGCGTTACGAGCAGCACAAAGAATCCGTCGCCGTTCGCATCGGGTTTGTAAGTCAACAGCGTCGCCCCGATCTCGTCGGACGAAACACTATAGTACAGCACGAAATCGCGGTCGGGCTTGACGTTGCTGGCTTCGTAACCGATTTTCGCCTTATAGTCGCCATCGCGCGCGACAGATACGTTATGTGTCGGCGAATAAATCGCTTTCAACGCTTGCGGCGATTTCAAGTCAATGTTGATGCTGACATTACCAACGGGCTGGGGCGAAAATTTTTCCGTCGAGAGCGGATACACATATTTCACCAGACCGTTATCGGCTTGCAGAATTTGCGAATAGGAAATCTCGACGCGTTTTTCGGTGTGCGGTGGGATTGGGAAAATGCGCGCCTGAAACGCGCCGCGGCCCATGTATTCCAGCAGCGCGGGATCGCGCTGCCGCCGCACGATGTCTTCGTAGATTTGCCGCGCTTGATTGCGATCCAACACTTTGCCTTCGAGCCGCTTGCCGTCTACATACATGGCAAAATCGGAAATCGTGGCATCTTCGGGCAGCGGGAAAATGTAGGTACCTTCGAGTTGATAGTCGCTGTCGTTCACAAACGTCTGGTCAATGTGCGTTTGCGCGACTTGGTTGTCAATCGTAACCGTAACGTTGTGATTCTTGACGCTCAGATAGGCGGGGCACATTCCCGTATCCGGTGGGCGAATACAGCGCGCATTCGGGGGACACGGCGAGGGCGGTGGATTTTGCACCGTCGGACAGTCAATCACGACCACGCCGTCGGCGTGCGCGGTGGCAGCAGGTACGAGCGTAAGCGCGCCGAGTGCCAGGAACGTAATGAGGATAACACGAAGCGTAGACATGGTGAACCTCTTGAAGGTGAAAGGTGACATGTGACGAGTGACGGGAAAATTACACGTCATGCGTCAAACGTCATCCGTCATTTTATTGGACGGACAAGCCATTTGCCGGCGCGCCTGCCATTCACAAATTCGTGAATCCAAACGGCTTGTCCATCTTTTATTTCCGTTTTCTGTGAGATAGACGAAGGGACAATTCAAACCGTTCCAAAAAAAGAGACCGAAGGAAAAATTTTCCTTCGGTCAGGTTTCACTGCGCCGGCGTCGCGTCGAGCCGCTCAAGCACACGACTGACGACTGACCACTGATGACTGATGACTGAGTTTCACTGCGCCGGCGTCGCGTCGAGCCGCTCCAACACGCGCTGCGCCACGCGTCCTGCTTCGCCAAGATATTCTGGCTTGATTTGGTCAATCGTATCATCAGGCGTGTGCAGCAATCTGTAATCGCGCATAAAAAAGACCGTGTCCACGCCGCGCCGCGCGAACGATTCGTGATCGCTGCCTGCGTTTGCCGGAAGCGCGCCGTTGTACGCGTCAATCCCCAACTGCTTGGCGCTCGAACGCGCCAAGAGCGCAACATCGCCATTGCCCATCAAGAGCAAGGGACCACTGCCCGCGCCGAGCATGTCAAAATTCAACATGCCGCGCAGTTTGCCGATTTGGGCGTTCGACAACGCGTCCACGTACGCCCGCGAACCGAGCAAGCCCGATTCTTCGGCGTCGAACGCGATAAATACGAGCGTGTGCTGCGGCTGCGGTTTTGCGCCCATCACGCGCGCGAGTTCAATCAAGGTCGCGGTGCCCGAAGCATTGTCGCCCGCGCCCGGCCCCGCGTTGACGGAATCGTAATGTCCACCCACCACGATCGTTGCGTCCGTTTTGCCGCGTAAAGTGCCAATCACGTTCGTTCCCGTGCGTTGGACGATTGCCGTATCGCTCTGGATGCTCGCGCGCACCGCGCCATTCGCCAACAATTTCAAAATCCCGTCGCCCGTCGCGCCGCTCAACGCAATCACGGGAATCTTTACACGTTCGCGCAGCGTGCCGGTAAAAATTGGCGGCTCGTTGTTGTAAATCAAAACGGCGGACGCGCCCGCCTGTTCCGCGTTCGCGGCTTTTTCAGAAAAGGGCAGCGTGCCGCGTTTCACCAATGCGATCTTGTCGCGCACATTCACTTGGGCGAAATCGTTGCGATTGCCAACTCCCGGAACCAAAACAATTTCGCCTTCGACTTGTCCGCCGGGGCTGTATTGAAGCGCTTGCACTTCCAGTGGCTTGGTTTCGGGCGCAAGCATCTGCACCGTCGTCCCGCGATCTTCCCAACCGTCAAAGGCAAACGGCTGGCGCGTCACTTCCAAGCCGCCCTTGGCAAATTCACTTGCGATATAGTCCGCCGCATTTGCGCCGCCCGGCGTTCCCGCAACGCGTTTGCCAATGTCTACTGCCAATTTGCGATTTGCTTCGAACGCGCGCGCCGCGTCAAAATTCTGCGCCGACGCGGACGGGGCGCGCGTTTCGACGACCGCGACAGTTGGAGGCACCGGCGTGACGGTCACGGTCGGCGCGGCATGAGGCACACACGCTGTAAAGATGACGGCGAAGAACAAAATCGCGCTCAAGAACTTGCGATGCATTTCGACTCACTTTCCATAGAACGCTGAAATCTTCGCAAAAAGCAAAGAACTTCCAACCGCGAATCCCTCAATGCTTCGGGACAGGTCTACGCGAATCTACGCGAATCGGGTCCTGAAAATTCGCGTAGATTCGCGTAGATTCGCGGTTTCCTGTTTGGTTTCGGCTTGTCCGAGTTAGGAGTACCTGCGATTAGACCGCAGCCGCGTTAATCTCGAATTAGAACGCGCTTACAATTTCCAAAATTTCCCGCGCCGCGCGTTCCCACGAAAAGCGTTTCACGTTTTCGCGCCCGCGCGCAATCAATTCCGCGCGCCGCGTCGCGTTTTCCAAAACATTCCGCATTGCGCGCGCCATCGCGTCCACATTCAACGGGTCAAAAAACTCCGCCGCATCGCCCGCGACTTCGGGCAGCGACGACGTATTCGCGCAGACCAGCGCGGTCTCGCACGCTTGCGCTTCGAGCGCGGGAAAACCGAACCCTTCATACAGCGACGGAAACACGGCGCACTGCGCGCCCGCGTATAACGCGGGCAAATCTTGGAGCGGCGCGTAATCCAAAAACGTGACGCGCGCCTCCATGTTCAATTCTCGCACGCGCGCCAAAATCGAATCGTACAACCAACCCTTTTTTCCAATGATTACTAATGAATACTCGAAGGGCAATTGCGCGGACGCCTCGACGAGACGCGCGTAATTTTTGCGCGGGTGCAGTGTGCCTACGCTGGCGAAATACTTGTCACCCAACGCGTATTTTTGGCGCACGCGTGCGATGTCGTCCGCATCCCGCGTCGGTTGGAATAGATCCGCGTTGTAGCCGGGATAGACCACGCGGATTTTCCCCACGGGTACGCCGTAGAATTTCACAATATCGTCGCGCGTTGCGGATGAATCCGCCACTACGATGCGCGCGGCATTGACATTCCAACGCGTCGACCAATCCAAGTACGCGCGCTGAAATGTGCGATGCGTTTCGGGAAAATATCTGTACCCGAGGTCGTGGACGGTGACGATGGAATTGCGCGGGTGAAAGGGCGGCAAAACGTGCGCGGGGACAAACAACGCGTCGGGCGCACGCACTAGCATTTCAAATGCCAAACGCAAGTGCGTCCACAAACGCGGAAAAGGCATGGCACGAATTTCGTAGTTGTCGGTCGCGGGAAGAAAATTCGGCGGGAGCCGGGCGCGGGTGTACAAGCGAAACGAAAAGCGCGAATCGAGACGTAGTAAGGAATCAATCAACGCGCGCGAATAATACTCTGTGCCCGTCGGCGCGTTGGTGAGCGCGCGGCTGGCGTCAAGACCAAAGACCAAGCGCGCGGCGTTATTCATGCAGCATTTCGCGCGGCAAATTTAGAGCTTGTGCAATGTCCTCAAGCCGAAGCGCGCCCACGCGCAGCACACGCGGCGTGTCTTGCGTACAATCCAACACTGTTGAAGCGACATTGCCCGGTGTCGCGCCGCCGTCGAGAATCAACGGGATGCGCCCGCCTAAATCATTCAAGACATCCTGCGCGGTGCGCGGGTTCGCGCCGCCGGAGCGATTCGCGCTCGTCGCCGCGAGCGGTCGTCCCAACGCACGCGCCAATTCGCGCACCACCGGCGCATCGGGCAAACGCACGCCCACTGTATTTGTGTCCGCGCGCAAATTCGCAGGCAAGTCTGCGCGCGCAGTCACGACCAGCGTCAAACCCCCGGGCCAAAATTTTTCTGCGAGCGCACGCGCCATTGGCGAAACGTACGTCGCCACGCGTTCCAAATCTTGCAAGTCCGCGACGAGCAATTGAATCGCCTTGTGTGGGGGACGCTCTTTGGCGACAAACAATTTTTCAATCGCGTCCGCGTTATAGCCATCCGCTGCGATGCCGTACACCGTATCGGTCGGGATTGCCACCACCTCGCCGCGCTGAATCAATTCCAACGCGTATTCAATTGCACTCGGCGCAGCGGCGCGCAAGAGAATTGTTTGCATGAATTACCCCGTAGTGACGAATTCATTCGTCCGCCCAACTCGACGAATAAGGCGATGGGAATACATCGCACGTCACTACGTACTAGCGCGTCAATTGAATTTCCACCACACGGTCCAATTGTTCCAAATCGCGATGAATCTGCACCTGCGCGTGCGGCAGGACCGCGTTGACCAAATCCTTGACGGCGTCGCCTTGCTCTTCGCTGATTTCAAGAAAAATAAAACACGCGCGCGCGGCATGGGATTCCACCTGTTGTAACAAACGCCGAATCACGCTCAAACCATCCAGCCCCGCAATCGTCGCCACACGCGGCTCGTACGCGCGAATTTCGCGCGGCAGACGACTCGAGCGTTCGAGCGGAATGTATGGCAAATTCGCCGTAATCAGGTCGAGCGGCGTGGTGATGCCTTCCAACAAATCGGTATTGCGAAATTCCACGCGCTCGCTCAAGCGGAAACGCGCGGCGTTCAACTGCGCCACCGCGAGCGCGTCGGGCGAAACATCCGTCGCGTAAATTTTTGTCTGCGTCGTTTTGTGCACCAGCGCCAGTGCGATCGCGCCCGAGCCCGTGCCCACGTCCGCAATCACCGGTTCGGGGTGCGCGATTTTTTTCAAGGCATCCAGCGCGAGTTCGACGACATGTTCCGTTTCGGGACGCGGAATCAACACGCGGCGGTCAACGATAAAATCCAATCCGTAAAATTCCTGATGCCCGAGGATGTACGCCAGCGGTTCGTGCTGCGCGCGCCGCGCGACCATCCCCGCAAATTGCGCGGCATTGGCAGACGAAATCGGCTCGCCCAAACGCGCCAACAATAAAGCGCGCGAAATATTCAAGGTGTGCGCCAACAAGATTTCCGCTTCCAGCCGCGCCGCCGCGTAGCCATTCCGCGCGCCCAACGCGCGGACGGCAGAGACGAGAACTTCTTGGACGGTTTCGGGATGAGAGATTAACACCGCAAATTTATGATTTATGATTTTCAATTGTGGAGCGTGGATTGTCAAATCAGGTGAAACCGTTCTGACGAAGCAAACGGGTGCACAAATGCCGGGTGTCCCCGTGCGCGGCGTGCGCGAGCCATGCTTGCGTCGAGCGCGTGATGGCGGCGAGGTCGAGTTGCTGTTGATGATACAGTTGAATTTGGCGGCGCAGACGCGTCACAAAGGCGCGCACATTCGCGCGTTTGAGACGGCGCTTTGTCGGTAACAAAATAAAGCCAAGAAAGGGAATCCCTGTGCGCGTCGGTCGAACCTGGGCGCGCGTCTCATGCAGCGTCACGCGCAAGCGCGCGAGTCGTTGAATCAATTCCGCGCGCCATTGCCCCAACACCTGTTTATCCTCCCCAAAGAGCAGTAGGTCGTCCACGTAGCGTACATAGCCGGGACATTGCAATTCGCGTTTGATGAAATGGTCAATCGGATTCAAATAACAGTTTGCCCAAAATTGGGACGTGAGATTACCGATGGGTAAACCGCGCGGGCGAGTTGCGGCAAAGAGGTCGTCGCCGGGGAAATACACCATGGCATACTCTTCCGCCAGGACGCCGCGCCCACTTTCAAGAATTTGGTCAATCAACCACATTACGCGCGCGTCATGGATCTTGCGCGCCAAGATTTCGCGCAGCCGCGCGTGGTCAATCGAAGGGAAATACTGACGGATGTCGCATTGCAGCACGTAACGATAGTGTCGCGCAAAGTGCTGCGCGCGGTCAAGCGCGCGATGCGTGCCTTTGCCAACGCGATTGGCGTACGAATCAAAAATGAAACTCTGCTCGAACAGCGGCTCGATGAGTTGGCACAACGCGTGATGCACGACGCGGTCACGGAAGGGCGCGGCAGAAATCAAGCGGCGTTTCGGTTCGTGAATATAGAAACTGGTGTACGCGCCGGGCTGATACGTCTGCGTTTCCAACGCGTGTTGGAGTTGCAGCAAATTTTCTTCCAAGCGATATTCAAAGGCGGCGGCGGGCGGCTGACCGCGTTTGCCTTTTGCCGCGCGGCGAAAGGCAAGATACAAATTATCCCACGCGTAAATTTGTTCGTACATAACCAATAGCTGTGCCAACCGGATTTCAAACTTCCGAATTCTGGCGATGTATGCCATCGCAAAGGATGCGGAAGTTTGAGCGACAAAAAATTGCTCCGCCTCAGGGACGAACCGAGGAGGCGGAGCGGTTTTTATTTGCCCGACGCGCGTAGGGGCAATCTGGGATTGCAAGCAATCCCTTGTGGTTGCCCCGTATTTGCGTGCGGACAGGCACAGGTCGCGCCGCTATTCTTGCCGCGACCGCGAATCTTGCGACGCACGGTATTTCTAGCTGCGATGCTTTTTGTCGCACGAATAGCGTGAGGCACAGCCACACGAAAACCGATATTGATGTTGCGATTGTCGGGATTGTTCCTGTTGCGATACGCACAGCGGGCATTGTCCGCTTCATTATTGAACGCGGCGCCGCGCAGCACGCGCCGTACCTGCCGACCTGCCCTGCAATTGCGACGTCCGCCGCCATTGCGCTTGCACTATAACTATATTCTTGCTTGCGTCAAACTTTGGTCGCCTTGCGCCAACCGCCGAGCAGCTTGCCGACCTCGGAGATCATTTGCGCGACATGTTGATACTGACTCCCCGTCAACCATTCCAAACGGGCGACGAGGCGCACATAAAAACGCAAGCGCGCCAGCGCTTCATCCGCCTGCATCAAACGTTCCAACCGTTCTTTACCGCTCCGATACTGCGCCGCTTCCAGATGCTCACGCAAATCAAACGCCGCGTTCAACAAGCGCTGCGTCAGCGTGAAACGACGCTCGCGCGGAAATCGGTCCGTGACGGGCAGCAGCCACATGACCAAATCGAACGTCTTTGTGAATATGGGCATCTCTTGACCCTGCGCCATGATTCTGATTTGCCTCCTTTGTTTGATTTTTCAAAAAATTTTTTTTCAGAGTTCAGAGTTCAGAGGGACCAGAGTCCAGAGTCATGCGGGAGGCACAGCCACACGAAAACCGAAACCGATGCCGCGACCGTCGGGATCGAGCCCGTCGCGACACGCACAGCGGGCATCGTCCGCAGCAACAAGGAACGCGGCGCCGCGCAGCACGCGGTACTGTGCAGGAGTATCATTTCGCGGATTCTCGCGCGGCGAGTTTGCGTAGTAGTTTTCATCGAACCAATCCGCGCACCATTCCCAGACGTTCCCTGCCATATCCCTGCAACCATACGCGGAATCCCCCTGCGGCGAATATTTTCCGACAGGCGTTGTCGCCTTGATCCCGGTTTCGCTCGTATTGCACTTGTTTGCGTCGAACTGATCGCCCCAGGGCCACTTTCTCTTTATCCTTCTTGCTTCATGCCAACTCGCCGCTTTCTCCCACTCTGCTTCTGTCGGCAGGCGCACACCCGCCCAATTGCAATATGCCATCGCGTCATCCCAATTTACATTCACAACAGGATGATTTTCAAGACCGCGTGGTATTGCGCCGTTCTGCCAATGTTGAGGCACACTGGCTCCGGTTGCCTCGACGAACTTTTTGTACTCGGCGTTCGTCACAGGATCGCGTCCGATATAGTACGAATCGAGATAGACCGGGTGAGGCGGCGCGTTCGCAATCTCTTGATCGCCCATGATGAATTCGCCCATGGGTATGAGGATGAGTTCATTGCCCGCTTTGGTCGTGATGGTCTTGGGCGCTCCCAGCGTGATTGAACGCTTCAGTAACTCGCGCGTCTCCATCTCCATACTGTGGGTCGGCGGCGAGGACCTTGCTAAACCGTTCGACCGCCGCCTGATAGAACTCGGGATGGTCATCGTCCGCAAGAAAAAATGCTTCGAGACCCTCATGGTACGCCGCCTCGATTTGGCGCGCATTCAGGAATTCTCCGGACGCGGGCGCAGGGGAGGGCGCGATTGGAATTTTTTCAGGCGGAACCTCTGCACGCGACGGAGGCGCGGGCGCGGCAGGAGGCGGCGCAGATGGCGGTTGCGCGGGGCGCGGCAAGAATTCGATCCCGAAAGTTTTTTGCAAGAGGTCGCGCAGCGCGGTTTCATAGTCACCGCGAAAATCAAAATAGAGCCGATACTTTAACGAAGGGAGGATGACGTCGTCCACGTTTTCGATGACGGCGGAGACAATTTCGGGTTTACCTTTATCGCGATTCGAGCCGATGGCGATGTTGATTTCTTCATCGCACCATTTGGACGCGAGCGCGGCGCGCGACAAGATAGGGATATAGACATCGCACCATTGCAAACCGCTGTTGATTTCGCGCGCAATAAGCTGTCCGCCCTTGATCCGCCGGTCATCAAGCCATACATCCAAACCGTGCCGCGTCAGATCCTCGTACAAACGCCGCGCAAAAACAATGTCTTGCCACGAATGTGTGATGAATACTTTGGTCGTCATTTGCGCCTGCTCAGAACTTGGCGGGAGTGTCATATCGAACGGAGTGAGATATCTCGCTCCGCTCGATATGACAGTTCTCGGGTCATACAGCCACGCGGGCTGACTATCTCACAAAGAATCAGATTGGAGCAGATTCCGGATTGATTCAAGGTTGTGTTAGAGCGCAAGTTGCTTGCTTGCGATGCAAGCACTGCGCGTTCCCAGACGGCAGTCCAACTGCCTTTCAACAAAAAAAATTTAGTTGGCATGGCAAATCATAAACCAGATTTTGATTGACAGCAATACCGCGTTCGGAGATGGAAGGGGCGAAGCATTTGGCGACAAAGAACGCCGCGCCCGAAATGCTTTGCGCCTACCAATCACCCAATCCCCTATTCAGGCACGAGGGCAGGCACAAGGCTCTCGCTCTCTATCTCTCCCTCTCTCCGTCTCTCCCTCACGCCATCTCCACTCCCGCCGCCCTCAACTTTTCCGTCTGGTCCGCCAGCACGAGCGCGTCGATGATGTGGTCCAAATCGCCGTCGAGGATGCCGGGGAGATTGTGTTCGGTGAGACCGATGCG
>JACQWQ010000269.1 GCA_016209205.1 Chloroflexota bacterium
CATTGACTCGTAACTCATCGCTCATACCTCAGCACTGCAATGGTCGGGGCGAGAGGATTTGAACCTCCGACCCCAGCGTCCCGAACGCTGTGCGCTACCGGTCTGCGCTACGCCCCGAATTCGACGCAAACATTATACGCACGAACTTGGTTTCGGCAAAATCGCGGATGGCAGATCGCGTATCGCGTATCGCATGTCGCATATCGAATTTCTAATTTCCAATTTCTAACTCACGTTACGCACTGTCATCCCTCAATCCTTCGGGACAAGTTTTCGAGGAGCGGTTTTTGCGACGAGAAATCTCGATTGGGGAACACCGAGATTTCTCGCAAAAACCGCTGCACAGGACTTGTCATATCGAGCGGAGCGAGATATCTCACTCCGTTCGATATGACAGTCCTGAGCCCATACAGCCCCTGCGGGCTGACCATCTCGAAATGACACTTACTGCGTAAGGTGAGTTTCTAATTTCCAACTTCTAATTTCCAACCATGTCTCTCTTTCTCAACCTCGCCCAACTCGGCGAACAACTCGCCGCTACAAAAAAGAAACTCGAACACAGCGCGTTGATTGGCGCGTATTGGCAGCAGCTCGCGCCGCCAGAACTCGCGCCCGCGTCGCGTTTGCTCATCGGACGCATTTTCCCCGAGAGCGATGCGCGCACGGTCAATCTCAGCGGCGCGGCGTTGCAGCGCGTTTTGCAGCAGGTTGCCGGAACGCCGGTGGAATGGTCGGACAGCGCGGTGGATTTTGGCGATGCCGTCGCACAGTGGTTGACGGCGCGCGGGTGGCAGCCGCACGGCGCGCCGCTGGAATTGCTCGACGTTTATCACGCCTACGAAGAGATTGCCGCCGCGAGCGGCGCAGGTTCGCGCACGCGCAAAGATGAACTGCTCGCCGCGTTGCTTCAACGCGCGTCGGCGCTGGAAGCGAAATACATTACCAAACAAATCACGGGCGAAATGCGCGTCGGCGTGAGCGAAGGCATGCTGCTCGACGCGCTGGCGCGCAACACACACATTCCCGCCGCAACGATTCGCCGCGCCAATCAACTCGCGGGCGATGTGGGCGTGGTGGTTTATACTGCGTTGGTGCAAGGCAAGGCGGGTTTGGAAACCGTCGGACTGGAGGTGGGGCATCCGTTAAAACCGATGCTCGCGCAAAGCGCCGACACGGTTGCCGACGCGCTGGAAATGATTTGCCCTCCCCTCGCGTTGGAATACAAGCTCGACGGCGCGCGCCTCCAAATTCACAAACGCGGCGAAACGATAAAATTATTTTCGCGCAATCTTGCCAACATTACCGCGTCGCTGCCCGAAATCGCCGACCAGGTGCGCGCAGAGATTCGCGCGCGCGATGCGATTCTCGAAGGCGAAGTCATCGCGATGGATCCGCACGGACGCGTGCTCCCTTTCCAAATCCTCATGCGCCGCGTCGGACGCGAACGCAACGTCGCCGCCATGCAGCAAGAGATTCCAGTCAAACTCTTTCTATTCGATTGTTTGTATCGTGACGGCGCAACGCTGCTCGACCAAACCAATACGACGCGCTGGGACGCCCTCGAGGAAATCGCCGGCGAAATCGCGCGCGTGCCGCGCCGCATCATTTCCACCGCCGCCGAGGGCGACACATTCTTGCGCGACGCGCGCGCGGCGGGACACGAAGGCATCATGGCAAAACAGCTCGCGTCGCCGTATACGCCGGGCGAACGCGGCAAAGCATGGCTCAAACTCAAACCAGTGACGACGCTCGATCTTGTGATCGTCGCATCCGATTGGGGTTATGGGCGGCGGCACGGTTGGTTATCGAACCAACACCTCGCCGCGCGCGATGAAACGACCGGGGAATTTCTAGAGGTCGGTAAAACGTTCAAAGGTCTGACGGACGCGGAATTCAAAACGCTGACGCCGCAGCTCTTGGAGCTCGAACTGCGTCAAGTAGGCGCAACCGTGTATGTGCAGCCGCAGGTCGTCGTCCAAGTGGCGTTCAACAATGTCCAGCGTTCGCCGCAATACAAATCCGGCGTCGCGCTGCGCCACGCGCGCATCCTCGCGTTTCGTCCCGACAAAGCGCCCAATGAAATTGATACCGTGCAAACCCTGCGCGCCATGCTAGAGCGCGAAGAAGGCAACCCGTAGTAACGTGCGATGTATGTCATCGCCTCATTCGTTCAACACTGCATCCCAAAGCGTTCGCGTGGCAAGAAAAAATGCGCCGAGTTTACAAGAACTCGACGCATTTGATTTTATGATCCCTTTCTGCTGCTCGCTTTATTTGCCTGCGAACGCCGTTTGCTTTTCGTTCACTACAAACCAATCATCGCGCTCCCATTCAAAAGTTGCCCCCGCTTTGATCGTGAACGTGCGCGCTGCGGCGGAACAGCCCAGCGCATTGCACGCTTTCACTTGCCACTTGTATGTCCTCCCCGCTGTTAATGCTTTGGTTTTGTGATTGCTCGCGAATACAGTCTTGCTTTCCACTTTTTTCCCGGTGACGGCATCTTTGACGATGATTTTGTAATTGTCCGCGCACGCGACGTCGTTCCAATCGAGCGCGACCTGACGTTTGCCCACCTTTGCTTTGTCTTTGGGTTTGAGCAAGGCGGGTTTGTCCGGCGCAATACTGCATGCCTCGTACAAACTCCATCGCGCGTCAATGAACGCATTGAAATCGTACATCGCTTCCCACCAATTCCGCAGCTTGCGTCCCTGAAACATAATTCCATTTTCATAACCGGGGATATTCTGCATGAACCATTTATAAAAGCTGACATCCGTACAACCCCATTGTGAACAGTTTGCGTTCACATACGTTGTTTGGCCGTCGTCAGGGTTCCAGGTCTCGCAATTGTTTTCGGCATAGGTTTGGGACGCGTAATCATAACCCTGTGTCGTATTGGGGGGTGAATGTGTATTACCGCATGAAGCGCAATAGCCGGGACGCAATGCCGCCGCGCCATACACCGAAAAATCATCCCAAAAGAGACTGCCCACTGCATTCTGATCGTTCGGTGGATACCCGCGCTTTTCCGCAAAAAAAATTACATTCTCAATCTGATGCAGACGATTGTGAACCGTATTACCAATCGCACTGCTGCCCCCGGGTTGATAGGTAAAGTTATACATCACGTACGAGTTCGCACAGCGCGGTAAACGGTATTCCGCCGGAATAGCTTCGTCCTTTGGGTAGGCGTTGCTGACATCGCCATACTTGCTCGACATTTTGGATTCGTCCGGCACGATCACAGAAGAGTGATAGCCATAAATCCAGACTTCTTTCACGCCTTGCCCATCCACATAGTTGCAAATCCCCATGTCACGCAAGATGTTGCCGTAATGCGGGCGGTAGGCAGTATTGGGCATTGCGGGCGATGCGGTTGACGCTTCCGGGGACAGTTCGCCAAAATAACGCGGCGCTGGCAAGTTGCCCAGTGGATACCCGCGCGGCAGCGGCTCGAAAAACTCTCGATATTCTTGCACGACATATTCAAGGTAACGCGGCGCCGCTGCGTCTTTGTAGCCGTGATACCGCGTGGCATCGCTAATCAAGTCTGCGCCTGCAGCAACCATGCCGCGGGTTGCATTTTGCATGTCAACAATTTTCTGGTTTGACCATCCCGTTTCCGCGGGGTCGAGATATTCGGGATTTGCCGGATCTGGCGGAAAATAGGCGAGGACCAAGGCGGGGACTTGTACAATTCCACCGGGAATGGTATCGCCGCTGACCGCGACAACATATTTCCCGGAGTTGTCACCCGTCATCGCGTCACCCACACCAAAGCTTAGAGCTTGACCATTACCTTGAATTTGAAACGTATAGACATGCGAACTGTCGTACGCGGGACGCGATCCAATCAAATCTTCCGCGTGCGCTCCATTGATCATCAATGTAAAGTCATAGTAACCATCTGCCGTGCGCGGCGGTGGAGGGTCGTAAAGATAAAAAGCATCCGAGAGCTGCGTCCCTGCGGCTTGCCCGCTCCCCGAAACCTGAATGGTTACAACACCGGTGTATTTGTTGACGGTTGTGGTCGCGTTGACGCCGCCCGTAAATGGCACATCGAGCAATTCGCTGTTGGCAGGAACCTCTATGCTTGGTCGTGATTCGCGTGTTGCCTTTTCAACAACGGAGGGCGCTTGTGGTGTGACAAGTTTCTCCGGGCGCGCAGGTGTGGGCGTGACCGCCGCAGACTCGAGCCGGGGGCTCGACAACAACGCGAAAAGGAGAACTATTCCGACAATGAGAACAAGACCGAAACGTGGTTTCACAAGTCCGCTCCTTTTTAATGGATTTGATGTTGCATTATGCCGCGTCTCCGAGTTACCGAAAACGCTTCAGCGCCTGCAAAATATCCCGTTGTAACTGCTGCACGGCAGAACGCTGCTCGTGAGTGGCGGCGCTGGGCGGATCACTCGATGCTTTTCCGATGTCTTGGAGCGCGCGGCGTATCAAGTCCGCGTTCTTGGTCGCGCGTCCCATTTCATAGTGGGAGGATGCGCGCACAGCATAAAACGTAAACAAGTACGGCGCGAATATTTCATCCATCTCCGGATACTTTGCGACGGTGCTTTCAAGCAAGCGAATCCCTTCCGCTGCGTTACCCATCGCGCCCGCATAATCTTTTTGCTCGAACGCCTGAATCGCGCCCGTGCGAATTCCACTTGCCATGTATACCACATTGGTCAGTTCGCGTTTGAGTTCATCCCTGTTCATAAAAATCTACCGCCGTTTATGAAACCGAGCTGTATCAGAGTGCCCACTGCAAATCCGAACGCGCCCGCGCCCAAAAAACAAAGCAACCACACACCAACGCCCCATTCCTTCGCCGAAAAAGGATGCCATTTCGCGTTGCGCTTGAAAAGGAAGGGAATTTCATTGGTGAACTGCAACAGAACCACGCCTACATAGAGCAAGGCGGAATACGCAAAGAATAAAAAGCCGACGATCCCGATAATTGGACCAATGACTGGTATGTAGGTGAGAGCCGCGCACAGCGCAAATGCAAAGGGTGGAGACACGATGAGAATGAATGCGGTCATGAGTATGGTCAGGAGAAGCACGAAGGGACCCTTCAAGGCATTGAAGAGAGGCAATAACAAAAAAATGATTACGGCGCACCCGGCAGCTTGTTCTCCCATCTGTTGACCCTGTTCGAAAGGACTCAACTGTCTTTCCACAGTGCCGATGGCGCGTCCATATTTATCGCGCACTTGATATCTGTCGCTCATCGTTGCAGCTCCTTTGCTTGAAAAAACAGCAATTCAATTCAATTTCTTAGCCTCTATAGCTTCTTGGTCTCTCAAGAGGTTCTCTTCCCTCCTCCACAACTTCAGGGACAAGAAACCGACCGAACCATCCCAACACCAAGGCGATGACAGCCAGAACAGCAAAGCCAAGCCCGATAACAATATTTGCCCCGTATGCCATGAATCCCATTACTCCAATTGCCAGCAGCCCAAGCATCCCTACTACGAGCGCGCGGTTGCCTCTTGACCAATAACCCCGGCGCCCATACTCAAACGCACTCCGCAATTGACCTCCTACCAAGCTCACCGGCAATGCAACAAGACAAATAATGCCTGCGATTAAGAGACCGATGACCCAACCACCAATTGAATCAACCGTCAGCTGCACGAGTCTGGACCCAAAGGTCAGGAGCAGCAATCCAATAAGCACGAGAAGAAGTATTCCTATACTCAGGAGTGCGACCCCTTTTCCGGTCTCTCTATCGTGATAGGCATCTCTGCGAAGCGCGCCAATCGCGCCGGCAAATACGCCAATCGGTACGACAAAAAGGAACAGCCAGAAGGCGAACCATTCAAGCATCTCAAATTCTTGGAAAATCCTTTCAAGTACTGATTCCATTTCATGCCTCCTCTGTATCAATCTTTGCCTTGGCGTTACTGCAATGCCCTGTGATAGCACCACACTTTATCACACCCCGCTCAACATTCGTTCAACATTTCCGCCGTACAAAGCGCATGCATTTGGATTTGCGCCCCTTCCGTAAAATGCAATTTTACGGCTCAAAAAAGGTAAAATCGCACGGCGATTCGTGCAATCCGTGATGATTGCAATGCGAAGCATTTCACCTTTTTTCAGACGGCGATTTCTCCGATGAACTACATCGGAATCGCTGGACTGCTGCGCGATTCGCTGCGCGGCGCATATCGTTATACGACGCGCTGCGCGATTCGCTGCGCGGCGCATATCGTTACACGACGCGCTGCGCGATTTGCGGCGCGGCGCACATCGTTACACAACGCGCATCAAACCGAACATCGCGATTTTTGGCGCATGGACGCGCGGTTGGATTTGAAATGCGTTTGCCCTCTATGCACGATAAAACAAAAAGCGGGCGCTACCGCCCGCTCATGCAGTCAATGCCCTCTGTGCAATTTCCTCTAACGCGTAGGTTTTCCCGCGCTCCCACTCCCGCAAATATCTCTCCTCTCCCAACGCGTCGCGCGCTTGCATCAATATCTTTTCATCGCGCGCGTGGTCGAAAGGAAAAGGCGGCGCGCCCAGTTGTTCACGCAAGCGCGCGGCTGCCCCTGCCAACCGCGCCGCGCGCGCGAAATCATTTTCCGCCGCCACGATCACCGCGAGCAATTCCAAACTTTCTGCCACACTCACCTGGTCGCCCAAGCGCACACAAGTTTCCAGACTCTGACGCGCTAACGCATGCGCGCTTGGCGCGTCCCCACGCCGCAGCGCCAGCTGCGCTTGACTGCGCCACGCGCGCGCAATGCCCAGATGGTCGCCCATTTTTTCAAATTGCCGAATGCTTTCTGCGAACCATTGCGCGGCGCGTTCCAATTCACCCATTTCGATGTCAAGCAGTCCCAAATTGTTTGCGTTCAGTCCCAAGCCCAACTGCGAATCCACCGCGCCGGCTAACGCGTAACTCTGTTCAAAATATTCCTTTGCCGCTGCCCACTCGCCTTGCGCTTGCGCCAGCGTGCCGAGAGAATACAGCGGCAGCACCGCGCCCCAAAGGTTTCCTTGTGCGCGATGCGTGGCGAGACTCGTCTCGAACCATTCACGCGCGTGCGCGAGGCCGCCGCGCGTTTGCGTCAGGACCCCCAACATGTGACACGTCAATGCCTTGCCAAACGCTTCGCCGCTCTGCTCAAAGTGGTTCAAACTTTTCCTTTCCCACTCCGCCGCTTGAACAAAATCGCCGCGTGTCTGGGCAATGATTCCGAGAATGAGCTCCGCCCACGCCCTACTGGAAGAGTAATCCAGTCGTGCTGCAATTTCGAGAGCGGCTTGGCAGGAACGCGTCGCGCGCGCAAAATCGCCGTGCGCCCATGTCAATGTGCCGAGACCGACTAATGCTTGCGCGCGCGTCGTGTTGACAACTTGCGCGCGCGCAAGCGCAAGCTCCAACCAACTTTGTCCCTCGCTCAACCAGCCGCGCGCATACCAAAAGCGCCACAACGCCGCGCTCAAATCCAGCAGCATTTCGTCCGCCGCCGTTTCGCCGCGCGCCCATTCCAGCGCGGCGCGCAGATTCCCCATTTCCACGCTGAACCGCGTCAACCATTCCAATTGC
>JACQWQ010000247.1 GCA_016209205.1 Chloroflexota bacterium
CTACGAGGAGAGGGGAGCAACGATCTCACCCCCGACCCCTCTCCTACGAGGAGAGGGGAGCAACGGCTTCACCCCCGCCCCCTCTCCTACGAGGAGAGGGGAGCAATGGCTTCACCCCCGCCCCCTCTCCTACGAGGAGAGGGGAGCAATGGCTTCACGCCAGTCTCTATCCCTCCAAGAGAGGGGAACAATGATTTCTCACCCCCGTCCCCGCTCCTCAGAGATAGGGGAACAGTGATACCTTACCCTCAGCCCGCTCCTCCAAAGAGAGGGGAGCAACGGATTTTCATTTCTCGATATTGATTGTGCCAGCTTAATTTGATAGAATCACGGCGATTGGAATAACAATGAATTTTGCGCGTGATCCGGTTCGGATTGTCATTAGTGCCCAGATGCTGCGCGCCGCTGAATTGGCCAAGGGTTTGGTGCAGGTCAATCGCACGATTGCGTCGCCGATTGACACACTCACCGGCATTCTCGGCGAAATGGTCTGGGCGCAGTATTATTTTGGCGACTGGCAAAAACACAACTTGGTCAGCAATCGCGGCAAAAGCGATTTTGCGCAAGTCGAAATCAAAACGTCCGCGTTTCGTTTCAATCCACGCTTGAATTTGCTCGTCCGCGAAGATTATTCGGCAAAACGCGCACCCAAGTTTTACGTGCAAATTATAATTGATATTGAGCCAAAAAACCCAGCGATTGCGCCGAACACGAACGCGTATATCTGCGGCTACGCGACGGCGGACGAAGTGGCAAACGCTCCGTTACGCGATGAAAACAAAAAAGGCGGCGGCGCGGCGGGCTATCGCTGCAAGTTCATTCCGATTTTGAAACTGCACCCGATTTCTGAACTGCCCAAGGATTTGAAACGAATTTGAAAGCGACCATCCTCCAGAAAAATCAAAATACCTGCGCGTTGTACCCGCAAGATTGTGTGCGCGGGATGCAAGAGCATTTGTCCCCCGGCTCGGTGAACGTCGTCGTCACCTCACCGCCGTACAATTTGGGCATCCGGTATTCGCACTACGACGACACCATTTCGCGCCAAGCGTATTTGCAATGGCTGGGCGAGTGGGCGCGCGTGGTACGCGAGATTTTGCACGACGATGGTTCTTTATTTCTAAATGTCGGCAGCAAACCCACCGATCCGAATGTGCCCTTTCAAGTTTTACAAGTCGTCCAACAACATTTGCGATTACAAAACACGCTTCACTGGATCAAATCCATCGCCATTGAAAAAGAAAATGTCGGCGACTATCCCGGCATCACGCAAGATGTTTCGGTTGGACATTTCAAGCCCATCAATTCGCCACGTTTTGTGAACGACCAGCACGAATATATTTTTCACTTGACGAAACGCGGCGATGTAAAACTCGACCGTCTCGCGATAGGCGTACCATATCAAGACAAGTCAAACGTGACCCGTTGGGCGAGCGCCAAAAATGATTTGCGCTGTCGCGGCAACACCTGGTTCATTCCGTACGAAACCATTAAAAGCCGCGCCAACGATCGCCCGCACCCCGCGACATTTCCCGTCCAACTTGCGGAAATGTGTATCAAGCTGCACGGCGTCGCCAAAACCGCGCTGGTGCTCGACCCGTTCCTCGGCATTGGGCAATCCGCCCTCGCCGCGCTGAAACTGGAAAAAGATTTCGTCGGCTTCGAAATTGACCGCGCCTATTTCGACGAAGCGGTAAAACGTGTGCGCGCCGCGTGTTGATTGATTTTTGACGTCCGTTCGTACATTCAAACGCTCTCTCGTGTTATGACGGGAGAGCGTCTTTATTTATACCAAATCACGCTTCCTCTTGTTGTTTTGGCGCGATGGCAGCGCGTAGGATGAGAAATACCAGCCCGGCAAGAATTCCCAAGAATAGAACACAACCCAAGAATTGGACAAGCAGCCAAGACAGATTAACGCCAATTTTTTCCATGTTCTCCTCCCGTGAAAATAACCTACCCCCCTACCCCCTCCCTACAAGGGAAGGGGAGATTTTCATCCCACTGCGGGTGCGACGCAAGGCGAATGAGCAACTCCGATCAAGATAAATCTCGCGTCATTTGCTCAAACTCTTGACGCGTGATTTCGCCGCGCGCATAACGCAATTTCAAAATTTGGTGTGGGTCTTGTGGCTGGGGCAGATTTTCTTGCCGACGCAAAAAGCGCAGCCCGATTCCCGATAGCATTGCCGTGAAAAGTAACAGCAAGCCGACGATGCCGCAAACAAAGCCGAGTTCTGTGATGCCGAGATTCATTTGGTGGTTCTTGGTTTGTGTGCTATGTGGAAACGCGCTCTCGAATTACAGCGGGAGAGCATCATTGTTTTTTCCCTCTAGCATTTACTTTACGAAACCTTTGGTAGATTTCTTCGCGGGCTACTAATTCTTCTCCTTCGATTGGTTTCCGATTATAGACTTTGATCCGCTGATAAAATTCAAAAACCACATTCAGACGATCCCGTTTGATTATTAGGTAAGGTTCAAGTGTTTTGCGAAAAGCATACAGCATCAAAAAGTCCCGCAAGATAAGGAATCAGATCATTTTCATTCATCGAGTTTTGGCGTCCGATCATTGAGTTGCTTCATGCGTAGGTAAAGTTCTTCACGCGCGTCAATTTCCTCAGTCAACATTTGGCGTGAGCCATATCCTTTTCCCAAACTGATTGTACGCGTGTTTCGGATTTGTTCGCGAAATTCGAGCGCAACCTGGATGTGAGCTTGTTTAGATTGCAAAAAAGGCATCAAACAATCCTGCCAAATACGCTGTTGCTTGTCGTTTATCCAACTGACCCTTCCATCTGTAGCGTAATGAGGCGGTTTAATTCCACAGAGTACTCCATCGGCAATTCTTTGGAAATCGGTTCGACAAAGCCGTTGACGATCATGCCGGACGCTTCCGCATCGGTGAGCCCGCGCGAGGTCAAGTAGAACAACTGCTCTTCGCCGATTTTGCTGACCGAGGCTTCGTGCCCGATGCTCACATTGTCTTCTTGAATGTCAATGTACGGATACGTGTCCGAACGCGAGTGTTCGTCCAAAATGAGCGCGTCGCACTGGACTTTGGATTTCGAACCTTCCGCGCCGGGGTACACTTGCAGCAGCCCGCGATACGAAGTGCGTCCGCCGTCTTTGCTGATGGACTTGGAAATGATTTGCGATGAGGTGTGCGGCGCGCCGTGGACGGCTTTACCGCCCGCGTCCTGATGCTGCCCTTTGCCTGCAAACGCGACGGACAACACTTCGCCGTGCGCCCCTTTGCCCATGAGATAGATGCTCGGATACTTCATCGTGAGCTTGGAGTTGTGGACGATGAACCCTTGCGAAATAAAATTACCTGTGCCTTCAACTTGAATATCCCACGTTGGAACGGGAGCGTCCGATGGTTCAGAGACTTGGACCTCCACGACTTGAACTGCGTCAGGCAGTTCGATATTCGAGCGACCAATTGAGCGATGATGTTCCAACTGCGCGGGGCTGGCTTGCTCGGCATGTTCGCGCAAAGTTGGGCTAACGTACGGCAAGAGGCGCGTATCTTGTGGAAAGGTGAGACGATGCGCGCCGTGCGCCTCACATTCAACGCCCAGAATCTTTACCTGCTTGGGCCCATCAAACTCGGTGTAAAGGCGCGGCGTGACGCCCAGTGTTACCAACAAGGACGCAAAGTCTTGCAATAACGCGTAATTCGACGACTTGAGCGCAAAGCGGCGCGGCTCTTGCGCGAACCCGTCGGCGTCCAAATACCCTGCGATGAACGCCAAGCGCTGTGATTCCGGCAGCGACCACACCCACTGTGGGACGCGCTTGGTATGCGCGTTGCCCTCGAAGCCATTCAACGTAAAGAATTCGGCGAGTTCCTTGCTGTGCCACGAAACGTGGACTCCATCGGAGCGCACCACTGGGGGCGCATTAATCACTTGCGTCATCGTTTCCAGCAACCGGTCATGGGCGCGATCCGTCAAGGGCGTCGAAAAGCCGACCTTTGCCCAACGCAGCATGTCTTGAGTTTTGCCCGCTTGTTTTGCGATATCGCCGTCACCCAGCCAGTAACCGAACAACCACATGATTTCATCGGTGGTGTATTCGATGTCAGCCATACGGGGTTGGCGTTCGCGCGTCATCACCAAATCCTCCGCGTATTGGTTGCGCGAATTAAATTGTGTGACAAGCGAGGGTTTGAGAAGGCGATGCGGTTTGCCATAGTCCAGCGAGACACGCGGCACGATTGCTTCCTTTAATTGATCGGCGCGGACGTAGGCGAGCCGATAGCGTCCGAGTTTCTTGGGCGCGTCAGCATCGTACGTGTATGAAAAGAACGGGTGATTCGCCGTCACCTGTAATTTGCGTTCGCCGACCGACACTGTATGCACCGGTTGGTCTCCCGAAAAACGCTTTGCCTGTACGCGGCGGAAACACAAATTCCCGGATTGTTCATCATACGAAAGCACGCGGTCGCCAACTGTGAGATCTTGAATCGGTTTGACGCCTTCGGGTGTTGTGATGAGCGAACCCTCCGCCAAGCAGCCGAGATTCGCATCCACCCACTCCATCGTCGCGTCTTCTTTGCACAGCGTGCGTTTGGTGACGAGATTGTAAACGTTGGACGACCAATTCTGAATCGTGGTGTAACGCGCGCGTCCGCCTTTGTGCACGATGATTTCGACGACCGCGCTGTGCAGTGAATCGCTGGAATAGGTTGGGGCAGTGCAGTTGTGCGAGACAACGCCTTCGCCGACGTAGGATTCATCTTCTTCGACCGAAAAATTATAGACGGTGTCATTTACCGTTTCGATTTCAACCGAACGGATTGGAACATACATGTATTGCGCGTCTAGCTGGAACGGCGAACCACTTGGTTTGCCATCGGGCGCAGCGTGACCTACGATTTCACCAAATTTGGAGTTCCACGGTGAAGAAATTACAACGGCATAGATCCCTGCGCGCGGCGCGCGGCGTTCTTGATAATTGACTGAAGCTGCGATGCCCAGACGCAGCAGTGCGTCTCGGAAAGCATACGCCACCTCGCGCGAAATGCTGTTGAAGCGAAACATATTTTTGCGCGCATCATAGCTGCCGTCGCCGCGCCACATGGCGCGCACCCACTCGCGCAAATGGGGCAGGGGCGCGTTGCGAACGTACGCCGGCACGCGCTTGTCATACACTGTAGAGCCGAATTCACGCGCAAACGTGCGCGCAATCTCGGTGGAGCATAGTACGAGGGTTTGCCCATTCTGACGCGGGTTGTTGGCAATTGGCTCTTTGCCAAAATACTTGCCAATCAACGCGCGGGTGTCATCCAAATACGCCGTTTCGTTCGCATGAAAGGAGAACGAAAGATAGTGTTCTTGGTCTACGTGTCCTTCGGCATAATAATAACCGAGTAGACGGAAGAATTCAGGATCCATCGGTAAGGTGACATCACGGGATACCCCTTCATGTCGTCCCCTCCCGAACGGAATGGTCGTCGTGTGCGCGGCTTCAAATTGACTTTCGGGCTGCGGAATCGGAATGGCTAAATAGTCACCGGGTTTGACCTCTGCCGCAGTGAGCCATTCCGGCTTGAATTCGCGGTTCCTTTCGTGTGCGCGTTCACGGCGTACGATGAGCAAAGGATGTTCTTCCGTAACGCGTAACTCCTGATCGCTGTCGCCGAAATAGCGGAGATTATAGATCAGCCCTTCATACGGACGCTGCATCGTATGATAGACGCGGCGAAAGCGTCCTTTGTGTGTAAGCACCTCATCGCCCACAGTGATTTCTTGAATCGGCTTTTCGCCCTCGCGCGTGCGCACTCTTGCCCCAGCAAGAAAGCATCCTTCGACGTAATGCACGAACGCGCCTTCGTCCACGATGATCAACGTGCGCTCGAACTGCCCCATGTTTTGGGTGTTGATGCGGAAATACGCTTGCAGCGGCATTTCCACATGAATGCCGGGCGGGACATAGATGAACGAACCGCCGGACCACACCGCGCTGTTCAACGCCGCGAATTTATTGTCGGCGGGCGGAATGATCGTGCCGAAATATTTCTTGAACAAGTCGGGATACTCGCGCAGCGCGGTATCGGTGTCTACAAAAATGACGCCCTGTTTCGTCAGTGATTCTTTGATGCTGTGGTAGACGACCTCGCTTTCGTACTGCGCACCCACGCCGGACAAGAATTTCTGTTCCGCTTGCGGAATGCCCAGCTTGTCAAAGGTGTTCTTGATGTCCGACGGGACTTCATCCCACGAGCGTTCGGCTTTTTCGGACGCGCGCACGAAATAGTAAATGTCGTTAAAGTCAATCGTGTTGAGATTTCCGCCCCACTGCGGCATCGGCTTTTTATAGAAAATGTCGAGCGAGCGATGGCGAAAATCGCGCATCCAATCCGGCTCGTTTTTCATCCACGAAATCTCTTCGACAATTTCATGATTCAAACCCTTTTTGGATTTGAACGCGTAATTTTCGGGATCGAAAAACCCGTACTTTTCCTGATACGTCGTACCACTCGCGCCAATGTCAAACTCCTCTTTGAGTTCCTCAGCCATAATCACTCCATCCGTCTCACGCTTCACGTTTCACGTTTCACGCTTCACGTTTCACGCTTCACGCTTCACGCTTCACGTTTCACGTTTCACGTTTCACGCTTCACGTTTCACGTTTCACGTTTCACGCTTCACGTTTCACGTCTCACGCTTCACGTCTCACGCTTCACGTCTCACGCTTCACGTCTCACGCTTCACGTTTCACGTCTCACGCTTCACGTCTCACGCTTCACGTCTCACGCTTCACGTCTCACGCTTCACGTTTCCCGTGTTCGCTTCCACCTGTTTCAACACCCAATCATATCCTTCGGCTTCGAGCTTGTGCGCGAGTTCCGGACCGCCTTCGACGGCGATTTTGCCTTTGACCAAAACGTGGACAAAATCCGGTTTGATGTAATTCAAAATGCGTTGATAGTGCGTGATGATCATTATGCCAAGATTGGGACCGGCGAGCGAATTGACCCCTTCGCTCACAATGCGTACGCCGTCAATGTCGAGACCCGAATCGGTTTCGTCGAGAATCGCGATTTCGGGCTGCAGAATTGCCATCTGCAAAATTTCGGCGCGCTTTTTCTCGCCGCCGGAAAAACCTTCGTTCAGATAACGCGTCGCGAACGAATCGTCCAGTTTCAGCATTGCCATTTTTTCGCGCATCAGTTTGCGAAATTCGGGAATCGAAACCGGTTTGAAATCGCCGTTCATTTTGGCTTTGCGTTTCGCGTTCAATGCCGTGCGCAAAAAGTTCGCGACGGTGACGCCCGAAACGGAATGGGGATATTGAAACGCGAGAAACATGCCCGCCCGCGCGCGTTCGTCGGGTTTCCATGTGAGAATGCTTTCGCCTTTGTACAAAATGTCGCCCTGTGTGACGACATAGTGCGGGTGACCGAGCAGCGTATTCGCCAACGTAGACTTGCCCGAACCGTTGGGACCCATCACCGCGTGAATCTGTCCCTTGCCGATGGTCAGATTGATGCCTTGCAGGATTTCCTTGCCTTCGACCGCGACATGCAGGTCACGAATAATCAAATCGTTCGCCATACGCGTTGGATGCCTCCGATGTTTTCAATGCGACAAAAAAAGTTGTCGTCAAAATCGAGTTGTTGCCACAATGCCAAGTCAATTCTAGTCGCAGCGGCTTAAAACGGTATAAGAATCACCTAGTACGTATAAGAACCGCGTTAAAGGTTGTGATGAAATGTGCAATCGTTTATACTCTGAATTATGCTCCGCGCAAAATTTAGGAAAGCTGCTTCCCATGTTGGAAATCCGCCAAGACAAAAAATTGGGCGACGTATTTTGCGTCGCCCAGTTTTTTACTCCCAACTCACCGTACTGAGATACCTCTCACCGCCATCCGGCAACACGCACACGATTACACCTTCGTCCAATTCACGCGCCAACTCGCGCGCCGCGTAAATCGCCGCACCCGCGCTGAATCCCACAAACATCCCTTCGTGTTTCACCACATCGAGCGCGGTCTCATACGCATCTTCCGCTGCGACCGCGATTTTCCGTGATGCGGCTTTCGCATCATAAATCCCCGGCACAATCGAAGTCTCGATATGTTTCAACCCTTCGATGATTTGCAGTTCATCGGCAGGTTCGACCTCGACGATTTGGATATTTCCCTTTAATTCTCTCAATCTCCTCGCACAGCCCATCAACGTCCCACCCGTCCCAATCCCCGCGACCAAGTGCGTGATGCGCCCCTGCGTCTGTGTCCAAATTTCCGGCGCGGTGGTTTGGTAATGTGCGCACCAATTGTTCGTGTTGTTGTATTGGTCAGCGTAAAAATATCTTTCGGGATACGCGGCGGCGAGTTCGCGCGCTTTAATGATCGCGCCGTCGCTGCCTTCGAGCGGATCGGTCAATACAAGTTTCGCGCCGTACGCGCGCAGGATTTTTTTGCGCTCCTCGCTCACATTCGCCGGCATACACAATTCAACGCCGAACCCTTTTGCTGCGCAAATCATCGCGTAGGCAATGCCGGTGTTGCCGCTGGTCGCGTCGAGCAAAATTTTGTCGGGTGTCAAAACGCCGCGTCGTTCTGCGTCCTCAATGATAAACAGAGCGGCTCGATCTTTGACCGAGCCGCCGGGATTGAACCACTCTGCTTTGCCCCACAATTCCACGCGTGGCGACGCGCCGCTCGGCAATTTCAAAGGCAAGAGTGGCGTATTACCAATACAGTTCAAGAGCGCGGGACGGGTGGAGGGCGGAGACCGGAGACTGGAGATTGGAGATTGGAGCTTGGGCATAGTTCTGGTAAATCGGGAAGCAGGGAAACAGGTGGACAAGAAATAGCTCACTTGGCTACTTGTTTCCTTGCTTCCCTGTTTCCTTATCTACTCATGCTGGAACCATTTCCGCGTCTTGCGCCGTCGCCGGTTTTTCCGGGAACGCCACGCCGCAGAATTGTTCGTAATCAATCAATTCCGTGATCGTCGGGTCCTCGCCGCAGACGGGGCAGTGCGGATCTTTTTCGACGCGCATTTCGCGGAATTCCATCGCCAGCGCGTCGAACAACAACAAGCGTCCCTTGAGCGAATCGCCTTTGCCCAAAATCAATTTGATGGTTTCAATCGCTTGGATGCTGCCAATGATGCCGGGCAGTACGCCCAACACGCCCGCTTCTTGACACGAAGGTACTTCGCCGGGCGGGGGGGGGGTGGGAAACAAGCAGCGATAGCACGGTCCGCCATGCGCGGCATCATACACGGTCGCCTGTCCTTCAAACATGAAAATGGAACCGTCCACCAACGGTTTGCCCGCAAACACACACGCGTCGTTCACCAAATAGCGTGTGGGGAAATTATCGGTCCCGTTTACGACGATGTCATAGTCCTTGATAATCTCCATGATGTTGGTCGAATCGAGGACGACTTGGTGTTTCACAACCTTGACGTCGGGATTCAACGCGTTGAGCGTGTCTTGCGCGCTGTCAATTTTCAAACGTCCCACATCTTGCGTGCGGTGCAACAGTTGGCGTTGCAAATTACTCAAATCAACGCGGTCAAACTCGACAATGCCGAGAGTGCCCACGCCCGCGGCGGCGAGATACATTGCAGACGGTGAACCTAATCCGCCCGCGCCGACGAGCAGCACTTTGGCTCGTAGCAATTTCTTTTGACCCGCGCCGCCGACATCCGGCAAAATAATGTGGCGCGAGTAGCGATAAATTTGGTCGTTGGTGAAACCGAGCATGGTCGGTAATCAGTGATCAGTGATCAGTGATCAGTAATCAGTCACTCTTTACTGATTACTGTTTACTGGTTACTGATCACTTTTTTCGTACCGTAATCATCCAATCCGTCTCGTTCACTTTTTCGCAGCCGAGCACGGTATTGCCTTCATTGGTCAAAGATTTTGGGACGTTCGTTGCCGATTCGTCATTGTCCACAATCACTTGCAGCACTTGGCCCGATTCCATCATTTCGAGCATCAATTTCGATTTCACAAATGTGTACGGACAGATTTCGCCTTTGAGATCAAACGTCTCGTCGGCAGAAACATCGGTTGGAGCTTGAATGACAAGAGGATTCCAGCGGCTCATGTTTCAGGTTGCAGGTTACAGGTCACAGGTTACAGGTCACAGGTTACAGGTCGCAGATTGCGGGTTGCAACTTGAGACTCGTCACTTGAGACTTGCGACTTGTGACTATTCTAACGGCAATCCGTGGTGGTCTGCCCAATCCATGATTGACCCTTTGTAATTGCGCACGCGCGGGTAACCCAGGTCTTGCAGTACCATGAACGTGTGCGCCGAACGCGAACCCGAACCGCAATAGACGACGATTTCTTTGTCGGGCGTCGCGCCTACCCGCTCGAATTGGGCGCAGAGCGTGGTCGTATCCTTTAACGCCTGGGATGCAAAATCAATCGCTTCGTCGAACGAGAGGTTGACTGCGCCGGGAATGTGACCCATGTAATACTCACTATCCGTACGCGTATCGAGCAGCAATAGGTCCGCGCGTCCGGAATTCTCCTGAATCCATTCGCAAGTGCTGTGTTGATTTTCATCCACTTGTGCGGTGTAGGTCGCGGGTGTGATTTGTGGAATGTCCCGTGTCGTCGGGGCATGGGCTTGTGTCCACGCGTGCCATCCGCCATTTACCACGCGCACATCGGCGTGTCCCAAATACTTGAGCAGCCAATACACAGTACCCGCCAACGGACCGGCGCCTTCATCATACAAGACGATGATGGAATCGTTAGCGATGCCGCGCGCGCCGAGGATTTTTGCAATCGCGTCGGGCGTTTTCATGTGCGGACCGCCGGGCGCCATTTCGTACAAGTCATGGTTCAAATCGAACGGGACTGCGCCGGGGATGTGCGAAATGCGATAGCCAATGGGCAAACGCGGGTCGGACACGCGCGCATCAATGATCCGAACATTCGCATCGTTCAAATGCTCTTGGAGCCAGGCGACCGAAACCATAACGGGATGAGCCATCACGGTTCAATTGCCTCCCGCCATCGCCGGAATTACTGCGACCTCGTCGTTTTCACGAACCGGTGTAGCGCGTCCCTGTAATTTGCGAACGTCTACGCCATTCACGAATACATTAATAAAGCGTTTGATTTCGCCGTCCCCGTCCAGTACGCGTTCACGAAAGCCGGGATAGACGGCATTGGCGCTATCAATAGCTTGCTGCACCGTTGCGGCGCGGATTCGAATTTTGCCCTCTCCCCCCGTGACCTTGCGCAGCGGGGTTGGAACAAAAATGGTTGCCATTTAGAGCTGCCCCTCCTTGATCTAATCGTTTATTTGTGAACTATAGGCGTAAAAAATTACGGTCTGCGCGCGCTTTACCCTTTGGAGGGCGACAGTGCCGCAGACCATGATTCGGCAAGTATAGTGAGGTCTATCGGTTTGTCAAACAGCAATAGCTTGCTTGGAGACGAAAAAAATGGACGATGTTTTGCATCGTCCATTTTGCGATTACCCGGCGGGTTTGAGTTGCTTTGGTTGGCGTCGTTTCAAAAACGCACGCAGGATCAAAATCACGACGACGACCGGCAGGAACAAGATGAGCAAGATAGGCAAGACAAAGAGGGTTAGATTGATGGCGATGTCACCTAGGCCTTGCAGCGCGCTGACCAGACGATCAAGCGCCAGACCTGCCGTGCGCCCCGGATCCCAACCCGGTTTGCCTTCGACGACCACGTCTTCAATCGGCACGAATTCGATGGTGTACGTCGCGAGCGCACTGGTGTTTTCAAGATATTTTTGGCGCCCTTTGATTTGTTCGATTTGCCCGCGCACTTCGGTCAATTGATTATAAATCGCCAGAAGGTCTGCGGCTTTGCTGCCCGGACGTTCGCGCTCCGTCTCGAGCATTTTTTGCAGTTCCACTTCGTACACTTCAAGATTCTTGCGCCGCGCATCCAGGTCAACATACTCTGCCGTGACATCTTGCGAGCTGGCGGTTTCTTTCAGGACTTTGACGGCAAGCGCCTTGATTTGCGCCAGCGTCGTTTCGAGCGCGGCGGCGGGAATGCGAATCGAGATGCTGCCGCGCAATTTATCTTTGCCGAACGCAACGACGGATTTGCTGGCGATATAGCCGTTGACGTTTTTCAACAGATCATTGATTTTATTGATCGTGTCTGCCGTGTCATTCACTTGCAGCGAGACCGCGCCGGTGTACACGATCATGCGCACCTGGTCTTGCGCCTGGGCTTCCGTGTTTGCGCCGGGCGCGGGGGGGGGTGCTTGGGGGCGGCGCTGACCGGGGACCCCGCTCTCGGTATCGGCGGTCGTCGCATCTTCGGCAGCGGGCGCCTCTGCCTCTCCCAAACCGTTTGTTATTTTCGAAAACGTGTTTCCGATTTGGGGCCCGCAGCCAATTCCGAGGACCAGCGTCAATATCAAAAGTGTGAATAGGATGAAGCGTTTCATGGTTCTTGCTCCTTGCGAAAATGGACGTTGCTTTGTATCGTTTCAATCAAGAGACGCAGCGCTGTGTGTAATCGTTCCAATCGCGCTGTAGTGAACGCTCGCCGCAGCGTTCACCGGGGGGAACGCTGCGGCGAGCGTTCCGTACTCATGCCCCTTGCGCCAAGCGCGCGATGAGCGCGGCGGG
The DNA here is from genome assembly GCA_016209205.1 of Chloroflexota bacterium. Lineage (GTDB taxonomy): Bacteria > Chloroflexota > Anaerolineae > UBA4142 > SHND01 > SHND01. Next base: position 12,614 of record JACQWQ010000247.1, read on the forward strand.
CAGGTTGAGATTGGTCATGGCGCGCTGTGTGGCGGAAATGTCATATTCGACGCGGCGCGGTTCAAACACGCGCGTATCCGTGTCATAAATTCCAAACGCCGCGCGGGAGTCCCCATCGCGCGGCTGCCCGACGCTGCCGGGATTGAGCAAGAGCTTGGGCGCGAGCGCGTAGGGTTTTCGGTCAGCCAATAAACGCGGGGCGAGCACGCGATCTTGCACGCGGAGCTGGTATGCAATCGGATGATGGGTGTGACCAAAAAAACAAAACGCGGTATCGAAAAATGCAAAATTCTCGAGCGCGCGCGGCGCATTTTCAATGTATTCCCAAATCGGGTCGCGCGGGCTGCCATGTACGAGCGTAAGGTCAAAAGCCGCCAGCGTCTGTTGGGGTGTGCGTTCGGCAAGCCACGCGCAACTTGCGGGGGTAAGGACCTGCTGCGTCCATTCGAGGGCAAGGCGCGCGTTTTCACGAAAATGAGAAAGCGACACACTGCCGATGGCGGCTTGATCGTGATTTCCCGTCAAGGTCAAAGCGTCCAAACTGCGCAGACGCGCGACACACTCGTTGGGATGGGGGCCGTAACCGACCACATCGCCCAGACACCAGATCGCATCATGCGCGGGTGCGACGCGTAATACAGTTTCTAGCGCAACGAGGTTGGCGTGAATATCGGATAACAGCAGGATGCGCATACGCTGGATCATTGTACCACAAATATCCCGCAATTCATCCAGCCACGCGCGCGGCAGGGTGTGCGTCAAAATTTTGGGCGACAGGATCGGGCGAATAGAATTCGCGCCAACGAAAACACAAAGACGTGCTGCAATCCAATGGATTGCCGCGCACGTTGGGAAAGTGACCAACCCAAAAATATGACGCACACCCCGCGCGGCAAGACCCCAAGTGTTTTTTGGCGCAAATGGGCAGCGAGTCGCGCAGGGTGACAAAGACACTTGGGGTCTGTGTATTCCTGCTTTTGCAATGACTTCAGGTATAATCAAAACGATGGATGCGCCGACCGTCATGAGTGCCAGCACGCGGGTAGAACTCGAAATCAAGAGCGAGAGTGTGGAAACCACCCAAGCATTGGGCGCGGCATTGGCAGCGCAATTGGTGCCCGGCGATGTGATCGCGTTGCAAGGTGAATTGGGGACGGGCAAGACGAATTTTGTGCAAGGGCTGGCGCGCGGGTTAGGCATCACCGAAGATGTGAATTCGCCGACATTTATTTTGGCGAATGAATATCCCGACGGGCGCTTGCCGCTGTATCACGTGGATGCGTATCGCCTCGAAAATGCGAGCCAAGCGCGCGATTTTGGACTGGACGATTATTTGAATGACGACGGTGTGACGGTGATCGAATGGGCGGAACGGGTGCGCGACGCGCTGCCGCAGGATGTGTTGTGGATCGAGTTTGAATATCTGGGCGAAAACGAACGGCGGCTTGTCTTGCGGGCGCGCGGGGCACGCGCGGCGGAAATTTTGGATGGTTTGAAACATGCTGCTCGCAATTGACACGGCGACGAATACGCCGAGCATCGCGTTGTTTGACGAACGCGGCGTGTTGGGCGAGAGTACCTGGCGCACGCACGAAAACCACACGCGCAGTTTGATGCCAGAAGTCACGCGACTCATTGAATTGGTCGGCGCGAACATAAGTAGAATAGATGCGCTCGGCGTCGCCACCGGTCCGGGCTCGTTTACCGGCTTGCGCATCGGTTTGAGCGCGGCAAAGGGTCTGGCGTACAGTTTGCCTGCCGCGCTGCTGGGTGTGCCGACGTTGGAGATAACGGCGAGCGCGGCGCATGAACAGATGCTGCCCGTGTGCGCGGTGATGATGGTAGGCCGCGGACGCTTCGCCGCCGCGCTGTACCAATGCACCAAGGGCGCGCCGCTCCGTACGAGTGATTATGTGTTCGGCGCGGCGGAAGGGATTGTCGAACAGGTTACAAAATTCGCACCGGCAAGATTTTTGGCGATCGGCGAAATGGACGCGTCACTTCGCGTCCTGCTGCACGCGGCGCTGCATGAGCGCGTTGTGTTTGCGAGTGACGCGCTGACTGTACGACGCGCGGGATTTTTGGCAGAGCTCGCCTGGCGTCGTTGGCGCGCCGGTGAGCGCGACGATTTGCAAACGTTGACGCCGTATTACATTCCCACGGCGTCGCTGGCATAAATTCGATGGATTCCCCGAACACGTTGGCTGTGCGAATCGAACCGATGACCGTTGACGATTTGCCACAGGTCCTGGAGATTGAACGCGTGGCGTTTCCTTCGCCGTGGTCTGCGCGCGCCTACGAGTACGAATTGCGCTACAATGACATGGCGCACTATTTCGTCGCATGGTTGGACGCGTGGGCGCTGCGTCACCCCGCCAACGACGGAGTGATAGGTTGGCTGCGCCGGTGGGTGCGTCCCGCGCCGACGGTGGGTGCGCCGTTGATGGTCGGTTATGTCGGATATTGGTTGATGGCAGGGGAAGCGCACGTCAGTACGATTGCGGTGCGTCCCGAACACCGCGGGCATTCGTACGGGGAATTGTTGTTGGCGCATACTTTGCAGGATGCCGCGCGACATGGCGCGCACGTTGCCACGCTCGAAGTGCGCGTTTCGAATACGGCGGCGCAGCAGTTGTATTTGAAATATGGCTTTGATAAAGTCGGGATGCGCAAAGCGTACTATTCTGACAACGACGAGGACGCGTTGATCATGACGACGCCGCCGCTCAATTCCGGGCAATATCAAGAAAAATTGCGGCGTTTGCAAATTGCCTTGACGATGCAACTCAACACCCAAATGGGACGCAAGCTGTCGCTTGTCTCGCGCACGGGCGCGTAAAGACGGCTGGCGTTAGGCGCGTAGCATTTGCGCCGAGCGAAAGATGTCATGTTTTATTCCGCCGCACGTGCGCCCAAGCGACCACTGCGGCAGGCGAAACATATTTATGAAGGAGTACATGTAATGGCTGTGAGTCCTGATCTCTTGGAAATTCTGCGATGCCCCGCCGATGTGCGCAATGCACCGAACGCGGGCCTGTTGGAGCTGGTTCGCGCAGAGACGGCGGTGCCCTTTTTGGTGTGTCGCGACTGCGGGCGCAAGTACCCCATCAAGAACGACATTCCGATCATGTTGATTGAAGAGGGGGACAAATATCAGGCATTGTCCATCGAACAACTGCCCACGAGCGTATAACAAGCTATGCCGCATACTGGTCCGCGATGGCGCGCACCGGTCGTTTCTGGAATCAACACCTTCGCCAAAAACCCCTTTTCTGCAAGCGCGCCGGACTGGACGGGTTTTTGGGCATCAAACTCGCCGGTTGGCGAAGGGATTGAGTGGTCAAACGCACTCCGCTTGACGTTCGACCAAATCACCGCATGAAAAAAATACTAATCCTGATGCTGGCGCTGTCAATGTTCGTGTTCCTCCGTTTGCCTGCTCTGGCAGACGGACCGATTCAGGTCAAGAACACGTCTTATGACGTCGAAATCGCCAAGCGCATCACTTTCCATTTGAATGCCGCAAGCACGGCGGACCTGACGAAAATTTATTTGGTCGTACGCTTTCCGGGCACGGTGGCTGCCGGTTCGCGATTGTTCCCAAAATTCACGCCCGCGCCCCAAGTCGAGACGGACGCGATTTGGAATCTGGATCGCGATTTGGTCGGGGTGCCCGGTGGGTATTTGCCGCCCGGCGCGCAAGGCACGTACAGTTGGCATCTCGAAGACGCGGCGGGCAATGTTTTCGATACGCCTGCCGCGCCGTTTCGTGTGGACGACGCCCGCTTTGAATGGCAAACACTAGAGAACGAACGTTTTGCTGTGTACTGGTACAAAGGCGGCGATGCGTTTGGCAAGAAAATTTTTGATCGTCTGAATCAGACGATTGACCGCATCGAGCAAGCCATCGGCGCGCACATCCAAAGCAAAATTCAAGTGTTTATCTACGCGGACGATTTGGCATTTCAATCCATCCTGTCGCCCGGGCACAGCAACGCGGAATTTGTCGGCGCGACGCCAGTGCACGAATTCGGCGTCATGCTGGTCAAATCTCCGCCGGAAGATTTGCAATTTGCGATTGTCGCCGCCCCGCATGAATTGGTGCACATGGTGATTGATCAGGAATTGGGCGCCGGGCTGGGCCAGTTGACCATGCCGCTGTGGATGAATGAGGGTCTGGCAAGTTATTATGAATATGATCCGCCCAAAATGGAAGAGCGGTACCGTACGCTGCTGGACGATGCCATCAAAAACGATACGCTCTTGCGCTTGCGAAATTATGCCAATACGCGTCCCTCGGATTACAGCGAAGGACTGTTGATGTACGGGCAGGGCTACAGCGTCGTCGAATTTATCTTGAAAGAATATGGACAAGCCAAGATGACGCAAATTTTCGCTGCCCTCAAGCGCGGCTCGGCGGATGACGCGTTCATGCAAGTTTTGGGCGTCAATCAAGACGGGCTGGAAAATTTGTGGCGCAAGCAAATCGGCGCGCCGCAAAGAGATTATGCGAGTCAGCCGACCGCGACGGTGCTCGCGCGCCCGACCTTTGCGCTTTCGTCGGCGGAAACGCCCGGGCCCAGGGGATCGGCAACGCCGACCAAACAATCTGTTGCGGTTGCCAACACGCCGGCGTCCGCAGGCGCAACGGCTATTCCGCCAAGCAGCAACACAAGTAACCCCGGAGCGAGCACTGGTTTGTGCGGCGGCGTGCTGGGTGGGCTCGCGCTCGCGATGTTTGGCGCGTATGGTTGGCGAAGGCGCGGGAAAAGAGGGAACTGAGGGAAAGAGGGGAAAGAAGGGCAAGAAGGGAAATCGTAGTGACGAATTTATTCGTTCGAGGGCGGGGCACTGAGGAAAAGAGGGGAAAGAGGGGAAAGAAGGGTAAGAAGGGAAATCGTAGTAACGAATTCATTCGTTCGAGGGCGGAGAGAGCAAAGGCGATGGTTTTATGCGTCTGCGAATAGTTGTTTTATTTTTTGTACTGGCGGTTGGATTTGTCCTCGCGCCGCGCGCTGCTGCACAGTCGCCCATCGTCGTCGTCTCGCAATCCCTCGACATGCGCTTTCCGCGCTCGATGCGTTTCAACATTGAAACCAAGAGCAACACGCGCATCACGGTCCTGCGGCTCACGGTGTGGCAGAATGGCGTCGCCGTCGGCGCGCGTTATTCGCCCGCGTTCGCGCCGTCGCAGCACGTGCGCGCCGGCTACAACTGGAGTTTTCAATCGTTGAGCGAAGGCGGCTACTTGCCGCCGGGCACGCGGGGTGAATATACGTGGCACATCGAAGATGACGCGGGCAACGTGCACGATACGCCGCGCGCGGCGTACGCCGTCGAGGACCGCTTGCACACGTGGCAAACCTTATCCAACGATGTTGTGAGGGTGAGTTGGTACGAGGGCGACGCCGCGTTCGGCGCGGCGATTTTTGCGCGGGCGTTGAGCGCGCGCGAATTTCTCGCCAAGCAATTGAACATTCAAGACATTCGCCCGCTGCAAATTTTTGTGTACGCGAGCAAACAAGATTTCTTTACCGCGCTGCCGCCGTTTTCCGCCGAATGGACCGGCGGACGCATGTTTCCCGAGTACGGCGTGATCATGATCAACTTTGCGCCGGAAAATTCCGATTGGGGGATGCGCGCCACGAGTCACGAATTGAGTCACGCGATCCTGCACTCGAAAATTCGCGGGACGCTGGGCGATTTGTCCGTGCCGCATTGGCTGGACGAAGGGCTGGCGGTGTATAACGAAACGAGCGACCACGCGCCCGACGACCAATTCGAGCGGATGTTTCAACTGGCCGTGTTGCGCAACACGCTGATTCCGCTGCGCAAACTGGAGCAGCGTTTCCCCGCCGATTCGGAGCAAGCGCAGTTATCGTACGGCGAAAGCTACAGCGTCGTAAAATTCATGATCGAAAAATACGGCGCGGAAAAATTTGCCGCGCTGTTGAACATTTACGAAAAAGGCGCCGCGCCCGACGACGGCTTGAGGCAAGTGTACGGCATGAATCAGGACGAACTGGAAAACGCGTGGCGCGATGAAATCGGCGCGCGCTCGCGCGAAATTTCTACCGCGCGCCTTCCCACTCTTGCGCCGCGTCCGACGTTTGAAGTTTCGTCGCCGCTCGCTTCTCCGACCGTGCTTCCCACCGCGTCCCCCGCGCCGACCGCCGAGCCAACGCGCATCGCGCAAGCCGCCAATCCCGCGCCGGACACCGCCGTGCCCGCGCCCGCGCCCGCGCTGCCCGCGAGTGGTTTGTGCGGTGGGGTGGTGATGTTGAGCGGACTGGTGGCGTTGAGCGCGCTCAAAAGGCGCGGAGGAAGAGATTCCGAACGATAGGCACAGCGGACGTGTTTGGAAAAACGCGCGCTGAAAGATCAGGAGAAATGAAACGCTGCCACGGCAACAAGACGTGGCAGCGTTTTGTGTTTTATTGGCTTCGTTAATGTCGTTGTGTAGTGGTATTAGTGTGCTTGGCAGCGTCAACTAGGGAAATCTCTGTTGAGCTGATTCCGTAAATATCAGTATCCTAATATTCCACACGAGTCTAGGGTAATTGGTATACCGGGAGCGACCTGATGTCCTGGTCGGGGATCATAGGTAAGCACGGCTGCCGCAATTGCCCCGCGCGTAGTCTCTGAGTTGGCAATCCAATCCATTTCGATCACTTTAGATGCGCCCGGTTCAAGTACAAGATCAGTAAGCTCATCTGTCAACGGCTTTCCATCAGACCAACGAGTTATCTGATTCCCATTCACAATACGAATATCGAAAACTGGAAGTCCGTCAAGTTGAATCACTTGTGAAGATGAGCGCATATTGGTCACAGTCGCGCGCAAGTGCACCGTCTCCCCACGCGAGACACACTGCTTGCTTGCCCAAATTACAACCTCATAATCTCCCGTGCTCCTATTGCTAATCTCCTTCGTAGCGCACCCCATAAAACCGGGAATAAGAATCAACCCTGCAACCAGAGTTCGCCATATCCCATGTGTTGTCTTCATACTTGGTTCCTGTTTCCACTTTACGGAGGCGTTGCAGTGACAGTTGGTGTTTGCGGAGAAATAGACGCAGAATAGCTGAAATTGGGAGAAAGCAAGGAATTTTCTGTATTCGTAAACACGATGGTGACATGATCTGTGGTGTCAAAATTCGGGATGCTAACAGTTGCCCTGTAATGCCGATTCAAGCCACTCAACCCCATATCTTGAAGGATTGGTTGGATGGTTGTGTATGTTGCTGTGGGTGGTGTCCATGTGTTTATCGTCCATATTTTCACCGTTCCAGTGGTTGGTGCTGGCAGCAGCGGGTTTCTGTATATGTCTACGGTGATATCTAGTCTACGTCCAACTGACTGAGCAGGGTTAAAACCGTTCCTCAAGTCTATGTATGATGCTGCCAATCGTTCGACTTGCGTACCACCAAATGTTGGCGCTGGTCCGGATACCGCAAGACTATTGTTATCCAAGGTGCGTAATTCCGGATTGGGCCGAACATCTGCGTTCGGTGCTCCTCCACTCACCTGACGAAAATCTGCTTGCTGTTGATAGGAAAGAAAATAATTTGCTTCCGTATAGGCAGGAAATGTCTGCCGAACTGAGCCGAGTGGAGTTTGATTGCCCAACACTGCATCCAGCACTGGCAGCATCGGTCCGCAGTTCCCAGTGGTTTGATATTGCTGCCATGTTGCTCTAATAATATCTCTTCCGCCATTTCCTGCGCCGGAATGTTCGATCAGGTAGAAAGGAAAGAGTACTGAATAGCTAAATCGCTCCGGGTCACCGGATACGGGTCGGTAGTAGATATGCTGCCATGGTTTCTGCAGATATACTGCAACAGGAACGGCGTAATCTTGATCTGCCCCAACTGCCTCATGTTGTGCCCATTGAGCAGTAGCTTCCATCCACCAGCGTAGGTCTTCGTTCTCGTCCCGAAACCAATGTTCAGGTAGTTGGAAAATTGTACCAGGAATTGATGTCATACAGGATTGCGGATACGTCCAATGGACGGTGTGGAAGAACTCATGTGCAGCTAACGCGCCCAGCGTCGGGGCATATTGATGGTCAAAATACAGAACGCCAGGTGGGATCGTAATTCCGGGTTGCCCAATACGGGCACGCACTTTTACGATATATACTTGGTACGGTAGCGCCAATGCGGGTAATGAATAGCCTAGAGCGGATTCCGAATTGATTGGTGGTGTCAGCGTAGGGGCGACGGCTTGTCCTCGCCCATTCCAGTTGGGCAACCACAAGGGATTGCCCCTACCATCCCACAAACGAATCAGGAATTCGCTCTAGCTCAGAATAGCGTCTAAATCCTGCCTCAAGCCCATTGCCGAGCTCTGCAAGGAAATCTACACCTGCGGGGCTTGCGATGGCACAATCGCCACTTGAAGCATACCAAATAACAAAATGGCCTGGGCCTTGTTGGGTCTGGGTCTGTGTCTGTTTGTCTAAAATACAGCCAGTCAGAAGAATATCTGGGGCATTTGGCGTCACGGTCGGCGTGGGTGTATTCGTGGGCGTGCTGGTGGGAGTTGGAGTGTTGGTGGGCGTGCCTGTAGCGGTCGGCGTGCTGGAGGGCGTCAACGTCGGCTGTGGCGTCGGCGCGGAATTCTCTGCATGAAATATTTCGCTGCTCGAACCCTGCCATGCCAAGTGCGCAATGTTGTTGGAATCTATGACCACATTGCCCCATGTGTTGGTGCTGTTGGCACCGGTGACGATGTTCCATACGTTTGCTGCGCCGGACCATTGCGTGCCGTCATATTCCATGTAGCGCAGTTCGGGCGCTGCCAAATTGGAAATATCATTCCATACCATCACCACTGTGTTTGGATTGCTTGCGTTGATGACCGGAACGATGGGCAGCTTGTGGGTATTGGACATGCTTACCAAATTCAGGGGTGCTGCCCAAGTAGTGGCTTGCGCAGATTCGGTTTGTGGATTTGCCGCCGTCACAATCCCATCGGCTTGTCCCAAACGATACACCAACACTTTAGCGCCATTCGCGAAACCTTGCCAGACGACATGCGCGTTGGAGCCGGTGTCGTACGCCAAATGCGGCACAGACCCCGCAGCACTGGAAAGGTCGAGCGCGCCGCTCCACGCGGCGTTGGTGTCACAGTTTCCATTCGCCGCCGTCAATTCACATTCCTGATAATACACACGCTCACACGAGTTGGGTGAGCAAGGATCCGAGACATACACAACGCCGACGCGCGCATTGGCATCGGCGGCAAGCCAGGTTTCACCACCCCAATACGGATTGGCGTCCAAGACGACAGCTGCAAGCCACTGCCCGCTCGTTGCGCGCCATTCGCGCACGACTTGACGAAACTCGGTTGGACCCCCTGCGGTCGGAAAAAACAATTCACTCCAGACGACATGCCGTTGCAGTTCGCTGTTCCATTGTATCGCGGCGAGGCGCGGTTGGTAGGGATAGGTGCTGCCGTCGCCGACGACTTGTGAAATGAATGCGGGCGCGCTAAAGTTCCACGTTTGCATTTGGGCATCGAATGCGCCTTGGGCGTACGCGATCCGCAAATAATCTATCCCGCTTTCTTCCCACACCACGTGCGCATTGCCGGACGCATCCAACGTGAGAAAAGGCGCACTGCTGGTTTCGCTGGTGCCGCCAATTTGTTGTGGAGCGCTCCATGCATTGGTTGCCGCGTTCTTGAACCGGAACCAGATGCCGCCGCCGGTATCATAGGAACCCCAAACCACGCCCAAATTGTTTTGGGCATCTTGCGCAATGACCGGCGCGGTCGAACTGGTGTTTGCATTCGACAGCTGTTCGGGCAGAGTCCAATAGCCATTGGGGGAATTTGTGGTCTCTGCTGGAACGGTATTGGACACGCGCGAATTTTTCCGCGCGCGTTCGCGGAGCGTCAAATGCGTGATACTGATTTTGCGTTTGGCGTTCACGCGCAGGATCGTATCTACCAAATCGCCCTTTTGCAAATCGGCGCGGATCAACTGCTGTCCTTTAGCAAGAAGTGAGACGTCGCCGGGAATGCTCACCAAAAGACTGCCGCGCTCGGTGTTCATACGGATGCGTTTTTTCGTGATTTTGGTAATCACACCCTGAACATGATAAATGCCGGGGGCAAATTTCTTTTGCTGTGCGGTGCGCGTTGGGACGGGTGTAGGTTGTCGGCTTGGTGTTTCGATGCGTTGCGGAACGAACGGACCACCGCTGCCAATTTCTTGTGGTGTGACGTAATCGGCAATCAGCTGTTGGGTTTCCGGGCTGAGTTGATTCCAGTCCTTGAGCGCATACAGGAATGCCGCAGTGCCTTCATCTTGGATCAGGGTTGCCGATTGATATAGCTCGGGCGACTGCGGGTCGCCAAAGAGTGCATAAACCTTGTAGAGCGCGGCTTGATCTATTGTAATGCTGCCGTTCGCCAAGTCCTGATCAATCAAGGCGTAACTGTCCGGTGGAGTTGGCACTGGCGTATCGGTCGGTGTTGCGGTTGCTGTAGATGTATCTGTGAAGGTTGGTGCAAACGTTGGTGTGTCCGTCGGGGTGCCGGTATAGGTCGGCGTCTCGGTTGGCGTTTCCGTTGGCGTATCCGTCACGGTATTCGTCGGCGTCTCGGTTGCAAGATCTGTTGGCGTGAACGTTGCAGTGAACGTGGCAGTACTGGTCGCCGTCTCTGTCAAGGTTGGTGTTTCAGTGGGTGTATCGGTAGGCGTGTCGGTGGGCACAACTGTCGCTACGCTGGTAGGCGTGTCGGTGGGTGCAATGGTCGCAGTCTCTGTAGGTGTTGCGCTCAAACGCGGCGTGCGCGTCGGCTTGGGCGTCCGCGTCGGCTCTGGCGTCCGCGTCGGTTTGGGCGTGTGTGTTGGCTTGGGCGTGTGTGTTGGCTTGGGCGTATGTGCCGGCTTGGGGGTTTTTGTTGGTTTTGGGACGACAAATGCGGGGGCGCCAGTACTTTGCTGTGCTCTCGCTTTAGCAACAACAAATGCCTGCGGCAGACAAGCCAGCGAGCAACAAGAAAACAATCAAACCCTGCAAACCGCGCCAGTGTAAGCCATGTCCCGAAGCCTAGTCCCGAAGGATGAGGGAGCTGAGGGAGATGCATGTGGACCTCCGATGAACGTACAATGATTTGGGGATTGCATCTCGGCGTCAGATACTCGCAGCCATTATAGCATCGAAAAGTTTAGCAAAGGTCATGGAATCGTTCAAGTTTGATACAACTTTTCAAATCAGCGCTCACTGAGGTTAGAATAAGCGAGGCTGTGCTAAACTGCTAGCAAAACAAAAAGGACAATCCCTGTGCAACAGTTACTCTCCCCCTTCAAACTCGAACGCTATTTCGCGCAATACGAATTCCACGTCCAATACACGCTC
>JACQWQ010000255.1 GCA_016209205.1 Chloroflexota bacterium
CGCGCGAATGAAACGCGTCCCGCGCAAATAGATAGATGAGCAACACCGCGCTCACCGCCAACGCGATAAACAGCAAGCGCATCGCGCTGACATCGTCAATCCCGAACGGGCGTGCCGCGACCAACGCGAGCGCGGCGAGCGCGGGCGTTAGCGGCGTTTTGACGATCATGGCGTACTTGTACGGCGGATGCCCGCGCGCGAGCTCTTGTCCGGCGTACATCATCATGCTCAAGTCCGGCGAGAGCGCGCGCGTGAACGGACCATTTTGCATAAAGACGACGAACGCGAGCAGCGTCAGCGCGACGAGAATGAGTGCATCGCGCGTGCGGTCGGACAATTGTTCGAGACGAAACAACATGAGCAAGATTATAACGGAGCTTGTGTGCGCGCATTAAAACGTGGGCGTGCCAATATCGGACGCGCCCGCGTTTCATTCGGTCTGTACCCAAAATCTGTTACAACGACGCCGAAGCCGGCGTCGTTTCTTTTGCCGACTTTTGCACGTCGAGAATTTTTACGCCTTCGCGATTCAGGAAAATGTAGCCGAGCAAAATCGGCGGGAGCTGCGCGAGGCGCAAGAGAATCGGAAACAACACGGCGGCAATTTTGTCCACGCCAAACAAGCCCAACACAAACACGCTCAACGCTTCAAGCGGATTCCTATTCCGTTTGCGGTAGCATAGCCCCCTTCGGCTACGCTCAGGGCAGGCACTTGTGGGCGTCGAACCCGGCATACACGCGCACAAGGCGCTATGCTACCGCCCGCAAATCAATTCGGAATTCGCTCTAGAGCGTGCCAAAACGTAGGGCGCAATAAAACGCGGCGGACGCAGCGCGCCATCGCCACCATACACGACCACATCGCTCGGCGCGACATATTCGTCCAAATAATGCGCCAACTCACGCCACCCGTTGTTCAACAGCAGCATAGCGCGCCAAACGAGATTACGGCGATGATTACGGCGATGATTACGGCGATGATTACGGCGATGATTACATCGCAGTCTGCCTGCGCTCCGTTCGAAATGACATGTTCCTGTTCGGTGACTCGATGTCAAGTGCTCACTGGTTGCGAACATACAGGTCAATCTCGTTGACGGTCCCACCTTCCTTCGCGTCAAACGAATCCACCAAACGATAATTTGTTTCAATCCACGTGTACAATTTTTTTGCCCACGCTTCTTGTTTGCGGCGACCCAACGTAATCACGCGCGGTTTGTGCGCGTCCAAATACGCGATGTAACCGTCCAGACCATTTTCGTACATGAAAAAAATGCCCTGATGTTGTTTCGGTCCCAAATGCAAAACGGGCGTGGCATTCGTGCGTCCCGTCAAGACCAAAACAATCGAATCACCGTACTGTTGAATCGTGTCGCCCGGTTGCAACTCTTGTTCCACACGTGCGGCAATTTTTTCTTGCGGCGCGCGCAAGCGGCTGACGGAACTGGTGAAAAGTGAGTCGCCGGTCCCATACAACAACAACACAAGGGTTGCCAACGTAAACAATGCACGCGGCGCCCACGCGGCGGTTTTGGGCGCGGCGCGCACGACAAGCAGTGTGACCCACTCGACAATGCGTGTAATGAGCCAACCGCAGCCGAGTGCGAGAATTGTAAAGAATGGCAAGAGATCGGGACAGTTTTGAAAATCAATCAAAGAAATCGCGGCAAAGCCCAATGCACTGGCGCTCAGCGCGAGCGCACCCCACGCTGCGCTGCTCCACTTGTCGCGGCGCAGCGGGATCAAGGCTTGCAGCGTAAAACTTACCGCGCCCGCGCCACCCAAAAGCAACAGTGCGCGTTCCTTCGCCATGCAGCGCCATGTCGCAGTTCCGAATTTGGTAAGGTTCTGTCCAATGTTCAAGCCGATGCCGCCTGTGCCCTCTGCGATCTCGCGCAAGAAATTGAAATTGCCGAGAATGGTCTGCGCCCACGCATCATACAGCGCGCCGGTCGCCGCGAGATACAACACGAACGGCGCGAGCGTGAGCAAAAATCCGGCGAGTACGCGTCCCGCTTGCTGCCACCGCGTCTTGGGTTTTGCGCCAAGCCACAACGCGAGAATGGCGACGCCCAAATAAATTCCCGCGATTTGCCACGCGAGAAATGCCAATGCCGCGCAAATGCCTGCCCACCACGCCGCGCGTTTTTGAATTGCCCAACACGTCGCAATGCCAAAGACCAACACGACCAGTTTGGGTTCCGGTCCGGTCGCTGCGCGTGCGCCGAGAAACCCAATGCTCGTCAACGCCAACGCGCTGAACCACCCGACCGCGCGCGAATGAAACGCGTCCCGCGCAAATAGATAGATGAGCAACACCGCGCTCACCGCCAACGCGATAAACAGCAAGCGCATCGCGCTGACATCGTCAATCCCGAACGGGCGTGCCGCGACCAACGCGAGCGCGGCGAGCGTGCTCGGGTCCGGCGAGAGCGCGCGCGTGAACGGCGCGTTTTGCAAAAACACCACGAACGCCAGCAGCGTCAGCGCGACGAGAATGAGTGCATCGCGCGCGCGGTTGGGGATTTGCTCGAAGCGGGACAACATAAGTAGTAACGAATTTATTCGTTAGACGAGTGTGCACAATGCAAACCACACCGGCTCGCTCCACGACGCGCGCGTTGGTCGAACGGACTGAATAGAGCGATCAGAGAAAGTTCGCAACATCCAGACCTGACATAGTACATCACAGATTTGGCCACAGATGCCACAGATTTAGAGGTTCATTTTCTGTGTAATCGGCGACGAACTCCGTCGCAGAAATCCGTGTCCCAAAGACAAAGTTGTGATGTACTGTCAATACCTTCGCCAAAAGCATTTTTCCCTGCTCGCGGCGGATTTGTAATCCGCTATTTCCCATCGGGATTACTCGGATGAACTCCATCCGCAATCCCTCGCGAGCAAAAGGGGAATTGGCGAAGGTATTGGTACTGTGACAGGTTTTTACATCATCTTTTTTTACGGGGACTGTCCAATGGCGAGCCACAGAAAAAGAAATGCAACGGCAAGCGCTGCGCCCAATCGTCGCGACGGCTTGCGCCAATCCTTCCAACTCAGCGCCGCAAAAGCCGCATAAGGCATCAAGAACGGCACAAGCGGGATGCGATAGCGAATTTGAAAATGCGTAATCAAAAAGACGCCGGCGGAATAGGCGATGTAAAGCAGGATCAAAAGTTTGGATGAATTCTCGCGCGCAAAGAACAAACCAAGCGCGGCAAAAAACGACAGCGCGATGATATAAGCACCGGCGAGTGGGCGCAGGGTTGTATTTACTATTTGCGGCAGCTTACTCTCACGCGTGAACGGAGTGAGCCGAGTATTGGCGCTCCAAAAAGAGCCAACACTGGATGCCTTGGTAATGAGCCAAGCCAACGGGTCCAAAGCGACAATGCGCAGCGCCACTTGCGCGGCGTAAGCGGCGCGCCGGTCAGGCGGCTGCTGCACGAGCAATTTGTTAATCTCGCGATCGCGGCGCGGCAATTGGATGCCCCCGCTTTCCGCCTGCGCCAGCTTGGAATTGTCATTGACGCGTTTCAAAAGGGAGAGATTGTCTTTGATGAGATTGTATTCGCCCGACGTCGAAACCAGCACGAAACGTTCCTCGATTTGCCAATTGCGCAGCACCCAAGGCGCGAGGATGACAGCCAGACCGCCCAAAAGGCAAAGGATTTGCACCCACGCGTGACGCCGGCGCGGCAGGGCAAGCCCAAGCCACAGCGGCACGATCAGGATCGCAAAATACGCCATGATTTCGCGTGTGAGCGCCGCCAAGCCAAAACAGATTCCGACAAAAAAAATCTGGCGGTACGTTTTCGCGCCCCGACGGCTCAATAAAATCCAAATACCAAGTCCCGATAAAAACAGGTACAGAATTTCGCTAAACAGCAAGCGCGTCATTTCAATGGCTTCCGGGTATATTGCATACAGGAACGCCGTGAGCAGCGAGATGCGTGCCTGGTTGAACAAAACACGCGCCAACGCCAAGACCAGAGCAATATTGCAAGTGTCCAGCAGCGCTTGCGCGATACCAACGGCAAAGCGGGTGTCACCGGCAAAGTGAAAAACAAACGCGAGGAACGCGGGATAGAGGGGGGGGCGAAAAATTTCGGAATAGTGCAATAGGTCGCGCTGCATAGCATGTGCGAGCGTGAAATACGTCATTTGGTCTCGCGCCACCGGCGGCGCAAGCTCCTGCGTTAAAAAAAATACCCGCAGCAAAAAGCCCAAAAGGAGAATCAAAAGAATTCCGTGCGTAGCGCGAAGGCAGCTGCGTACGGTAGGGTGAAGAATGGATGCCACGCGATACCTTATTGAATGTGATACCTTTTGAAAGCAATGCCGAAATAGCGCAGCGCTGTGGACGCGTCGGACGCCTACAATGGGCTAGCTTTGCTCAAAAACAAGCAAGAGCACCAGCGCCGCGACTCCGAGCGCGCCATAGAATTTCGCAGACCTGAATTGCAGTAGGTTGCGCCAACTCAGCAGCGCAAACGCCGCATAGGGCAAAAATAACGGAAAGAGAGGAACCCGCAGTCTGCCTTGAAAATGAGTCAGGATAAATGTGCAAAGGGAATATAAAAGATAAAGCGCGATCAAAAGTTTGGGAACGTTATTTGGCGCAAGGACAATGCCTAATGTGGCTAGACCGACGACGGTAACAAAATAGACAATCGCGTAGGGCGGCAGAATGGTCTGCCACAGCGGCGGCAAAGTCTCAAAGCGGATGTATTGATTGCGGATAAAATTTGGATTCCAAAACCCCCTCGCGTTACGAACTTTCAAGACAAGCCAGCTGTACGGATTGTAGAGAATGCTGCGCGATACATTGTCGCGCACATAATCCCAACGGGCTTGGCCGCGAGTTCTCCTTATCGTCCGGCGAATTTCGCCTCTGCTCTTGGGCAATTGAGACAGCACGGTTGCGCCCGCCGCCGGGTCCGACTTTTTTTCAAGTTTGATGATGTGTTTTACCGCAGTAACGTTGTCGCGGAG
>JACQWQ010000256.1 GCA_016209205.1 Chloroflexota bacterium
CCCTCTCCCATTGGGCGAGGGGAAAAAGGAAGCTGCTTTGCCCCCCTCTCCTGTTAGTGCCCGTCCTGAACCGCGTGAAGGAAGAGGGGCTGGGAGTGAGGTGCTTGAGGAAATCATTCCACTCTCGCCTATGCGCCGCGCGATTGCGGAACACATGGTGCGCAGCAAAGCGATTGCGCCGCACGTGACCACCGTGCACGAAGCGGACATGTCGCGCGTGCTCGCGCATTTTGGAAAGCATCAGGATGAATTTGCACGGCAAGGGGTCAAGCTCACGTACACGCCCTACTTGATTCAAGCGGTGATTTATGGTTTGCAGCTGGTACCTATCGTCAACGCGCAATTTACCGAACAGGGCATCGTGATGAAACGCGATTTGAACATCGGCGTCGCGGTGGCGATGGACGACGGCTTGATTGTGCCGGTCATCAAAAATGCCGACGACAAAAGTTTGCTCGGTCTGGCGCGCGCAGTGAATGATTTGGCGGGACGCGCCCGCGAGAAAAAATTGAGCGCGGACGACGTGACAGGCGGCACGTTCACCATCACCAATTACGGCATGTTCGGTTCGCTCTTTGGCACGCCGGTGATTTCACAGCCGCAGTCTGCCATTCTCGGCGTCGGCGCGATTCAGAAACGCGTCGTCGTCATCAACGACGCCATCACGATTCGTCCGATGGTGTACCTCGCGCTGTCGTTTGACCACCGCCTGCTCGACGGCGCGCTGGGCGACGCGTTCATGAACAAGGTCAAGCAGTATCTCGAAGCGTATCCGGAAGCATAAGCGCGACGTTGGGGTGTGCGTCAAAGTTTTG
This sequence comes from Chloroflexota bacterium, assembly GCA_016209205.1. Lineage (GTDB taxonomy): Bacteria > Chloroflexota > Anaerolineae > UBA4142 > SHND01 > SHND01. The sequence continues at coordinate 816 of JACQWQ010000256.1, forward strand.
GGTCGGCGCGGCGGGCGATGCCGATGTGCGATGTATTCCATCGCCTTCATCGGAAAAATCGCGCCAACAACTACACAAAGTGTTGCTCCGCACACTGAAATCCCAACCTGCGAAGGCAGGTTTCGTGATTTTGTAGCGAGCGAATTGATTCGCCCAAAATTGTGACGCACACCCGCGACGTTGCCCCACCTACAAATTTTTCGAGAATTGTTTTACAATACCGCCAATGGGGCTGCTCAAACATCTGCGTTCGAGCGCGGAACTGACCGCAGCGCTGGATCGCTTGCGTGATGACATTCGTTCGGATTCCTCAAAACTTCCAATCCTCTTTTGGCTCCGCGCCTATACCATCCTCGCGTTAGAACGCGACACGGTCAGCATTCGTTGGGCAAAGCTTTCGGGCTTGGTCGCGCGCACTGCGCGTGAATTTGGCATCAACGGCTTGGATCACGCGCCGGGACGCGCCTTACTCACCGATTACGCGTTGTTTCAAGCAGCGCCCATTGACGGCGGCGAGGGCGTCACCGACCCCGAACAAGTGCGCGCGCTCGATCTCGGACGCAATTATCAAATCGAATTGCGCCCGGTCTATCAAAATGAACTCGCGCGCGTACACGATTGGATGATTCAAACCTGGGAGGAATTCCGCAGCGGCGACGAAGACCAAACGCTCGCGGGCATCATGGCGCGTTGGGCGCCGGTTGGACGGAGTGGGCTTTTGCCCGCGTTGATCGAGGCGCAAGAATTGGAAGGTTGGCTCTCGCGCGAAATGCTTGTCGCTATCGCGCAAGGACTCCAAGTGCCGCTCAGCCAGGTGTACGGCGTCGCCGATTTTTACGCGCATCTCTACACCAAACCCGTCGGCCAAGTTTTTATTCGCGTCTGCGACGACGTGCCCTGCTACCTCGCGGGTAGTGAAGATATTTTGCACCGCATCAAGAATTTGCTGTGGGTGCGCGACGGCGAAACGACGCCGGATGGCAAGTTCACGCTCGAACAGGTTCCCTGTCTCGGACATTGCAACCGCGCGCCCGTCGTCATGATCGGAACGCAGATACATGAAAATCTGACGCCGGAAAAAATTACGGCGCTGCTGAACGGCGAATGAGTTCAAATGCAGGTCACATTTGTCACCTCTAATCTCGGTCAGGTTGATCCCGCCAGCATTGACGACTATATTGCGCGCGGCGGTTATCGCGCGCTGGAACGCGTCTGCGCGGCGCAAGACTATGCCCAGTTCACAGAGGAATTGAAAACGGCAGGGCTTGTCGGACGCGGCGGCGCGGCGTTTCCCACCGGACTCAAACGCGAAATGGCAATTCGCGCCGAACCCGAACATCCTTATCCCGCGCCGGAATCCGTTCCCGAACGCTATCGTCTTTCCTCTTCGTTCATCGTTTGCAACGCGGACGAATCGGAAACCGGCACTTTCAAAGACCGCTTGCTGCTGGAAGGCGATCCGTTTCGCATCGTCGAAGGGATGACCATCACCGCGTTTCTCGCGTGCGCCACCGTCGGATTCATTTATTTGCGCGGTGAATATCTTCTCGCGTACGAACGCCTCTCACATGCGCTGCGCGTCGCCCGCGCGCGCGGGTTCCTGGGCAAAAGCATCTTGCGCGATGATAGTTCGGCTCCGCTCACCACAAGTTTTGAATTCGACATCGAGATTCGCCGCGGCGCGGGCGCGTATATATGCGGCGAAGAGACCGCGTTGTTTGAATCCATCGAAGGTAAACGCGGCGAACCACGCGCGAAACCGCCCTTTCCCACCGACAAGGGTTTGTTTCAACGTCCGACCATCATCAACAATGTCGAAACGTTCGCCAACATTCCGCTGATCACACTCGAAGGCGCGGCAGCGCACCGCCGTTTTGGTACCGAAAAATCGCCGGGCACGCGCATTGTGTGCGTCAGCGGACATGTCCGTAAACCCGGCGCGTTCGAAATCGAAATGGGCACGCCACTGCGATACGTGATCGAGGAACTCGCTGGAGGTCTAAAGCCGGGGCGCAAACTGCAAGCCGTGCTCATCGGCGGCGCGGCAGGGGTGTTTCTGAGACCCGACGAAATTGATGTGCCGCTGGCGTTCGAGTCGCTGAGCAGCATCGGCGCGACTTTCGGCTCCGGCGCAATCATTGTGTTCGACGACACCGCGCGCCTGTGGGGTGTGCTCAAGCGCCTCGCGCGTTTTTTCCGCGATGAATCCTGCGGCAAATGTTTTCCCTGTCAGATTGGCACTCAGCGCCAATTTGAAATTCTCGAACGCATCACCGGCGGCAAAAGCCGAAAGTTAGATGAAAGCGCGGTTTCGGAGGTCGAGCTGCAGATTTTGCGCGACACCGGCGCGGTGATGAAAGACGCGTCGCTGTGCGGACTTGGGCAAACCGCGTCGAGCGCCATCCTCAGCGCGTTCGAGAAGAACCTCGTTACTTGATGCATCGCGAATTGTAGCAAGGCAATTGCAGAATTGTTCCAAGGCAGTTGCACTGCCGCCTGCATTACGTGAATTGTTAGGCAAAGAGCTGTTCGTAGGCAGTTGCACTGCCGCCTGCAGCTGTTCGTAGGCAGTTGCACTGCCGCCCGCATCACACGAATGTCATAGGGCGGTTGCGGTACTGACCACCCACGCGCAGTGCAACTGCGCTGCAACAAAACCATCCACTGATAACCAGCAACATATCATGTCCACACCAACTCCACTTTCAAATTATCCCTACTTTGTCACATGTACCGTCGTCGAATGGCTTGCAATCTTTTCAACAGCTGCCTATCGTCAAATCGTTCTTGACAGTCTCGATTTCATTCAAAAGAATAAACACGTTCGCCTCAATGCCTTTGTCGTTATGCCGACCCACTTGCACGCAATCATCTTGCCGGAAGACCGAGTGAATCTCTCTGATGTCCTGCGAGATTTCAAGCGTCACACTTCCCGCACAATCTCCAAGACCGCATCAAGCCGCCAAGACCAAACTGCACTCGCGCGCTTTTCGATGGCACGGCAAGAGAATCGCGCACAACAAGAATCGGATTACCAAGTCTGGCAAGAGGGTTCATATCCTGAAGCCATCTTCAGTGTCAGATTTGCCAGACAAAAGTTGGAATACATCCACAAGAACCCTGTGCGCGGCGGATTGGTTGAGAATGAATTGAACTATCCATTTTCGAGCGCGCGTGCCTATCATCTGAATGAGCAGACATATCCGCCTGTAACTTTGCTCGAATTATCTTGAACTGCTTTTGCATAGTCGCGCCGCTGCGGACAGTCGGACGGCAGTCCAACTGCCTTTTGACAAGGACGCCTCTGTTTTCGCGCAGTGGCACTGCGCACAACCGGACGGCAGTCCAACTGCCTTTTGACAAGGACGCCTCTGTTTTCGCGCAGTGGCACTGCACACAACCGGACGGCAGTCCAACTGCCTGCGAACAAGTTCCCTTACACAGTCCAAACTCCCCTGACCAATTTACGACCACACTCGTACCTCGTCTTGATACATTTCCCAAATAAGGCGGCGCAATCAGAGTGTCATATTCTTTTCGTGACATCTCACCCTCGCCTTTTTATCTCTTTCCGCGCAAAATAGATAGGCGGAACCAATCACTCAAATGTCCGTCAAACACGGAGTCTTGCACATGCCCCTTCACACCAAAAAGAAACATCGGCAGTATTTGTACCAGGGCGACCCGCTCGCCGCCCCGCCCCCCCCGGAACTCGCCGCGATTTTGGATCGGCATCGCGATCAGCCCGATGCCATGATTACGGTACTGGAAGAAATTCAGGCGCACTATGGCTATTTGCCGCAGCGCCAATTGCAATACACCGCGCGTGAGCTGGGTTTTCCATTGAGTCGCGTGTACGGCGTCGCGACGTTTTACAACCTGTTCCATTTCACCGCGCCCGGCCGCTACATGGTGCGCGTCTGTCGCGGCACCGCGTGTCACGTCAACGGCTCGCAAAAGATCATTGACGCGCTCGAAAAGAATCTCGGCATTCATCAGGACGAAAGCACGCTCGACGGATTGTTTTCACTGCAAACTGTCGCGTGCATGGGCGCGTGCTCGTTGGCGCCGGTGCTAGTGGTAAACGATCACACCTACGGACGCATGACCATCGAAAGTTCCGTGAACGAAGTCGAAAATTTGAAAAAGGAAAATGCAGTCAACGGCGAGGAGGTGACGGCATGAGCACCCTGATTCGTGTGGGCACTTCGACCTGCGGACTGGCAGCCGGAGCAGACCAAACACTCGCCGCGCTGGAACGGCAGGTCGAACGCCGTCAACTGGACGTGCGCATTCAACGTACGGGTTGTCTTGGCGCGTGTCATCGCGAGCCGCTAGTCGAGGTGCTGAGCAACGGCAATTCGGTCTTGTACGGACCGATTACGCCTGAACGCGTCGCATTGCTGTTGGATCAACACTTTGGCATGGGCGAGCGCGGGTTTTCGCGTGATTGGCTGGTGAGCCAAAAAACGGACAAGAGTGATTACCCGTTTCTCGGACGTCAGTTCAAAATCACCACGCAGTTGTGCGGCATCATTGATCCAAATTCGCTCGACGATTATTTGGCGCACGGCGGGTATCAAGCGTTCCGCGCAGCAATCCAGCACACGCCGGAAGAAATCATCCAAATCGTCAAGGACTCGCATTTGCGCGGGCGCGGCGGCGCGGGTTTCCCGACCGGCATGAAATGGGAAATCACGCGCAAGTCCAAGGGAACGCAAAAATTCATCATCTGTAATGCGGACGAGGGCGACCCCGGCGCGTTCATGGATCGCACGATGATCGAAGGCGACCCGCATCGTGTGCTCGAAGGCATGTTGATGGGCGCGTACGCGATGGGCGCATCGAAAGGGTACATTTACGTGCGCGCCGAATATCCGCTCGCGGTCAAAGCATTGCGCGAAGCGATCAAACAAGCCGCCGCGTACGGCGTCACGGGCAAAAACATATTGGGCAGCGGGATGAATTTCGAATTTGTCATCAAAGAAGGCGCGGGCGCGTTCGTGTGCGGCGAAGAGACCGCGCTGATGCGTTCGATTGAAGGCAAACGCGGCATGCCCACGATGCGTCCGCCGTATCCGAGCGAGCACGGGCTGTGGGGCTTTCCGACGAGCATCAACAATGTCGAAACGTTCGCGAGCGTGCCAAGCATCCTCTTGAATGGACCGACTTGGTTTGCCAACATTGGCACGGCGAAAAGCGGCGGCACCAAAGCATTCGCGTTGACGGGCACAATCAAAAAATCGGGACTCGTCGAGGTGCCGATTGGGATGACGCTGCGCGAAATGATTTTTGAAATCGGCGGCGGCGTCAAGAGCGGGCGCGAATTCAAAGCCGTGCAATTGGGCGGACCTTCCGGCGGCTGCTTGCCGTTCGCATTGATTGACACGCACATTGATTACGAAGACCTCAAAGCGACGGGCGCGATCATGGGCTCGGGCGGCATGGTCAGTGTGGACGATACGACGTGCATGGTGGATTTTGCGCGTTTCTTTCTCACGTTCACACAAGAAGAATCGTGCGGCAAATGTGTGCCCTGTCGCATCGGCACGCGCAAACTGTTGAACCTGCTGACCAAAATTTCGCGCGGGCGCGCAACCGAACACGATTTGGGCAAACTCGAATCGTTGTGCGAAACCGTGCGCCTCGGCTCGTTGTGCGGTCTCGGACAAACCGCGCCGAATCCCGCGCTCACGACCTTGCGCTATTTCAAAGACGAATATCTCGCGCACGTCCTCGATCACAAATGTCCGGCGGGTGTTTGCGAAATGAATTCCTCGCAACACGAGCCAGAGCTGACGATGGCGATGGCATGAAGCGGACGCGGATCAGCAACGCGTCAAGACCTGACAGGTTTCCAAAACATCCGCGTCACGTATCACGTCCGCGATGTACAGCGCGCATGGTGCACTGAAAACGAACGCGCTAAAAACCTGTCAGGTCTCGGAGCAGATATGATCACACTCACAATTGACAACAAACCAATCACAGCCGAACGCGGCACGTCGGTGCTGCAAGCCGCGCTCGCGCACGGCATTGCAATTCCCCGCCTGTGCCATCATCCCGAACTGTCCCCGTCGGGCGGCTGCCGTATGTGTCTCGTCCAAATTGAGGGTCGCCCCAACCCCACGCCGTCGTGCGGCCTGCAATGCGACAACGGCATGGTGATTCACACGCGCACCGACC
>JACQWQ010000074.1 GCA_016209205.1 Chloroflexota bacterium
AGAGGGGGTCGGGGGGTGAGGTCTTGCTCCCCCTCTCCTCGTAGGAGAGGGGGTCGGGGGGTGAGGTCTTGCTCCCCCTCTCCTCGTAGGAGAGGGGGTCGGGGGGTGAGGTCTTGCTCCCCCTCTCCTCGTAGGAGAGGGGGTTGGGGGGCGAGGTCTTGCTCCCCCTCTCCTCGTAGGAGAGGGGGTCGGGGGGCGAGGTCTTGCTCCCCCTCTCCTCGTAGGAGAGGGGGTTGGGGGGCGAGGTCCGTACCCCCCAATCACTATCCTCCAACAACACCTCATCGCCCACATTCAGCGTAATCGTTTCCCCGCGCAGCAACAGCGGCGCGTCGGGCAGCGGCAAATGTTCGCCAATCGTAAAATCGTCATAACCGACGACGAGGAGCAAACCTTGGGGTAAAAGCGCTTCCGCGCCCGCGTCCTTTTCGGCCGCCACGCGGCGCGCCTGTTCGATGTGTTGATAGCCCATATTTTTCAACCGCCGCAGGCGCCACACCGCTTCGCGCAAGACGCCGCGCTGCAAATTCACCGGCAGCGCGCGGAACCATTTCTTGTCAAACACCAGCGCGCCATTCGCTTCGTGCGCGATGCCGTCGAAAATGCCGAGCACGTTTTGTCGAATATAGGCGTAATCGTCGGCGATGGACAGCGCGCTGTGCCGCAAGACCGCGCGCAAATTCGGGTTGATCGTTTCGAGATAGGGGATGACATTGTGCCGCAAACGATTCCGCAAAATCGTCGTATCAAAATTCGTTTCGTCAATGCGCGGCTGCAAATTATTTTCGACGCAGTAGGTTTCAATTTCATCACGCGGAATATCCAATAGCGGACGAACAAGATTGACCTGCCCGCTGTTTACTGACGACTGACCACTGGCTTCTGATAACTGAAGACTGCTTTTGTACGCCATCCCGCGCAGCCCGCTCAAGCCCGCGCCGCGCAAGAAATGCAGCAGAATCGTTTCCACCTGATCGTCGGCATTGTGCGCCACCGCGACCGCGTTGGCTTGGACCTGCTGCGCGACGCTCGCCAAAAAACGGTAGCGCAGCATCCGCGCGGCTTCTTCAATCGAGAATTGATTTTCTTCGGCATAGCCGCGCACATCCCAACGCGCGTTGGCGACGGGTAAACTCCATTCGCGCGCGAGCCACAAGACAAATTGTTCGTCTGCGTCCGATTCATCCCCGCGCAGTTGATGATTCAAATGTGCGACGTGCAGTTTCAACTCGAGTTCGGGCGCGAGCGCGCGCAGCGCGTGCAGCAGCGTCAGCGAATCCGCGCCGCCGGAAACGCCGACGACGAGGACATCGCCGCGTGCGACGAGACGATGTTCGTGAATCGTGTCGCGAATTTTGTTGACAAGGTCGCGTTCAGTGTTCATTTCTCTGCCACCGAAACGCCAACGCAAGCGGCAGCGCGATGTATAAAACGGCGAGCGCGCCATAAAGCAATCCCACTCCGCCGAGCACCGCCAGCGTATTGACGACGATCTGAATTATGGCAATGACCACCAGCGCCAGCGCGTCGAGCAGCGGCGCGGCGATGACCATCGCGAAAAATTGGCCGTTGCCGCGAAAACGAATTTTGCGAATGCGTCCCATCATGTACATGAACATGGCGGCGATTGCACCCCACGCAATGGGCGCATAGAACGGCACACCATTGAGAAAATTGTATGACTCGGAGGGAAATGCCCACCAGCCCAATTGCAGGGCAACAGCATCGAGCGGCAGCATGAGCGCAGGCGTGAGCAAAAACATCCAGTACATCATCGCCCGCAAATCATTTTCGTCGGCAAAAAATTTCGCGATGGTATAACCAAGATACCAAAGCGCCGGAAAAAACATGACGAGGAGCGACGGCGCCGCGCCAATTACGAGCAGCGCGGGGTTGTACGTGATTTGTTCGATCACGACGAGCAGATTGACGAGCAGCAGTGCAAACATATAGCCGACCAGAAACCACTGCTGCGCGGCGCGGCGTCCTTCCGTGTTCCACGAATGCAAAAGACACGCGGCAAAGAGTGCCACTGCGAGAAACTGCGCGAGAAAGGTCGTATCCACCATTTTTAGCGTCGTCCTTGGAGCGCCAGCACGATGCCCCAAACCAGCGCGGGCGCAAAAGCGAAATAGACCATGCCCGGCGCGCCGCTCAACGCGCTCGATAGCAGCAGCGCGAGAAACAAGAGCGCGAGCGCGAGTAAAGTGAAATTGAGTGCGGAAAAGTTCATGTGGAATAAAGCGACTGTGACAAGCTTCCGAAAATTATAGCACAAAGAAAATATAGAACATGTTCTAAACCTCTGAGGGTCTTTGCTGCGCGCTGACCTCACAGGTTTTGAAAACAAGGGTATAATCGCGTTCGTATAACACAAATTTTCTAAATTTGATTCGTGTAATTCGTGGATTCATTGGTAATGATTTCCTTCGGCGAATTGCGGAAAAAATCGGTCGCGTGGCAGGTGGAAATCAGCGCGGTTGAAAAAATCTACGCGCTCGATTGGCTGCTCAAGGGCATCTTTGACCGCGCGGAATTGGCCAACGCGTTGACGCTGCGCGGCGCGTCCGCGCTGGCGAACGCATATTTTGAAAATTACCCGCGCGTCGAGGATGCCGATTTCGCGCGCGCGGCAAGTTTAGACGATGCGACGCTGGAACGCGCACTCGACGCGGCGGTGACGGATGCGGCGCGCGCGTCGGGGCTGCAATTCAAACTGCACAGTGTTCAGCCCACCGCAGCGCGCATCGAATTTACGGGACCGCTTGGGCGGCGCTCTGCCGCGCAACCGCTCATTGTCGCGCGTTTTGTGCCCACGCCAACGCGACTTGAACCGGCGACGGGCGCGCTGCTACATCCCTTTGGCGATGGGTGTGAAACAAACGTGCGCGCGGTCGCGTTGGAAGAATTGGCGGCGGAACGCATTGTTTTGTATTCGCAAAAACCGCGCGCCCGCGATGTGTTCGACTTGTGGTTTATTTTGACGCACGGCGCGAACGCATTGGATGTTTCCAAGACGCGGGATTTGGCGCAGCGCCTCGCGGCGGAAAAGGGCGTGGTGCTGCGCGCAGAATTGGACGCGCAATACGCACCGTTGTTGGAACGGGCGTGGGAGAATGCGCTCAAAGGAATTCAGCCACATTTTTCGTTCGCACAGACACAGCAAGAAATCGAAAACCGGCTTGGGGAATTGTGATTTTCCCAACGGGCTGAAAGCAATTTGACAGAAACCGCGCTTTTTTTCCCGCTTGGCGGCGGAAAAGGGGCGCGGTTTCTTTAACTGTAATCAATCTATCACCAAAAACATGTTTGCTCAGCGCACTTTTGTGCATATAATAGAATGCCTATGTTCGAGACCCTCTCCGACAAACTTGAAGGCGTGTTCAAACGCCTTTCGGGCAAAGGCAAGCTGACCGAAGCCGACGTTGATATTGCCCTCCGCGAAGTGCGCCTGGCGCTGCTGGAAGCGGATGTCAATCTAAAAGTCGTTCGTCAATTCCTTGACCGGGTACGCGCGCGCGCGGTTGGCGCAGAGGTGCTCCAATCGCTGACTCCCGCGCATTCCGTCATCAAGATTGTCAATGAAGAATTGATCGCGACGTTGGGCGAACCCGCCAAATTGGATTTGGCGGGACCCGCGCCGCACGTGGTTATGCTCATCGGTCTGCAAGGGTCCGGTAAAACGACCACCGCCGCGAAACTCGCGCTGCACCTGCGCAAACAGGGACAGCGTCCGCTCCTCGTCGCGGCGGACACCCGTCGCCCCGCTGCCATTCAACAATTGCAAACGTTGGGCAAACAGTTGGACATTAACGTGTTTGCCGAGGACCCGAAAATCGCGCCGCCGCAGATTTGCGCCGACGCGGTGAAACATGCCTCGCAGGCAAACTATACCGTCGTCTTGCTGGATACGGCAGGGCGCCTCCACATTGACGACGATTTGATGAAGGAATTGGAACAGGTCAAGAGCCGCACGTCGCCGCAAGAGGCGCTTTTGATTGTGGACTCGATGACCGGTCAAGAAGCCGTGCGCGTCGCGGATGAATTCAACAAGCGCGTCGGGCTGACGGGGCTGATTCTGACCAAAGTGGACGGCGATGCGCGCGGCGGCGCGGCGCTGTCGGTGCGTTCCGTAACGGGCGTTCCAATCAAATTCCTCGGCGTCGGCGAAAAAGCCGATGCATTGGAACCCTTTTACCCGGACCGGCTCGCCTCACGCATCCTCGGCATGGGCGATGTCTTGACCCTCATCGAACGCGCGCAGCAGAATCTCGACCAGGAGCAAGCGCGTCAAGCGGCGGAAAAACTGCTCAAGGCGCAGTTCACGCTGGAAGATTTTCTAACGCAGATGCAGCAAATCAAAAAGCTGGGCCCGCTGACGCAAATCATGGGTATGATTCCGGGTTTCTCGCAGTACGCCAAAGAGATTCCCGAAGAACAGACGGAAAAACAATTCAAGCGCATCGAAGCGATCATCCATTCGATGACGCCCGGGGAACGCCGCCACCCCGACGTTTTGAACGCGCGCCGCCGCCAACGCATCGCCGCCGGCAGCGGGACCACCGTGCAAGACGTGAACGAACTGATGCGCGAGTTCAAGCAAATGCAAAAACTCATGCAGCAGCTCGGCCGCGGCGGCAAAGGCGGACGCGGTCTGCCGCGCATCCCGGGATTTCCGGGGTTAGGATAGATCAACCAAATGTCATTTCGAGATGGTCAGCCCCACCGGGCTGTGTGAGCCGAGAACTGTCATATCGAGCGGAGCGAGATATCTCAGTCCCTTCGATATGACAAGTCCTGAGCAGATGGTCAGCCCCACCGGGCTGTGTGAGCCGAGAACTGTCATATCGAGCGGAGCGAGATATCTCAGTCCCTTCGATATGACAAGTCCTGAGCAGCGAAGCGAGAAATCTCACTGCGCTCGACAGGAACCATAAAAACGTAAACCAACCGCGCGTCCCTATTCGCGATATGCGATGCGCGAACACAAGGAGTACTCGTCAAGCCATGGCTACGAAAATCAAATTGACCCGCATGGGCATGAAAAAACAACCAACCTATCGCGTGGTCATCCAAGAACAACGCAGCAAACGTGACGGCAAGTATATCGAAAATCTCGGCTTGTACGATCCACGGCAAAACCCGCCGCTCGTACAACTCAAAGCCGACCGCGTGAACTATTGGCTTCAAGCGGGCGCAACGCCGACCGATTCCGTAGGGCGCTTGCTCAAAATTGCGGGCATCACCGACAAGTATTATCACCAACGCAAAAAGACCAACGCTCCCGCAGCGGCGGCAGAAGGCGCAGATCAAAAATCAGAGGGCTAGTTTGTTCTGCGGCGGCCCGTTTGTATTGTGCTTGGCAGAGATACAAGCCCCCGTCCGTGCACCGCTTTGCCCGGCACAGAGTAAGAGAGAAGTATGAACATTCAAGAACTCGTCGAATATATCACCAAGTCGTTGGTGGACGATCCAAATCAGGTACATGTCAAGACGACTGAAAATGCACATGCCGTCAATGTCGAATTGCAAGTCGCGCCCGAAGATATGGGACGCATTATTGGCAAAGGCGGGCGCGTCGTCAATTCGCTCCGCACGCTCGTTCGCATCGCGGCGATTCGGCAGGGCAAACGCGCCACGCTCGAAATTCTCGACAGCAACGGCAATGTCAGCCATCCGAACGCCGAAACGGTTCACCATGTGTAGGTCGTACGAGACCTGACAGGTTTCTAAAGCAACGTGACAGGTGACGCGGACGCGCAGTACGGCGCGCCCGCCCCAAGCAAAACCATTGCGGTAAAAACCTGTCAGGTCCTTTTTTTTGCCTGATGTCCGCCGACAATCAACACTACCTCGTCGTGGGTGAGGTCCTGAAACCGTGGGGTTATCGCGGCGAGGTGAAAATCAAGATCTTAACGGATTACCCGAACCGTTTGATCAAACATAAAACCTTGTATCTCGGACCCCAAGCGCGCGCGTATCAAGTGGAACGCGCGCGTTTGCATTCCGGGTACGCCCTTTTGAAATTCGTCGGCTTGGACACCGATACCTCTGTGGCGAAACTACGCGGCGAACTGATTCAAATTCCGATGGAGGAAGCGGCGAAACTAAAACGGGGGCAATACTATCATCACGAAATCATCGGGCTGAACGTCGTCACGCCCGCCGATGAATCCCTCGGCGTCGTCGCCGAAATCCTCGAAACGGGCGCGAATGATGTGTATCTCGTCCGTACACCCCAAGGCAAAGAAATTCTCCTCCCCGCCATCCAAAGCGTCGTCAAAAAAATTGACCTCGACGCCAAAACCATGACCGTCGAGCTGCTCCCCGGCCTCGTTGACTTGTAGGAAAAAAGACGGGTTTACGGCGCGCCAAAACGCGCCTATGCTACGTCTGTACAATACAGTTGATTCCGCTTTGCCGGTCGAAAGCGCACGCGAAAGAGGTTATCATGTTCACACGCACCCTTCGATGGAGTAGCTTGCTCGTTTGGTCGTTTCTATTGACCTGGGCGTTCGCCTCACCCGGCGCAACCACGAATGCCGGCGCATCCCTGCCCCTCCGCGCGCCGCTGTGGGGAACGGACGCGCCCGCGAAAATTCCAAATCAATACATCATCGTTTTCAAAGACACGGCGGGGGAACGCAACATGCGCGAAACCACCGCGCGTGTAATCAAGGATTTCGGCGGCGTGATTTTGTTCGAGTACCGCGCCGCGCTCAACGGCTTTGCCGCGCGCCTGCCCAAAAAAGCCGTCCGCCAATTGCGCCAGAATCCGCAGATTGAATTTATCGAACAAGACAAACGCGTCGCGCTCGCGGACCAATTCACGCAAGCCGATGCAGCGCGCGAATTGGCAACCTCGCAAACCAACGCGACGTGGGGCTTGGACCGGATTGACCAACGTAATTTGCCGCTGGACAATGTATACACGTACAACGTGACCGGTTCCGGCGTGCGCGTCTATGTCATTGACACGGGCATCAAAACCACCCATTCCGAATTTGGCGGACGCGCATCCAGCGGTTATACCGCCATCAACGACGGCAACGGCACAAACGACTGCCACGGTCATGGCACGCACGTTTCAGGCACCATCGGCGGCGCGACGTACGGCGTCGCGAAAAGCGTAAACTTGTATGCCGTGCGCGTGCTCGATTGCAGCGGTACCGGCACGACTTCGGGCGTCATTGCCGGTGTGGATTGGGTCACCCAAAATCGCGTCAAGCCCGCCGTCGCCAACATGTCGCTCGGCGGCGGCGCGTCAACGTCTTTGGACAACGCGGTGCGCAATTCCATCAGCGCAGGCGTGGTCTATGCGTTGGCGGCAGGCAATGAATCTGCCGACGCGTGCAACAAATCACCCGCGCGTACTGCCGAAGCGATTACCGTCGGCGCGACCACCAGTTCCGATGCGCGCGCGTCGTATTCCAATTACGGCACGTGTCTCGATCTGTTCGCGCCCGGTTCGTCCATTACCTCAGCGGGCATTTCCAGCAATACCGCCACCACCGTCATGAGCGGCACTTCGATGGCATCGCCGCACGTCGCCGGGGTCGCCGCGTTGTATCTGCAAAGCAATGCGAGCGCCGCGCCCGCGGCGGTGCGCGATGCGATTGTCGGCAATGCCACGACGAATAAAGTCACCAACCCCGGGACCAATTCGCCCAACAAATTACTGTATTCGATTTTTGGCGCGACACCTCCCACGAGCACACCGACCCCCGCGCCCAATCCGACCGCAACTCCCACACCCGTTCCGGGCGGAACCAACGTCGTTCAGAATCCCGGTTTTGAAAGCGGCCCCGGAAACGGTTGGACGGAATCTTCGAGCGCGGGCTATCAAATCATTGACCAGACCAGACCGCGCACGGGCTTGTACAGCGCGTATTTCTGCAATTACAACAAATGCAGTGAAGCCATCGAGCAAACCATCACCGTCCCCGCCAACGCAACGCTGACGTACTGGTGGTATCAGACGAGCAGCGAAGGCAAGACCAGAGCGTACGATTATTTGCGCGTCCAAGTTTTTTCCAGCGATGGCGCGCTCCTCGCCACTCTACGCACCTGGAGCAATAGAAACGCGCGCCGGGCATGGAGGCAAGATACGCTGAGCATGGCAAGTTTTGCCGGACAGACCGTGCGCTTGCGTTTCACCGCCACCACCGATTCGACTCTCAAGAGCGCGTTTTTTGTAGACGATATTTCCGTCAAGTAAGGGGGAATAATCCCCACCCACGCCGCAGGGCGCGCGCGGTACACGCGATTGCGCCCTGTTTTTGTTTGTGGTATTCTCGCCGCATGACGGATATACGATATTTCATCGGATTCAATCGCGTCAGCGGCATCGGTCCAGCAAAACTGCAACGCTTGTTGGATTTTTTTGGCGACTTGGCGACGGCGTGGACAGCAGGCGCATTCGAGCTCGTGCAAGCGGGACTCGACAAGCGCGCGATTGAAAATTTATTGCGCGCGCGTCAAGAACTCGACCTCGCTGCGGAAACGGACAAGGCGCGTCAAGCGTGCGATGCCATTCTCACGTGGGACGACGACGCGTATCCGCGCCGCCTGAAAGAAATTCCCCTGCCCCCGCCCGTGTTGTATGTCAAAGGCGCGCTCGCGCCCGCAGATGATTGGGCGCTCGCGGTCGTCGGCACGCGGCGGGCCAGCGCGTACGGCAAAGAAATTGCGCGCACCTTGGTGACCGAACTCGCGCAGAATAAAATGACGATCGTGAGCGGACTGGCGCGCGGGATTGACGCCGCCGCGCACGTTGCCGCACTCGACGCGAACGGACGCACGATCGCCGTTTTGGGCAACGGCATTGACCAAGTGTATCCACCGGAACATGCAAAACTCGCGCGCATGATCGTGGAACGCGGCGCGCTCCTCAGCGATTATCCCATCGGCATGAAACCCGACGCGGCAAATTTTCCGCCGCGCAATCGCATTATCAGCGGCTTGGCGCTCGGCGTGCTGCTGGTCGAAGGCGACGAACAAAGCGGCGCGATAATTACGTGCGATTTCGCGTTGGAGCAAGACCGCGAAGTATTTGCGATTCCCGGCAACATCTTTCGCCGCGAATCGCGCGGTCCGAACAAGCTCATTCGCGAAAGTCGTGCGAAACTGGTCACGAGCGTGCAAGACATTCTCGAAGAATTGAACTTGACAATGATCGCCGAAAAGCAAGCCGCGCGCACGATTGTTCCGTCCAATGATACCGAAGCGGTCTTGATCAAATATCTTTCTGCCGATCCAATGCATGTGGACGAACTCCGTGAACAATCCGGCTTGCCCATCGCGCAGGTCACGTCTACCCTTGCCTTGATGGAACTCAAAGGGATGTGCATAGTCGAGCAGAATATGATGGTGCGGCTGCCCTATGGAACGGGAGCGCGGATAAAATAGTTGCAAGCACTCGCTAGAATAAGCGTGGACTAATTTTGCGAACAGATTGCGACCTTTTGGACAGGTGGTCGAAATTGATGCGCGCAGTCTGGAAGTGGTGCGCCAACCGTTGGAGGACAAATGCATCGTTTCGATTTCGCGTCAAAGTTGCACATTGAGTAATTCAAATTAAAATTCAAGCACCACCTGAACCACATCGGCGGTGTGTTCGTCAAGTAAGCGCAAGGCTTGGGCTGCCTGTTGCGCCTCAAACGTATGTGAAATCAAACACGTGAGCTTGAGTCTACCCTGCGCTTGCAGCTGCATGATGGTTTGATTCAAACGCAACCGGTCCCAGCGATACGCGAGGCGCGGCGCGCTGCCCGAAATTTGGGACGCGATGATTTGAATGCGGTTGTGATGAAACTCTTCACCCAGAAAGACACCGCGCCCATCGCCCTGGAAAAATCCCGCGACGACAACGCGCGAATTGTACGCGGCGGCGCGCACGGCACTCTGCAGCGCGTTGTACGCGCCCGTGATTTCGATGGACACGTCCGCGCCGCGATGGTTAGTCAATGCTTTGATAGCTTGCGCGGCATCGAACGCGTTGGCATCGAGTGTATATTCCGCGCCCAGTTCTTGCACGAGCGCGAGACGCCGCGGCATTGTATCTACTGCAATGACCGTGGCGCCATTCAAACGCGCGAGCTGCGTCACCGCAAGCCCCATCACGCCCTGTCCAAAAATCGCCACCTACTCGCCGATGTGAATGTCCGCATCGAGTACGACGTTCAGCGCAATCGCGCCCACATGCGGAAAAATTCCACCGCGCGCATCGAGCGCTGTATCCAGCACGCGCGCCGCCGCCCATGATTCGTCTGCCACGTGTGTGCTCTTGTGCCCTCACGTTCCCCAAATGCGGTCGCCGCGTTGGACGCGCGTCACCGCGCTTCTGATTTCTACAATTTCTCCGACTTTTTCATAACCTCAATTTGTCACCGGA
Source organism: Chloroflexota bacterium (assembly GCA_016209205.1). Lineage (GTDB taxonomy): Bacteria > Chloroflexota > Anaerolineae > UBA4142 > SHND01 > SHND01. The sequence goes on from JACQWQ010000074.1 coordinate 10,394, forward strand.
TACGCGGGCGCGTGGTCGCCCTGTACGAACAAACGTCGTTCGGCGTCCCAACGTTTATTCAAGAACGGACTGGTCCCGCGATACTTGGATCACTCACCGAAACCGTCGGCAGTGGATAGTCGGTCCAAAATTCGCGCGGGGAAGTGAGATGTTCGAGCCTCACCCATGTCAAAAAATTTCTGGTGATTACCCACAGATTGTTAAAGCGCAGTTGGACTGCGCGTCGCCCTCCGGCAGTATGCAATGCGCTTGCATTGCCACTGCCTCTTAACATTTGTGAGTAATCACCAGAAAAACTTCTATTGACATTCGGAAACTTCTAGTCTAGTATAGCACGAGAATCCAAAACGTTTTGGAAAAAATATGGCGGTGACGATTCGCGATGTCGCGAAAAAACTGAACCTGTCTATCACCACCGTTTCGCGCGCGCTCGACGACTATGACGATGTGGCGCACACCACCCGCGAACGCGTTCGCAGTACTGCGCGCAAGATGGGCTATGTGCCGAGCCGCGCCGCGCGCAACCTCCGCCGCCAACGCGCGGACATCATCGGCTATGTGATTCCCGCCAGCGGCACGCGTTTTACAGACCCGTTCTTTTCCGAATTTATTGCCGGGCTGGGCGACCAGGCGGTCTCGCATAATTTCGATTTGCTCATCTCGACTGCCACACCCGACACGGAGAAAGAAAAACAGCTTTACGCTCGCTGGGTGTCAAGTCGCCTCGTGGACGGCATCATTTTGAGTCGTTTGCGTCTCGAGGATTGGCGGGTAGAGTACCTACAGCGAAACCATGTACCCTTTGTGATGCACGGGCGAACGCAGAGCAAAACCAAATTTCCCTTTATTGAAATTGATTCGCGCGCGGGTTTTGCTTTGTTGGTAAAACATCTCGTCGAACGCGGACACCGCCGCATCGCTTATATCGGCGCACCGGAAAAATTTACGCTGCAGCGCGACCGCTATGCGGGCTATCAAAACGGCTTGAGCGCCGCAAACATTCCATTGGATAAGACGCTCGTGTGTCAAGGCGACTTGACCCGTGCGGGAGGTTATCACGCCGCGCAGTCTTTGTTCCAGTTACGAAAACCACCCACCGCCATCATTGGCGCAAATGACTTGACTGCCGAAGGAGTCTTGCGCGCGGCGCGTGAACGCGGGATCGTCGTCGGGCGCGACCTCGCCGTGGCGGGCTATGATGGCACCGAAGTATCCGAGCACACCCAGCCGCCGCTTACCACACTTCGACAGCCCGTGTACGAAACCGCGCGCAAGCTCGTCACCATGCTGATTGCGCTGATTCAAAACGAACCGCTCGAACCATCGCAAATCATTTTGCAACCCGAATTAATCATCCGCGAATCCACCGCCGGATGACGTGTTGCCCATCACCGCTGAAGGAGGCGCTTCTATCAAGAACCTAATAGACTTTGTCGGAAATAAGAATTTGCTTTCCACGAAGGTCACGAAAACAAGCGAAAACTTTGTGTTCCTTCGTGTCCTTTGTGGATCATAAAGTTAATTCCGATAAAGTTTAATATCGTTTGGTTAACAAACATTGGGCATGGTTCAGAAAGCGGAAGAGTTAGATTGTCATTCTGAGATGGTCAGCCCGCAGGGGCTGTATGGGCTCAGGACTGTCATATCGAACGGAGTGAGATATCTTTCTCGACTGCGCTCGAAACCCGCTCGATATGACAAGTCCTGTGCAGCGGAGCGAAGAATCTCTAGTTCGGTCAGCCAGAGATTCTTCGCTCCGCTCAGAATGACAGTGTCAATCTAACTTGAACCATGCCAAACATTGATTCACAAGGAGGAGAAAAGATGAATGCTTCGTTACGCTCAACAGTAACCCTGTTCGCTTTGATTCTTGCGGCAGCCCTCGTCCTCACCGCGTGTGGGACGCAAGCGCAACCAACCTCTGCGCCGCCGACTTCGGCCCCTGCGGCAACCAGCGCGCCTGCCGCCACCAATCCGCCCGCGCCGACGACGGCGCCCGCAGGCAACGCCACGCCCACCAATCCACCGCCCACGCCGAACGGCGGCATCATTTTCCACTCGTCGCAGTTCGCGCCCGTCAACGAAGCCGAAACCATGCGGAATGTAATCTTGAAAGACGCGCCGATGCTGGTGGATTTCCAACCGCAGGCAGCCGGTCCCTTTGTGGATATTCCGCTGGCACAGCAAAAGGCAGGCAAGGTCAATATCGCGCTCATCGGCGGGCAGCACGGCGACTTTCCTGCGTTCATTAATGCAGGTCTGCTCGACGATGTCACACCACTTTTAAATAAGCTGAGCGACCGCAAATTCCCCGAAACGTACCTCGAGCTCAGTCAAATGGGCACGGACAAGCATTACTATGTGCCGTGGGCGCAGGCGACCTACATCATGGTCGCCAACAAAGACGCGCTCCAGTATTTGCCCCAAGGCGCGGACATCAACAAACTCACCTACGACCAATTGCGCGAATGGGCGGCGAACGCGCAAAAGGGCACAGGGCAGCGCGTGCTCGGTTTTCCGGTCGGTCCGCAAGGGTTGATTCATCGTTTCTGGCAGGGCTATCTCTATCCGTCCTATACCGGCACCGCGGTCGGCGGGTTCAAGAGCGCGGATGCGGTGAAGATGTGGACGGACTTTAAGGAAATGTGGAAGTATGTAAATCCTGCTTCCACGAATTACAACAATATGTCGGAACCCTTGCAATCGGGCGAGGTGCTGATTGCGTGGGACCACATCGCGCGTTTGAAACCTGCGCTCGACGCCAACCCCAACCAGTTTGTTACGTTCCCGGCGCCCGCCGGTCCGAAAGGGCGCGCCTACATGCCGGTGCTGACTGCGCTTGCCCTTCCCGTTGGCGGTCCGAATCGCGCGGAAGCAGAACAATTGATTACGTACTTGACCGACCCCAAGACACAAACGCTCGTCGCGCAGAATCTCGGTTTCTTCCCCGTCGTGCAAGGCGCGGACACGAGCAACTTGCCGCCGGGCGTGAAACTGGAAGCGGATGCGATTGCGGTACTTCAATCCTCACCGGATGCGCTGCCCGCGCTCTTGCCGGTCGGACTCGGACCCAAAGGCGGCGATTGGAACAAAGTGTATAACGACACCTTCCAACGCATCGTCATCAAGAACGAAGACATCCAAACGGTGTTGAATGAACAGGCGACGTTGATGCAAAATATCCTCAACGAAGTCAAAGCCAAATGTTGGGCGCCGGACCCGCCGAGTGACGGTCCGTGTCAGGTGCAGTAATCAGTGATCAGTTGTCAGTGATCAGTGATCAGCAGTCAGTCATCGGCAACTGATTACTGGTTACTGGTCACTGGCGACTGGTTACTGGTCACTGACAACTGATTACTTTTTGCAAATGGCGACACCTCAATACACCGGGGACGCGCTCGCACCTCCGCTTACCTCTCCCCTGACGAATAAAACGTTTGCGCGCCGCATGGAAAGCGCGCTGCCGTACCTGCTGCTGCTGCCTTCCATGCTCTTTATGCTCATCTTTTTTGCGTGGCCCATGGTGCAGGCATTGATTCTGTCCGTGCGTACACCCGATGGCGCCTGGACAATGCAGTATCTCGAACGCATGGTGCGCGATGTAAATTTCACCGACGCGCTGCGCAACACCTTTCTCATTATCCTGATTGCGATACCGCTGCAATTTGCTTTTGCCATTGCGATGGGCTTGCTGATTCAAGCCAAGCTAAAAGGGTCGGCGCTCTTTTTGTATTTTTGGACGATTCCGCTCGCAGTGTCTGACCTTGCCGCGGGCTTGGTGTGGCTTGCGGTTTTTAGCGACCGCGGTTTTTTAAATTCGGTTTTGCGCACGACAGGCATCATGCCCATTGCGTTCTCGTGGTTGAGTTATGAAAATTACGGCACGCTGCTCATGGCGGTCGTGATTGCGGAAGTGTGGCGCGCGACGGCTATCGTGATGGTGATTGTGGTCGCCGGTTTGCAATTGATTCCCGACGATTATTTGGAAGCTGCCGAAGTATTTGGCGCGACGCGTTGGCAGCGCCTGTGGCACGTCACCCTGCCGATGATTCGTCCGAGCTTGCAAGTCGCGTTAATTCTGCGCACGATTCTGGCGTTTCAAGTATTCGCGGTCGTGATTGCGCTGGCGGGGCGCGCGATGCCCGTGCTCGCGAGTGAAGCGTACAATCGGTATGCGGAATTGAATCCGAATGGCGCGGCGGTGTATGCGCTTTTGATTTTGACCATTTCGTTGGTGACGACGGGCGTGTATTTGCGTTTACTGCGGACCAGTGAAGCGGAGATGGGACGATGAGCGCACAAACCAAGACAATGCCGCGTCCGCTTGCGCCATCCGAGGAAATGCCCTTGAACGCGGCGGCAAACAAACCAACCTTTGCCAAAACACTGGGACGCCTCGCGTTATACGCGGCGGCGATTACCATCTCGTTATTTTTTCTCGTGCCGATTTATTTGATTTTCATTTCGGCGTTCAGCCCGCAGCAAGCGATTTTTGCGTATCCGAAATCCATCCTTCCCCAAACGCTCACCGCCGAGACCATGTTATTCTTTTGGAATGCGCGCGGTGTGCAGTCCGCCTTGTTGAACAGCATCATCGTCGGCATTTTGACACTCGTATTTTCGCTGCTCGTCGGCGCGCCTGCGGGCTATGCGCTCGCGCGTTTTTTCTTTCGCGGACGCGATTCCTACAAAATGCTGATTCTCACCACCCGCGCGTTTCCGATTGTGATTCTCTCGATTCCGCTCGCGGTGAATTACATTCAATGGAATTTGTATGATACGTTGTGGGGCGTTGCGTTCGCGCACACCGCGATGGCGCTGCCGACCACCATTCTCGTCACGAGCAGTATTTTCATCGGCGTCTCGCGCGAGCTGGAAGAAGCCGCGCAAACGTTGGGCTGCAATCGCGCGCAAGCCTTTATCAAAGTGGCGCTGCCGCTCGCGCTGCCGGGACTGGCCGCCGCGGCCATTTTTACCTTCGTGCTCTCGTGGAATGAAACGTTCGCCGCGACGATTCTGACACAGCGCAATCGGACATTGCCCGCGCTCGTCCTCTCACAAATCGCGGATGTGGGCGCGCCGCTGCCCTTTCGGTACGCGGCGGGTTTCTTTTTGATCGCGCCCTCGCTTCTGTATATCTTTTTCATGCGCCGCTATTTGTTGGGCATGTGGGGACAGGTAGTAAAGTGACGGGTGACAAGAAAAAGTGACGGGTGACGGGTGACGGGGCAAAACCCCGTCACCCGTCACCCGCCACCTTACCCCCAAAAATGAGTGAAATTCGCATTCAAGGCGTTTGGAAGTATTTCAGCAAAGGCAAAGTTGCGGCGCTAAAAGATGTTTCGCTCACGGTTCAAGACCGCGAATTCATGGTGCTGCTCGGTCCGAGCGGCTGCGGCAAAACGACGCTCTTGCGCTGTATTGCGGGCTTGGAATATCCCGAACGCGGGCGCATTTTTATCGGCGGGCGCGATGTGACCGACGAACCGCCGCGCAAACGCAAGATCGCGATGGTGTTTCAAAGTTACGCGGTCTTTCCACATCTCACCGTTTTCGAAAATATCGCGTTCGGACTGCGGATGCAGAAACGTCCGAATGCGGAAGTAAAACAGCGCGTGAACAATGCCGCCGGCATGATGCGCATCGAAAATTTTTTGGAACGGTATCCCGCGCAATTATCGGGCGGACAGCGGCAGCGCGTCGCCGTCGCGCGGGGGCTGGTGATGGAACCGCAGGTGCTGCTCATGGACGAACCGTTGTCGAATCTCGACGCGCTCTTGCGTTTGCAAGCGCGCGCCGAATTGAAACGCTTGCTGCAACAAGTACAAACCACGACCGTGTATGTCACGCACGACCAAATCGAAGCTTTGAGCATGGGCGACCGGATCGCGGTGATGGAGAATGGAGCCATCGTTCAGGTGGATGCGCCGACGCAAGTGTACGACTATCCCGGTTCGTTGTTCGTCGGCGGTTTTATTGGCACGCCGCCGATGAACTTTTTGCGCGGCACAGTAAAGAGCATGAACGGCGCATTCGCCCTCAACCTTGGCGGGCAGCCCATCCGCGCCGCATTGCCCGCAAATGTGCAAGCGGGACAAGACTTGTTGATGGGCATCCGCGCCGAAAATATCGAAGCGAGCGCGCAGCGATCACCCGATGCCGTTCCCGCGCGCGTGCTCGTCGTCGAGCCGCTCGGTTCGCATCTCTTGTTGACCGTTCAAGTGGGCGAGACGCCCATCAAAGTCCAAACGCGGATGGATTTCAATATCGCGCCCGACCAAACGATTTATCTCCGCCTTGAGCCGAAACAAGTACGCTGGTTCGACCCCGAAACGGGCGTGCGTTATGACGCGAGCGGTTCGACAGAATTAAAATGATCTCCACGTATGACCGCGCAACAGAATGAATCGAATCATGCGGCGCTGCGCGCGGACGCGCAGCGCGTTTTGCGATGGAATGACCGGCGCGATTTTACGACCCCCTCGCCGTACCAATATCCGCACCAATGGAATTGGGATGCCGCGTGTATTGCGCTCGGCTGGTCGTATTTTGATGTGGCACGCGCGCGTACGGAAATTCGCGCGCTGCTCCGCGCACAGTGGCGCAGCGGCATGGCGCCGCACATTATTTATCATCACGGTGCATCCGATTATTTTCCGCCTCCCGAATTTTGGCAGACGCAAGGTTTGGCGCACGGCGGTACGGTGCTTGCATCGGGTTTGACCCAGCCGCCGGTGCTGGCGACGATCGTGCGGCGGATGCATGAGCGCTTGGCGCAAGAGCCGGAACAAGAAAATTTTTTGCGCGAGATTTTTCCAAAAATTCTGGCGTGGCATCGCTGGCTGCACACGGCGCGCGACGCGGATGGCACGGGCTTGCCGTGTTTGATTCATCCGTGGGAATCGGGGACCGACAATTCGCCGCGCTGGCTCGCCGTGCTGGACCAGCTCACGCCGTACGACGTGCCTGCTTATACGCGGCGCGACATGACCCATGTGCATCCTGACGAACGCCCGCGTGCGGAGGATTACGAACGGTTTGTGTTTTTGATTGACCGTGGACGCCGTGTGCAGTGGGACGATGCGCGCATCATGCACGCGCATCCGTTTCTGGTGCAAGATGTTTTGTTCTGTTCGATTTTGCATCAAGCCAACCAGGATTTATTGTTCCTTGGGAATGCGATTGGCGCAGACACCGGCGAGATTCAGGCGTGGATTGAAAAAACGCGCGCGTTTTTTAACGCGCGATTTTGGGATGCGGAACGCGGACTGTATCTGGATTACGATGTGCGCGCGGGCGCGGCGATTCCTGTGAATACGTGTGCGACGTTCGCGCCGCTCTATGCGGGACTCGCGGCTTCGACCCAAGTCACGCGCTTGATGCGTGAGCATTACGACAACCCGAACGAATACGCGCCGGATGAAAAATCCGGCTATCGCGTTCCATCCACGGCAAAAAATGAACCTGACTATGCGCCGCGCCGCTATTGGTGCGGCCCCGTATGGATGATGACGAATTGGTTGATGGTGCGGGGCTTGAAACGCTATCGCTTGCATTCCCACGCGGCAGAACTGCTGGCGTCAAGTCTCGCGTTGATGGAAACGCGCGGACTGCGCGAATATTATGACCCGCGTGACGGCACAGGTTTGGGCGGCAAAGAGTTTGCGTGGACGGCAGGACTCGCGCTCGATTTCATCGCAATGGACGCGGAATGAAAAATTTACGCGCAGGCATTCTCGGCGTCGGCAGTATCGCGCACAAACACGCGCGCGCCGCGCAATCACTGGCTGACGAGGTTGAACTCGTCGCGTGCTGCGGGCGTGATGTTGAAAAAACGCGCGCCTTTGCGGGACAATTACGCCGACGACCGCACCCAATCTGGCGCCGCAGGTCACCGCCTCTGCCCGCGATGTGTTTGCCGCGCAGCTGCAAGATTTGGTATATGCCATTCGCACGGACGGCGAAACGCAGACCCCACTGCGTCAAGGCGCACGTTCCCTCGACCTTGTGCTGGCGGCTTGCGCGCGATGACGGCAATGAAATTTTGTCGAGGACGCATTGCGCGAGTGGGCGCAAATCGTCGCGGCGAAATCGCCCCTCCCATCGCGTCGTGCGGAACGTATTACGGGATGGTGTTCGTGGTACAACTTGTATGCGTACATCACAGAAGAAAACATTCTCGAGCATTTGCGCGGCGTTGAAATCATAACGCGGCGCGAACAATTGCTGTTATTCCACGCGGCGGACCTGACAGAGGTAAGCGCGGTGCGGAACCGAGCCGCTGATTGGGTCAATTAACCCGTTACCGATGATAAGGTTAAAGTTAGCGCCGGCGGAATCAAAGGCATCATAGCCGGGCACACCGATGTCCGGACAAGACTGCCACCAGCCGTGCTGACCGCAGACAACACGCGGCTCCAGAGAATCGTTTAGTCGCGCACGCGCCCTAATACTGCCTTCAGGCGTTTCAACGCTCACCCAGTCGCCGGGGCGGATACCACGCTCGGCGGCGGTCAGGTGCACCGTTCACCTGCTCGACGAACTTGCGGTAGCGCGTTTGTTGTGACACCCGGACTCCGCCCGGCTGCCCGCGGAGCATTTCCAGCGACACGCCAGACGGTCCCAACTGATAGCGATACGCTGCCTCGATGTCGCCGTTCCAAAAGTGCGCGCCCAGACCAAGTCGGCTCGCGAGGTCGAAGACGATCTCGGCGTCGGAGCGGGCTTCGCCCCGAGGCTCAACCACTCGCTGACGCAGCTGCACAAGCGATTGCGCGTCCGGACTCACCTCAAAGCCGACCTTGAGCGCCTCGCGTTCAAAGCAACTCGCCGCCGGCAGTACGACATCTGCCAGTTCGGCCGTCGGATTCATAAAGAGATCCGTGTGCACATAAAAGTCGAGCGCTGCCAGCGCCTCGCTCCACGCCACATACTTTTTCGCGCTGCCGTTTTCGGCAATCTCGCTCTCGGTCAGCAAATGACCGTTGTCCGTTCGCACGAGCAGTGGACCATTCGTCCAGTCGCGGATAAATTCGCGATCGTACCAACCGCGCGTAATCATGACATGGGCAATCCCGAGCGCAAGCGCGCCATCTGCACCCGGGCGCACCCGCAGCCAGACATCTGCCTTTTTGGCGACTCCAGTGCGGCGTGGGTCAACCACGATCAGGTGCGCACCTCGCTTGAGTGCTTCCACCGTGGCGGTCGCATGAGTCAGCCGGGCAAGGTTTGGGTTGCAGCCCCAGAAGGGGATGCATCCGGCATTCTCAAGGTCAGGCATATAAACGCCGGGAACACTTGCGCCAAAGGTATAGGTCGTGGCAAGATACCGTCCCCATCCGCACAGTTCCATCGAAGCGCACAGGTTTGGACTTGCAAACGCGTTCATCAGGCGCTGAATCCAGACCACCGAGTCGTCGGATGCTGATGTAGACGGGGAGACCACACTAAAGACGACGCTCTCCGGACCGTGCGCTTTGGCAATCCCGCGCAATCTGGCAGCCGTCAAGTCGAGCGCTTCATCCCAACTGATACGTTGCCAGCCCGGGTCCGCAGCACCCTTCGGCCGCGTGCGCTTCAGGGGATAGCGCAACCGGTCCCGATGGTAGACGAGCTCTGGCGCCGCTCGCCCCTTGGCGCACAGCGCCTTGCCGGTGGGGTGCGATGGATTTGGTTCAAGGGCAACGAAACGACCATTCTCGATGACAGCCATGGAACCACACCGCGAGACACACAGCGCGCAGTAACACGGAATTCGCTCGCTCAATTGCTTGTCTGCTAACATCGTGTTACCTCCTCATTACACTGTCAACCTGTGGGTTCGATCGAGTCGAGGACGGCAAGGAGCAGGATGGGTTACCCTCCCTGCGTGTGACTAACTGCGATGAAGATGTAGGGTACTGTGTTGCCGTGGGCAGTCTGTATTGCGTTGGGGGATTATGAATTTGCGCTTACGCCTGATCAAGCGGAATAATCTCTGCAGAGGAAGCCGGCTAGGAGGAAATGACCGATTTTTTCTGTTGACCCTGCCTAATCCGCGTGTTCCAATCTTTTGGAACTGACCTTTACACCGATCTCGCAATGATTTCTCCCTTCATCCCAAATCAAGTAATCTGCAAGCCGGTCTGGGCGCAGCGATTTAAGGAGGAGAAGATGCCAGTCTATGTTAGCCTGATTAACCTAACGGATCAGGGAATCCGAACCATCAAAGATGATCCTAACCGGGTGAAGTCTGCCTCGCGCATTGCAGATCAGGAAGGCATCAAACTGCTCGCGGAATGGTGGACGATGGGTCCGTATGATGCGGTCATGATTACCGAGGCGCCCGATGATGAAACCATTAATCGGTTTCTTTTGGGTGCGGGCCGCCAAGGTAACATTCGCACCGTAACGTTGCGGGCATTTACGCCGGATGAAATGGCACAAATCATTGAAAGGTTAGAGTAACGGACGTGCTCAAACGGTACTCACCTTTTGTCTATCCAACGACCAACGCGCTTCAATGTTCCTGCGACGCACATGAAGATGAAAATGCGTTCGCGCGTTTCATCGCATTCTCAAACTCGCGCGCACGATTGCGGATTTGGCAGAGAGTGAAAAAATCGAACCGCATCATTTGGCGGAAGCGGTGCAGTATCGGGCGCGGAGCCAGGAATAGGTGAGAGATGTATGGCAACACGTAAGGACGGTCCCGCACAGATCCATGTCAGCGAAGCGGTCATTCGCCAGTGGATCGGCGAGCAAAGTTTCCAGCGCGGCGCGAGTTATTTTCGAGACGGTCACATTTTCAACGCACGCCGCGCAGCCAACGCGCTGAAAGCCGAGTGCCATGGCTCGAGCGGCGGTCCTTATCGCGTGCGCGCGACAGTTGATGCGGGCAAGATTGTTGACGCGTATTGTTCTTGCCCCGTTGGCGATGGCGGACACTGCAAACATGTCGCCGCACTGCTCCTCACCGCGCTCAAGCGCCCCGACGAGGTCCGCGAGGTCGAAGAGACTAATGCCGCGCTCGAACGGCGCAGCAAAGAAGAATTGATCGCGCTCATCCAGCAAATGCTGCGGCGCGTGCCCGAATTGGAATCCCTGCTCCAAGTCCCGTTGCCCACAGGGTCCCAGTCCAATCGCCCGGTGGACCCGAAAGTGTATCAACGGCAGGTCGCCGCAGCGTTTCGCCACGCTGCGTACGAATGGGGCGCCGAACATGACAGCGCCACGCAACTGAGCGCGACGGTGGAGATTGGCGATGGATTCTTGGCACAGGGGGAGGTTGCCAACGCCGCCGCCGTGTACCAAGCGGTCGCCGCGGGCGTGACCGCGCATTATGCAGAATTTAGCGATGAAAGCGGCGCCTTGGGAGAGGTGATACAGAACGCGGTAGATGGCTTGGGCAGCTGCCTCGAAGCAACCGACCTCGCCGACGCGGATTTGCGCGAACAACTCTTGAATGCGCTATTCGAGGTCTATCATTTTGACGTGGATTTTGGCGGCGTTGGCTTGGGCGATGCAGCGCCGGGGTTGATTCTCACACACGCCAGTGCGCCGGAGAAGGAGCAGGTTGCTCAATGGGTTCGCGCGGCGAGCCAGCGGCGCACCGGCAATGAATGGAGCGACAATTATCATCGGCAGGTGTATGGCGGCTTTTTACTCGACCTCACCGCCGACCAACTTGACGACGAAGCATACCTCCAGCTCTGCCGCGAGACCCATCGGCTGAACGATCTTGTCGAGCGTTTGTTAGAGTTAAAGCGTGTGGAAGAGGCAGCGCAAGAAGTCGCGCGCGCGAGCGATTACGAACTGTTGAGATTGGCGGACCTTTTTACGCGGCACAAACAGGACGAGCTGGTGGAGCGTCTGATGCGCGACCGTGCGCGGACGACCAAAGACTTGCGTGTTTTCGAATGGCTGATGGAACGCGGCGAGCAGCAGGGCGACGCGGCGGGCGCGCTGGAGTGGGCGCGCAAACTCTTTGACCTCCAGCCCTCGCTCGTTCAGTATGAAACGCTAAAGAAACTCGCGCTGCCGTTGGGGACCTGGCAAAGCTTGTATGACGAACTGCTCGACGCACTGCGCCGCCAAAAGAATTTCGCGCTGCTGACCCAAATTTATCTCGAAGAAAAGCAGATTGGCGCGGCGCTCGCAAGTGTGGAACAGATGCAAGCGAGCCATCCCTATTTTCATTCCGATCTGCGGCTGCAAGTGGCAACGCAAGCCGAAGCGACGCATCCCCGTGAAGCGCTGCGCATCTACTTGAGCGCGGCGGAACAGATTATCAAGGCGCGGAATCGCGGGCGGTACGCGCAAGCCGTCCAGTACTTGGTACACGTGCGCAACCTCTACCAACGTTTGGACGATAGCGTGAGGTGGGGAAATTATTTGCGCCAGCTCAAAGAGGACACGAAAGCGCTGCGCGCGTTCAAAGAGGAATTGGCGAAAGCGGGATTATAAAAGATGCCTGTGCGCAACCACTAACGCGCGGACGATTAAGCTATTGACGAGACCGCACCATCGCAAAGCGTAACCAACTAAATGGTTGGTTACGCTTTTTTCGCGCTTGGCAAGGATTCAAGCGTAACCAGTATTGGTCGCATCCTCCTTGCGCGATTTCTTCTCTCGTAACCATCGCGGTCAACGGATGAAAGCGGTGACGCGTCATCACGCATAGCGCGCAAGAAAGGCAGTGTGCGTGATGACTCGTCAGGATAAACGGATGCGCGCGTTCTGCTCCGTTCATCCGTTCGCTCCATCCGTTGGCGGCGCGTCGGCAACCCCCTCGCGGTCAACGGAGGGAAAGCGGTGACGCGTCATCACGCATAGCGCGCAAGAAAGGCAGTGTGCGTGATGACTCGTCAGGATAAACGGATGCGCGAATTCTTCTCTCTGCGCCCCTCTCTCGCCCTCTGTCGCTTCTTCAGCCCTCTCGCGTTTCAAACCTCTTTCGAGAATTCGTACATCACTGACTCATCACGCGATGGTCAAAAAGGTGTTGCCGTAAAGTTTCAAACCTCTTTCGAGAATTCGTACATCACTGACTTCAATCTGGAATTTGGAAAAGAGAAGCGCGCAAAGTGTCAAACCTCTTTCGAGAATTCGTACATCACAGACCCCGTGTCGATGAGACATAAGAGGAAGCGGTTACATCGTTTCAAACCTCTTTCGAGAATTCGTACA
>JACQWQ010000075.1 GCA_016209205.1 Chloroflexota bacterium
TGTCAATAATCACAACATCGTGGACGGTTTAGCACTCACGACATCGTGTACGGTCTAACCGCCAAAAGTACTCATTACATCGTGGACGGTCTGTCATAGCTTCTTCTCCAAGGAGGAGCTATGGATACCTACACCCCTGAACAGGAGTTACGGCAAGAGGCGATTCGACGGCGTTTAGAAGGTCAATCGCGCCCCACGATTAGCAAGGCACTGCGCCGCAGTCTGAGTTGGGTGGCGAAATGGTGGGCCGAGTATCGGCACAATCCCAAGACCGATTTCGCTGACCCCTCCCGTGCGCCGCACACGGTCTCGCGATGCATCCCCTTGGCGGTCGCGCGCGCCGTGGTGAACCTGCGGCGCACCTTGGAAGCCGCCCGCACCCCGGAGACCAAGTATGGCTTCATTGGGGCGCGTGCGATTCGCACCGAACTCGAACGCCAGCACATCACACCCTTACCCAGTCTTGCGACGATTCAGCGCATCTTGATGCGGCACGCACTCACTCATCCACAAGGTGCGGGACAGGACTCGGCCTATTATCCCGGCATCGTGGCGTGGACGCACAATGTCTTGCATGCCACCGATATTATTATTCGGTATGTGCAGGGCGGCGAAGCGATTCACAACTTTCACACCTTCGACCACTATAGTCATGCGGCGCATCTCTCGCAACATGCTGACAAGACGAGCGCCACCACCGGTCAGCATCTCCTTGAAACATGGGCAGATTTGGGATTGCCGCTGTTTCAGCAATTCGACAACGAAGATTGTTTCAAGGGCGGTCATACCCATCCGCGCGTATGGCGTCGAGGGCTTTCACAGTCTGTGGTGCCGTGGTTTCTGGAACCGCGAACACTTTCGCAACTTGGCCCATGTGCAGCGCGAAGCCCCGACCTTTGCGCGCTGGTATCACACGCGCTACGCACCGCCGGCTCTCGGTGGGAAAACGCCGGGACAACTGCGGCAGGGCTTTCACCCCTTGTGCCTGACGCGCGCGTTGCGCGGGTTGATTCCAGAACGGTTGCCGATCACGGCCGGCTACATTCATTTCTTTCGCAAAGTGGAGGCACAGGGTCAGGTGCGCCTGTTAAATGAGACCTGGAATGTCGGTACGCGGTGGCGCGGGCAGTATGTGTTGGCGAGTGTCAATACCGCGAAGCAAACACTCACCTTTTGGCATCTGTCCGCGGCGGATGTCGCGTGGCGCAAAATCAAAGTGCGTCAGTTCCGACTGTCTGAACCCGTCTCCCCGCTGTTACCGGCATTTCGACAAAACCATACACGATGTCGTGAGTACTGCCCCGGTTAGACCGGGGCAAAAAAACCGTCCACGATGTTGTGATTATTGACATAGACCGGGGCAAAAAAACCGTCCACGATGTTGTGATTATTGACAATTACCGATTACGCCTTTATCAACTGCCCCGCGTAGAGCTCTGCGCCGCGCGCGTTCCCATTCATCCCTTTATTGATTTCCGCGTCGTACTTGCCCGCCATCAAATCGTTGTAGAACTTGTAGTCAATGCCCTTTAGCTTTTCGTCGTTCGGGTAACGATGATAGTTTTCTTTGGACATGAGCGACTTGCCTTCGGCGATGAGTTGATAGCCGAGCAGCGAGCCGGGATACGGCGCATAGTACGAAATGGAGGGCAGCACGCGCTTCATCCGTTTCAACATCCGCATCGTCTCGAACGCATCTTCGGGTTGTTCGCCCGGCACGCCGAGCATGATATTCGCCCAAAACTTGGGTGGGTCCTGTCCCGCGCGTTCCATGTCGTCGCCAATGCGATTCAGATGCTCGATCGTAATCAGATTATCTTCCGCAGTACATTCTTTGTTCAAGATTTTCAGCACGCGGTCGCTGCCCGATTCAAAGCCGATAGAAATCACATTCCAGTTCGTTTCGCGCACCAATGCTTCAAACAAATCGGGCCACTGCCGCACCGTGTCACTGCGTCCCGCCGCCCAATAAGACCAGACCTTGTGCGCTTTGCGCGGATATTTTTCCAACCATTCGCGCAGCCAGGCTGGCTGCTGGAAAAACATCGAATCGTGAATCACCACCGAGCCGAGCGGTCCGTACTTGGCGTCAAGAAAATTCAATTCGTCAATGACCTGATCCACGCTCTTGCGCCCCATGTTCGGAATGTACGACGACTCGTTGCAAAAAACGCACTGCCACGGACAGACGCGTGAAGTAATCACCGTCGCGACGGGTCCCGGTCCCCAACCGCATTCGGGTTCGAGGGGAAACGGAAAATCTTTGAGTTTCGGATTGGGCCACAGCGTGCGGTCCATCATGGGCCAATCCGAGATACTTTTCGCGCCCACACCCATCACCGTGCGCGGAAACGCTTTCGGGTCGCGCACCAAATCTACAATTACGTTTTCGCCGGGACCGCTGCAAACGTAATCGAACTCCGGCACGTTTTCCATTTCATCGGGCGCGACCGTCGCGTGCATTCCACCCGTGATGACCAAGCCGTTGGGGTTCACCTGCTTGAACGTTTTCGCCGCTTTGTACGCAAACGGATACGTATAGCTGCGCACGTTCATAATGAGCTGGTCGTAGCCCTGCAAACGTTTGGGCAGTTCGTCCCATTTTTTCAAGGAACGCAGCGAAAACATGTCGGTCTCGACATTGTTGTTGCGCAAAATGGTGCGCAGCAATCCCAGACCATGATCCTGCCAGCGGTCGTGCGCGCCGGCGGGATACACAAAAATTCCCGGCTCGCCCATGTCGAGCCACAGGCGTTTTACGCCGTCACCGCTCGCTTTGGGCGCGGGATTCGATTTACCGAAAGAGAAGAATGATTTCATTTGTTCACAAGAAATACCGACTATGGTAGTGGGAAGCCGAGCGATTTCAACCACAGGACAAGTAGGACCAGGAGCAGGATGCCAACCGCTTTGAATGCCTTCTTGATTTTGTGCAGTAACCCCTTGCCGAGTTGCTTGTTGGCATGAACAGGAACCGGAATGCTGTTACCATCGGCAAACTCGACGATATAGTGCGACCCACTCACGCGTTTCACTTTGGCTTTGCCAGATTTAGCAGCCAATTCTACAAACTCTTTACCTGTCTTGGGTTCCTTTTCACTCATCGTCACTCTGCTGATACGGGTGCCATTGGGTCGAACCGCCCATTGAGCCATCGTACGCTTCCGTGTGGGCAATCATCACCCGCAGCAGATATTCAAAGAACCGTTCGGGATCAACCCCAAGCGGCAATTCGATGACGAGATCGGCAGTAAAGTCAAATTCGCGCGTCTCCACCTGTCCGTTCTCAGCAACTGAATTTTCTATTTCATTCTCTTTTATAATGGCAAAGGTACTAGCTGGGTCGCTCATATACCGCTTTCTCCTGAATTAGAATGCAGCAGCCGTCCCCGCTCGCTTTGGGCGCGGGATTGAATTTGCCGAAATTGAAAAATGATTGCATGTCAATCCCACCACACAGAAACAATCGCCGCGTCGTATCCATAGCCGCCGAGTGCAGACTCAATGTCCTCGCGATCTTTGTGCACCAGTACCATACCGCCCCATTCTTCGGCTAGCTGAGCAAGCTTGTGCGCGCTTTCCGAGTTTGGCGTCAGCACGTACAACGTATCCGCGTTCCAAAAATTGTCTGGTAAATCGCGCAGTTTGAGGAGCCCCAGCGCGGGCAATTTCCCCGGGCGCGAGAAACAAAACCGGTCAATCATTGCTGCTCGCCACAGTTCGCGATGCGCCAGCAAATCCTTGACCACTCGTTCTCCATCCAACGCGTTATAGTTCAATCGTCGAATCAATTCGAGTTGAACGTCTTGAACCGTTGCCTCTGTTAAGGTAGTCATTGTGCAACAGTATCTCCCTCGCGAAACAATTGTACCGCTTC
Organism: Chloroflexota bacterium; assembly: GCA_016209205.1. Lineage (GTDB taxonomy): Bacteria > Chloroflexota > Anaerolineae > UBA4142 > SHND01 > SHND01. Next base: position 3,878 of record JACQWQ010000075.1, read on the forward strand.
CAAAAGCGCATGTTCCACATGCGGCGCAAATTCGACGAGCGCAAAATTATCCGGTCGACGCGCAAACAAATGACGAACTGCCTCATGCTGGAACAAATCGTCCGCTCGATGGTTCTGGAATCGGGTCGCCAAATTCCATCGCCGTGTCAATCCACAGTTGGATTGCTTCATTGATATTCTTCAATGCCGCAGCTTGTGTTTCGCCATGTGCCATGCACCCCGGGAGTTCAGGCACTTCAGCCACAAATGCCTCATCATCCTCACTCCAATAGATGATGATTTCGTATTTGAACATTATTGGCTTCCTCCCAAATTGTTGGCGCGAATCACCTTTCTCACTTGACGAACCTGATATGCTTTCGCTTTGTCGCCATCACGTTGTAGGTTGATTCGTTCTTCAACACCGGCTTTGCGGAAAACATGATGACTGCCGCGCGTGCGTTCCTCAAATCCGAGCCGCATGAGCAGATTCCGCAAATCGTCAAAGCGGATGTTTGCATCCGACTTGCCACTCAAGACTTGCTGAAGAATTTTGTCGTGCTTGCTCATCCAAAGATCGCAATTGAGTCACCCACCGCGCGGCGCGATTCCACCATCAACTTGATTGCATCCCGAATATTCGCCAACGCTTCTTCGTGCGTTTTGCCGTCCGTATGACATCCGGGCAGGACAGGGCACTCGGCGAGATATACGTCCTCCTCAGCATCATATTCGATTACCACCGGAAAATCGTATTCGTTCATAACGCCTCCTCAACACGCGACCTGCTGCGTCTCGTCAATCAATTGCTTGACCTTTTCGTCTTTCGTCTTTTTCGGCAGCACGATTTTCATCGTCATGCGCAATATGCACTCGCGGCAAAACCCAACTATGCTGCCGCGTAATCTTCTTTTGCCTCTGGGATGAGAAAATCAAGCCGACCCGCAGCAAGGTCTTGCTCAATCTCTTGGTCCCACCGCTCATTCTGGTACTCGTTGAACCATTTCACGAGTTGCCAAAAATCCGCATAGTCAAGTTCCATGATTGCGGTTTGCAGTTCTTGAATACTCATTTTGATTCAGCGTACTTTCTCATGCAAACTGTAGTTCCTCGTCTTCTGCAGCAAGCGTGACCTCAACGGCTGAGACAAATTTGAGCAGCAATGCTGTTACTGCCGACAACATATCCTCATCCACATACCCCAAGACATGCTCTTGCACAATGCCACAGGTGCAATCCTGCCCATGTGCCTCAAAGAGTCCAACCAATTCATCCAGGATCTCGTCTCTAACCTCTGTTCCTGATGGAATCTTTGCTTTTACTTCATACATACTATCCTCCTATCAGGCGCGCTGCAATCAGCACACCAATTCCGATCACCAATGTGCACAAGCCACCCGCACGCAGAATGCGGATGATTTTCAGTTTCGTGCCTATTGGAATATCGCGATTTCCATGAACCGGAATCGGTACAGTCACTCCATTCTCAAACTTGGCAATGCGATGACTGCTTCCACTGTCGCGCCATCCAATAAAGCGCGAGTCTTGTTCGATTATTTTGATAACCTCTTTCCCTGACTTGGCTTCCTTGATGTCATCACACAAGTTCATTAGCATGCCACCTGCGTCTCGTCAATCAATTGCTTGACCTTTTCGTCTTTCGTCTTTTTCGGCAGCACGATTTTCAGCGCCATGCTCAGCATGCACGCGCCGCAGAAACCAACTATGCCGCTTCCAAAAGTGCATGTTCCACATTCGGCGCGAATTCGACGAGGACAAAGTTATCCATCGGGTATAAATAGTCTTCCCCTTCATCGTCAATCACGCGCAGATAATTCGACTTGGCGGCGCTTTCGTCAGCCAGTACCTGATAAATACGCCTTGGCGTCAACATGTCATCCTCGTCAGCGCGCAAACAAATCGCGAACTGCTGGTGTGTTTTCTTGTGCATCTTCATCAATCCAGGAATCGTTTGATTCTCATCTTTTTCCTGCCAATCCCCTGCGCTTCAAACCAATGAAGTTCAGCGCGATGAACGGTTCCATCTGACAATTGAACCAGCGCGACTCCCTTGAGTTTTCGCCATCGTCCTTCGCCATATTGCCGGCGCAAGAATGCCAAAATGCGAATACTGTGGCGAATCGCGATAATTTCAATGTTGGTAATGTCACTCACAAGTGAGAATCGCATAAAGATAATGGAAACAATGGACTATTTCAACACGCGACCTGCTGCGTCTCGTCAATCAACTGCTTGACCTTTTCGTCTTTCGTCTTTTTCGGCAGCACGATTTTCATTGCCATGCTCAGCTACGCAGGCACAGGTCTTCCACCTTGCGGTTCGGGAATGAGATCTCCAAATTCTTTTGCGGTATCAATCCATAATTGAATGGCTTCGTTGATGTTTTTCAATGCCGCAGTTTGTGTTCTTCCATGTGCCATACATCCCGGAAGTTCAGGCACTTCAGCCACAAATGCATCATCCTCTTTACTCCAATAGATGATGATTTCGTACTTGAACATTATTCGCTCCTTCCCAATTTGTTGGCGCGAATCATCCTTCTCACTTGTCGAACCTGATATGGTTTCGCTTTTGCTCAAATATCTTGTCGTGCTTGTCCATTACGTTGGCAAGAATGAATTAACACGCGGCCTGCTGCGTCTCGTCAATCAATTGCTTGACCTTTTCGTCTTTCGTCTTTTTCGGCAGCACGATTTTCAGCGCCATGCTCAGCGTGCGCGGGAAATTTTTCCAGGTGGATTCGCGCTTGAGCGTCATCATCACGCGATGTGGGCGCAAGTAAAAGCGGCGATACGCTTCTTTCCATTTTCGTTCTTGCGTTTCCGCCGTCGTCGGACCCATTGCGTAACGCGCTTTGCCTTCAAAGAATACATAATCTTGCCAATCCTTGACGAGCATCCGTCCGCCGTTGCGGTGTACTTGTTCCCACACTTTGGTGCCGGGATACGGCGTCATCATCGAAAAATTGGCCACGAGCGGGTCGAGTTCGCACGCGAATTGAATCGTCTTTTCCATTGTCGCTTCGGTGTCGCCCGGCAGACCGATAATGAAAAAGCCGACGGTTTCGAGTCCGACCTTTTTCGCGTTCTTGAATGCAGTACGAATTTGGTCGTGCGTCACGCGCTTGTCAATGCTCTCCAAAATATCCTCGTCGCCCGTTTCAACGCCGAACGCGACACGTTTGCATCCGGCTTCGTGCATTTTGCTCAACAATTCTGTATCCGCGAGATTCGCGCGGATGCCGTTGATCATGACCCACTGCGCTTGAGTGTGGAGACCTTCCTTGATCAACAGTTCACTGAGCCGATACAGACGCTTGCGGTCAATGTTCGCGCTGTCGTCGAGCAAACCGATTTCTTGCGCGCCATAGTCCTCGACCAAATGCCGCCATTCTGCAACCACGCTTTCGGGGGAACGGGCGCGCCATTTTTCCGCCATGACCGATTGCGAACAAAACGTGCAGCGATACGGGCAGCCGCGCGACGTCATCATCGAAAACGATTTGCCTTTTTCAATCGCGTCCATCGCGGGTTGCAGCGACGAATAACGCTCCATCTTGAAATACTTGTACGCGGGAAACGGCAGCGCGTCCAAATCCGCGACGGCGGGGCGTTCGTGCGTGTGGCGAATTTTGCCCTCGGTCGTCATGTACGTAATGCCGAGAATCTTGTCGAGCATCTTGTTTTGCGGGTCGTGTAAATCGTGCGCCTTGAAATTCGGGTTTCCCGCTTTCCATTGCTCGATATGGTTTGAAATATCAATCCACGTATCTTCGCCTTCCCCGCGCGCGACGATATCAATTTCGGGACGCGTCGCCGATTCCTCGGGGAGCGCGGAAACGTGCGGACCGCCCTGCACGATGACCACGTTTGGCAGAACCGATTTTACTTCGCGCGCGCAGAGCCAACCTTGTTTGACCTGCGGCGTGTTCGTGCCAATGCCGACGAGATCGGGTTGAAAGCGGCGTACGAAATCGGTCAGCTTTTCATCTTCGATATCCTGATCGAAAACAGTCACTTCATCGCCGCGCCGTTCGCTCATGGCGGCGAGATAGGCAATGCCTAAATGCGGTGTCGTACGGGTGTCAATGGGCAATTGGAAACGTGGGTTAATCAGTAAAACGCGCAATAGAAACCTCCGAAAACTGAATCATGCGTCAAACGTGAAGCTCAATCCTACGTCAAACGTGAAACGTCATGATTTATCCATCTGTTCCATTCGCTCGACGTTGAGACAAAAGGCGAGGGTCGAACCAAGTTCGATTATATCGAGTGGGTACGAGGTGGTCAAATAAATGTTTTGTTAACGCAACTGTCATCCCTCAATGCTTCGGGACTAGGTTTTCGAGCGGAGCGAGAAATCTCATTTGGTGCCAAGGATGAGATTTCTCACTGCGTTCGAAATGACAAGTCCCTCTAACCGTACCGATACGAATACGTACGCCGATAGCCGAAATCGGTGCTGAATGACGAAAACAATTTACGGCGCGCATCGCGCACGGGATGACGCCGCAGGGTGCGCACGCCGCGCGTCGCGATGGACGGCAGCGAATATGCTTTGCGACAAATCCAATCGTAACCTGCGCGCAGTTGGTCGGCGGTCATGTTCGCGGGTTCGAATGTAACGTGTGTCGTATCGTATTTCGACCACGGCACATCGGTAAACAAACGCCCTTCGCGAAGGTATTGCTCGCGCGCGGGCGTGCCGGGGTACGGCGTCATAATCGTGAAACTCACATTGTCCAATCCACTCTCTTTGACGAAATTCCACGTGTTTTGAAATACGTCCGGCGTATCGGCTTCCAAACCAAATACAAACAACCCGACTACGCCGACGCCGAAACTCTGAATCGTTTTGATGACGCGTTTGTATTCTTGAAGGTTGCCTTTGGATTTGCCGCCGAGGTCGCGCTTGTTGCCGACGTTGACGGACTCGAACCCGATAAAAAATTTATCTATATGCGCCTCTTTGCCCAGCTGGATGAGGTCGGGAAAATCGCCCACCATCATTTCGGCTTGGTTCGTCCAACCATTCAGCGGCAGTTTGCGCAGCGCATAAAAAAGATTGGTGATGTATTCGGGGTCGAGACGAAAGTTCAGACCAAAATTGTCGTCGGTGAGAAAAAACCGTTTGATGTCGCGGCGCTCGATTTCTTCTACTACTTCGTCAATCGGACGAAAACGCATCACGCGTCCCGAAACGCGAATCGCCGTACAAAACGAACAATTGCGCGGGCAGCCGCGCGTAATCTCCAGATACGGCGTCCAGTAATCGCGTTTCTCGTTCACCATGTTCAACACGCGATCCGTCAAACGCGCAATCCCTGCCAGGTTCGCCCACGATTCATCCGTATACATTTTTTCTGCGCGGTCGTGCGCCAGATCATCCAAAATTTTACGCCACGTAAAATACCCTTCGCCCACTGCCGTAATGTCCGCCCAACTGCTCACTTCTTCTGGCGCAAGCGTCGCGTGTGCGCCGCCGACGACGACCCGCGCGCCGCGTTGGCGCGCGCGCGCTGCAATTTCGCGCGCGCGGTCAATCGAAAGCGTTTTGGACGTGATGCCCATCACAGTGTTTTTCGTAATGGCGTCGTATGGAATCGGCGCAACGTCTTCATCCCAAATTTCCACCGGCAATTCGTCGGGCACGAGCGACGCCAAACGCATCAGCGTGTACGGCGAACCCTGGGCTTTGCCCAAAATTTTGCCGTCGCGTTTAGTACCTTACCAGTGAAATTCTTGCACAAAAAACAAACATTTTCCCACCGCGAATCTTCGCGAATCTTCGCGAATCGGGACTTAAAATTCGCGTAGATTCGCGTAAATTCGCGGTTTCCTGTTTGGTTTCGGCTTGTCCGAGTTAGGATAGACGAGAACGACCTTGTCAATGTTCATGCGCGCTCCTCTTGGTAAGTGACGGGTGACGGGTGACGAGTGACGAGTGACGGGTGACGGGTGACGAGTGACGGGGAACAAATCATCGGGTATGCCTCAATTGATTTTCTCGCGCGGAAAAACGTGTTCGGCGTGGGAGAGAAACTTGTCCCGTTGTGGGTCGTGTTCCATGATTTGGACTTGAATCTCTTCTGTCGAGATTTTGATGAGATTGTACGCGTTGTAATGTCCGTGTCGCAGACGCGTGGACATGCTCGTTCCGGCTTGGGCGAGCACGATGCCTTGTTCGGAACGAATCGTGATGGGAATGTGCATGTGTCCGTTCAACACCAGTTCGACGCCCAACCTTTTCAACAAATCGAGATGCGCATTCGGAAACCACTGCCCAAGGGGGCGCCGCTTGCCGCTCCAATTCAACTGATGATGCATCACCAAAACTTTGCATGCGCCGCATTCTGCGCGCTTGAATTCATTTTCCATCCACGCCCGTTGCTCGGATGACCAAAAACCCCCGGGTAGAATCGGGCGATTGTCGTTCATGCCGACGACGAACACGCCGGGCATTTCAAAACTCGTGTCCACTGCCGCGTGGATATGTTGGATGTAACGCGCCCACGGCGTCGTGATGCGTTCCCACATCGCGCCCGGATACAACGGTTGGTCGTGATTGCCCGGAATCGTCAGTACGGGTTTTGGAATGCGGTCAATGTATGCACGCGCCTGTTCGTATTCTTCGACGCGCCCGCGCATTGTCAAGTCACCCGACAGAATCGTTAAATCCGGTTGCGTCTTGCAAATGTCTTGTAAAACCAATTCCGAAACGTGGGCATTGAATTTGGGACCGAAATGGAGATCGGAGAGATGGAAAAGAGTAGTCACGTAGTTCAAGAAAAGTGCGATAGTTGCGTAGTGCGATAGTTTCAAAATATCATTCCACTATCGCACTAACACACTATTGCACTATTGCACCACATCACTATTGCACTAACGAGTCAGTATCAATCTGCGCGCGCTGCAAGCGGCCCGAATAGTCAACGTAAATGGATTTCCATTCGGTGAAAACGTCGAGCACCGGCGGACCGCCGCCTTCACGATGACCGTTGCCCGTGCCGCGCGTGCCGCCGAACGGCAATTGCACTTCGCTGCCAATTGTGCCCGCATTGATGTACACAATGCCCGTCGTCACATCGCGCATCGCTGCGAATGCTTTATTGACATTCGAGGTGTAAATTGATGCAGACAGACCAAAGTTCACGCTGTTATTGATACGAATCGCATCGTCAATATCTCGCGCGCGAATGATGGCAAGCGACGGACCGAAAATTTCTTCTTGCGCCAAACGCATCGTCGGCAGCACACGGTCAAACACGGTCGGTTTGTAAAAATGCCCGTGCGCCAAATCGCCTTCGGTGCCGCGTTCGCCGCCGACCAAAAGCGCCGCGCCTTCGCCGCGCCCGATGTCCGTGTAGTGATGCACTTTGGTCACGGCGTCTTGATTGATCAACGGACCGACGTCCGTCGTCGGCAGCAAGCCATTCCCCAAGCGCAACTTTGCCGCGCGGTCGGCAATGCTTTCCGCGAGTTTGGTGTGAACGTTGGGTGTGACGATGACGCGGCTGGCTGCGGTACAGCGCTGCCCGCTCGTGCCGAACGCGCTCCAAATAATTCCGTCCAACGCCAAATCCAAATCCGCGTCGTCCAACACGATGATTGCATTCTTGCCGCCGAGTTCCAGCGAAACGCGTTTGCCCAACTGCGCGCAGCGGATGGCAATCGTTTTGCCGATTTCATTCGACCCGGTGAAGGAAATCAATTTGACCTGCGGATGTTCGACCAACGCTTCGCCTGCGGGCACGCCGTACCCTGTGACCAAATTCAAAACGCCGGGCGGCAGACCTGCTTCCTCGAAAATTTTGACAAACTCGACGGCAAGCACTGGCGTGTCTTCGGCAGGTTTCCATACGAGCGTATTGCCGGTGACGAGCGCGGGAAAAATTTTCCACGATGGCACCGCGATGGGAAAATTCCACGGCGTAATAATTCCTACCACGCCGAGCGGGTCGCGCACTGCCATCGCCCACTTGTTGGGCAATTCGGACGGGACGAGCAACCCGTTCAAGCGGCGACCTTCGCCCGCCATGTACATGCCCATGTCCACCGCTTCTTGCACGTCACCCAGCGCTTCAGATAAGACTTTGCCCATCTCGCGCGTCAAAAGTTCACCGAGAGCTTGTTTGCGCGTGCGGACCAAATCTGCCGCCGCGTGAATGATTTCCGCGCGGCGCGGCGCGGGCGTCTTGCGCCATTTTTCAAACGCGCGCGCGGCTGCCTCCACCGCCCGCGCCACATCTTGCGCCTCCGATTCGGGCGCCCGGCCGACCAGTTCGCCCGTCGCGGGATTGTGACTGGCAAATGTCTTGCCGCTCGCCGCAGCCACCCACTTGCCGTCAATGTAGTTGAAATACTCTTGAGCCACCGTGCTCCTCCGTATTTCCCTCCTTTTCTGCCTTTCCATTTGAAGGAAATCGGGGAAACGAGGGAAATCGAGTGTTGAACAGAACGCCGCGCATTGTATCGCATTCCGCGCAGGCGTTCAAATAGCGCGACCCTTGTATACCAAAAAAGTCTTATCAAATTTTAAGGGTGTGGGGCAGAATTCGGATGATACTATAGCAGAGAGGAATGTCACGCGCTTGGAATTTCGAGTTGCGGGACGAAACGAGTAGAATGGATCGCACCGAATTACTTTATGCCCACTGGGCAACGCGTTCGTTGCGGAATGCGCGCGGGCCCAAGTGGAAAAAACTGGTCCAAGAAATTCAGACCTTGCCCGAGACGCATCCCGACGCGCTGGCTTTTCAGTTGATGATGGTGCGTCTCAACAGCTGCGTCACCTGCGATGCGCGCAAGTACGTGGAAAAGGGCGGCTGCGCGCGCTGCAGCGCGACGACGTTGAATTTTTCTAAAGAGACCGAAGAGGCGCTGCTGGCGCGCTTTCGCGCGGCGCGTAAAGAAATTGCGCAAACCCTCAAAGAAGAGAGACGCGCGGCAGCGAAAGCCGCGTAATGCATTTGTAGCATAGCGCCTTGTGCGCGTCCTTGAACGCCCGCAAGGGGCTATGCTACATTCGACTTATGAAACTACACACCGGCAGCATCAGCGCCATCGAACATTCCGTAACGGGCGAAAAACTTGCACTGCTCGCCGTGTTTGCGCGCCCCGAAGATGAGGCGTTTGGGCCGTCGGGAACGCTCGCGCGCTATGCCGGCGAAGGCGTGCGGGTTTCGCTCGTGACCGCCGCGCGCGAATTGGAAAGCATCAAGCGCCGGCGTGTGACCGATCCGACCTTGACAATGTATGACGCGCAAGACCTCGCGCGCGAAATGTTGTGCTCGTGTCGCGCGGCAGGCATCCAGCGCATTTGTCTCGACCACGCCGTTGCGCTTTCCGCGCGACCGCAGACCGTGGTGATGCAAGAGCGTCTCGTGCGTTTGATTCGTGAAATGCAGCCACAGGTGATTGTCACCTACGCGCCGGATGGAACTTCGAGCGCCCCGGACCTGCTGGTGGTGAATCTAGTCGCGCAGCGCGCATTTGAAATGGCGGGCGACGTCAATGCATTCCCGCAGCACGCGCGCGATGGGCTGTATGCGTACCAGCCGCAAAAATTGTATTACGCGGTTTTGCCGCAAAGCATTATTGCGCGGTGGAATCTGCAAGGCATGCGCGGCGTGCCGGACGCCCAAGTGACGACGATTCTGGATGTCTCGCCGTATTCGGAAATGAAACTCAAAGCCGTGTACTGTCAACGCCATCATTCACAAGATTTTGCCGGATGGCTCCAAGCCAACGCCGGGATGGAGTGGAATGAAGAACATTTCATCCTCGTCGCCTCGAATGTCGCCCGGCGTCCTCGCAAAGAAAAAGATTTGTTTGCGGGCCTGCGCTAAATCGCACTGCCGCAGCGTAAATCGTCAAACGTGAAACGTCAAACGTGAAATGTCAGCCCCAACGGGTTGACGTTTCACGTTTGACGTTTCATTTCACGTTTCACGTTTCACGTTTCATTTCACGTTTCACGTTTCACGTTTCATTTTCATTTCACGTTTCACGTTTGACGTTTGATTTTTGTTCCACATTTTATTTGGTCCACTCATCCTGCGCGCTCTATGTTATAATTTTTCCATCTACACTTTTACGGAGAATGTAAATATGCCTTCCCTGATGAAAGCCGTTGTGAAAACGCACGCGGGACCGGGTTTTGAATTGCGTCAGGTGCCGCTTCCCCAAATCGGTCCAAAAGATATTCTCATTCGTACGCGCGCCACTTCCATCTGCGGCACGGACGTTCACATTTATAATTGGGATGTCTGGGCCGCAAATCGCATCAAACCGCCAGTGATCATCGGACATGAATTTTGCGGCGACGTGGTCGAGATCGGCGCACAGGTCACGGATGTCCAAGTGGGCGATTTTGTTTCTGCCGAGAGCCACATTGTGGATCACACGTGCGATTTATGTCGCACGGGCATGGCGCACATTTGTCGGCACACGCAAATCATCGGCGTAGACCGCGACGGCAGTTTCGCCGAATACGTTTGCATCCCCGCCGCGAACGCGTGGCACAATCCGCCCAACATGCCGCCCGAAATCGCCGCGCTCGAAGAAAATTTTGGCAATGCGGTGCACACCGCGCTGGAAGCCGAAGTGGTTGCGCGCAAGGTCTTGGTGACGGGCTGCGGTCCCGTCGGCGTCATGACCATCGCGGTCGCTAGAGCCGCGGGGGCGCGCTCGATCTACGCGAGTGATATTTCGGATTATCGCTTGGGGCTGGCAAAAAAAATGGGCGCGGACGTAGTGATGAGCCCCAAACGCGAAGATGTGGTGAAAACTGTTTTGGAAGAAACCAGCGGCGAAGGCGTTGACGTTTTGTTGGAAATGTCAGGCGCGCCGAGCGCGATTCGCGATGGACTGCAATTGTTGAAAGCCGGCGGTCATGCGGTCTTGCTTGGTCTGCCCTCCAAACCATTCGAGCTCGATCTCGCCAATTTGGTGATTATGAAAGGCATTACCGTGCACGGCATTGCGGGGCGCAAGTTGTGGGAAACGTGGTACGAGATTCGCGGCTTGCTCCGCAGCGGCGCGGTGAATCTGGAGCCACTCGTGACGCATCGTTTCAAGCTCGAAGAATTTGAATTGGCATTTCAGACGATGATGAGTGGGGAAAGCGGCAAAGTGGTGCTGTTTCCTTGAGAAAGTTTCCATAGGAGGCAAAATGAAACGTTCCATACAGGTACGTGAATTTACGGTTGTACTTGAACCCGATGAGGAAGGATTTCATGTTTATTGTCCCGCGCTCAAAGGGTGTCATTCCTGGGGTGCGACGAAAGCCCAAGCGCGTAAAAACATTGCAGAGGCAATTCAACTGTGGCTCGAAACGGCAGAGCGGCGCGGGCTTGCGATGCCGATGCTTGAAACTGTCAAGGTCGCAGCATAATGGGAAGCGGAAAAGTAGTGCTGTTTCCTTGAGAGGCGAGGTATCCTCCGATGAACGCGCAAACAGATTCGCCAGCGAGTGTAATGCCCGTCTGGCGCAAAGTGAAACTGTGGCTGTGGCTTGGACGCGGTGTCTGGCTGTTGCTCGCACTTTTTTCGTTCATTACTTTTCTCGCGGGCATCCGTACGTTCTATACCTCCCTCTTGAATTTTCCGAATAGCGCGACGGGATTCTCGCAATGGACACCGCAAGCAATGGCAATTGCACTCGACAACATCGGTATATCCGTCGCCGATTTTGCCGCGCTCGAGACCGGGCTTGCCATATACAAATTCCTTGTCTATGGCGGCTTGGCGCTCTTTCTTTTTATCAAACGCTCTCACAGCGTTTTTGCGCTTTATGTTTCACTGCTCATGTTTCTTACGGGGACCTTTTGGGGCTTTAATACGCTGACCCCGCTTACCCCTTTTTTGATGTGGGTCAATCGGCTGATTTATGTGCTCCTGTTCACCGGAATGTTCAGTCTCTTGTACTTGTTCCCCAATGGACGCTTTGCGCCGAAATGGTCGCTCGTACTCGCGCCGCTGTGGTTCCTGTTTCTGCTTGCCGCTTTTATTCTAATTGACTTGTTCCGCGCCGGGCAGTTGACCTCCTCGAGCGCTGTGCTCCAAGCGGTGTCTCTATTGCTAAGCGGCTGCACACTGCTGGGAATCATTGGCTTGGTCGCCTCCATGGGCATCGCCCAAGTCTATCGCTATCGTTATGTCTCGACGCCGCTCGAACGGGAACAAAGCAAATGGTTCATGTTTGCCGCGCTGCTCAATGCTGTGCTGCTGCTTGTGTTTGGCGCGGCGATTCCTGCGCTCTATCCCGACGTGAATACGGTAACCGCGACCGGGCTGCGTTACGGCTTGCTGGTCAATACTCTTTCTGCAATTGCCTGGACCTGTTTGCCGATTGCGATTGCAATTGCCTTGCTCCGCTATCGGCTGTGGGACATTGACCTCCTGATCAATCGCACCATGGTCTATGTTCCACTAACGGGAATCTTGTCAGGCATCTTTGCCGTATCGTCCGATTGGAGCAAACAATTTCTCGCCGATCTCACGGGCGGGGCTGCGAACGGCGCGGTCATTGCCACGCTGCTCGTCGTCGCCACGTTCGATCCCCTCAAAAAAGGCATCGAGGGCTTTGTGGAGCGGGTGTTCAAAGAGCCGCCCGACCCAACCAAACATCTCCAGGCGTACAGCGCCCAGGTCGGCAATGTCATGCAAGTGATGGACGTGGAACAGAGCGCGCGCCGTTTGTTGGATGAAACGGTAACTGCCTTTGGCGCGCAGGGCGGCAAAATCGTCATCGGTCCGGTGCACAGCCCGCGTTTGACCTATACACACGGCGACTGGACGGGCGAGGCCGCCTTGACCTTTGTTTTGGATCACGACGATCTGCAAGTCGGCACGCTGTTTTTGGGTCCGCGCAAAAATGAACGCCCGTACACTGCGCAAGACCAGGCGCTGCTGGAAAAATATCTTGCGCCCGTCGAACTGGCAATGGTGTGGGCGGAACGCGCGCAATCCCAAGAACCCGAGGCGCCGGAATAATCAAGACCTCGAAGGTCTGTGCTTGCTTGGTTTCATGGCACTTGTACAATGCTAAAGGTTCCCTATTTCAAACAGAATCGCGATTACACCTGCGGTCCCGCTTGCCTGCGGATGGTGTTGGCGTATTATGGGATTCAGCAGGATGAAGTGACGCTGACGATGCTGTGCGGAACTGATGTGTCCGGAACTGCATTGGAGGATATAGCAAATGTCGCACGACGATTCAAGTTGTCCGCAGAACGTTCGCGCTTGGAAAATCTCACCGAAGCGCAAGGATGGCTGGCACGCGGCATTCCATTTATCGCGGACGTGGACGCAGTTTCTTTGTACGAGCAAGAAGATCCCGTGCCGGCAGGACATCTGGTCGTTGTGATACAAGTGGACGAGCAAGTCATCTTCCACGATCCGGAAAGAGGCGCCATACAAAAAGTTGAACGTAAGAACTTTGATGCAGCATTCTTGGGCGGACAAGTTCAACTGGACCACAAACTGCAAATTCTACATGCCCCGTCCAAACAACAAGTCAACACGGTAGTCACGAAACAACTTGCGGCGGCGCCCTATCTCGTTTTTGCCCAAGAAGGAGAATTGGAAGCAAAAGGATCAAGCCGGTCGCAGTCTAGGAGACACAGATTCCCATAGGCGGCGTTGACCCGTCGGCTGATGTATCTTGGATGTTCATTCCATTGTAACAATAGAAATGCAAGCAAAGGTGATTATCTATCATGATCCTTACAGCGGGGCAAATCAACAAGCGCCAGTCGAACAATTCTTGGCGGCGTGGCAAAGTCTGAAAGGGGAGATGATTCTAATAAGGATCCAACCATGTCCACCAAACTCAATTGGATTTCTCAAGAGCTCGACACGCTCAAACAACAAGAGCTCTACAACACCATCCGCACGATTGACTCGCCGCAAGGCGCGTGGATTGTGGTGGATGGCAAACGCGTCCTCAATTTCTGCTCCAACAATTATTTGGGGCTGGCGAACGACGATCGTTTGAAACACGCCGCGCACAACGCGCTGGAAAAATTCGGCGTCGGTCCCGCCGCGGTGCGTTCCATCGCGGGCACACTGTCGCTGCACGTCGAATTGGAGAATCGCCTCGCACAATTCAAAGGCGTCGAGGCGACGATTACGTTTCAATCGGGCTTTAATTCCAACGGCGCCACGCTGCCCGCGCTCGTCGGCAAAGAAGACGTGATTTTTTCCGATGAACTGAATCACGCCAGTATTATTGACGGCGCGCGGTTGAGCGGCGCGAAAATTGTTAGATACGCGCACAATAACGCTGAGGATTTGGAAGACAAGATACGAGATGCGAGAAACGAGAATTTATTTCGCCGCGCGCTGATTGTGACCGACGGCGTATTTTCGATGGACGGCGATATTGCGCCGCTGCCGCAAATCGTCGGGGTCGCGGAACGACACGACATGATGCTGATGGTAGACGACGCGCACGGCGAAGGCGTGTTGGGGCGCGGCGGGCGCGGCATTGTTGACCATTTTGGAATGCACGGACGCGTGGATGTCGAAGTCGGCACCATGTCGAAAGCGTTCGGCGTGGTCGGTGGATACGTCGCGGGGAAAAAGGAAATTGTGGAATGGTTACATCAACGCGGGCGTCCGTTTTTATTTTCCAGCGCGGTGCCTGCCGCCGATGCCGCCGCGTGTCTTGCCGCGGTAGACATTTTGGAAGAATCTACGGAACTCGTTGACCGCTTGTGGGACAATGCGCGCTATTTCAAGACCGAAATGAAGCGTCTCGGATTCGACACCGGCGTAAGCGAAACGCCGATTACGCCGGTCATGCTCGGCGACGCCAAACTCGCGCAGGATTTTTCGCGCGCGCTGTTTGACAATGACGTGTTCGCGATGGCAATCAAATATCCCACCGTGCCGCAAGGCAAAGCGCGCCTGCGCGTGATGATTAGCGCGGCGCACGCGCGAGAGGATTTGGATA
>JACQWQ010000076.1 GCA_016209205.1 Chloroflexota bacterium
GAAAGTGTCGCGGTGGGTGTGTTGACGGGCACATTGCTCGCGGGCGCTTGCCCATTGCGCAAATAACTGCCGCGCCCCGTGCTCCATACAAGGCGCGCGTTCGATGAACCGGGCAAATCGTACGCGACCAAGCCCGTGTGCGCCGTTCCAATCACAACTTCGTAATCCGCATCCGCGTCAATGTTCGCAACGGTCGGCGCAGACAACGCGCCGTCCCAATCGCTGCTGCTGCGCGGCAGATCAACCGCTTGTAACAGCGCGCCCGTCGCACTCAAAATTAAAAGTTGTCCACCCGCGTTGCTGCCTTTTTGCGTCCACGTCGTAACGACCACTTCGGCTTGCCCGTCATTCTCGAAATCTACGACCGCCGGTTCGGAACTGAAACGAATGAAACTTTCCGCGTTCTTTTTGATTTTATAGGGCCAACTGCCGTGTTCCGTTTTGTCGAGCCAATATGCGTGCAAGCGTCCGTCGTACGACGAATACAAAATTTCGCGATAGCCGTCATTGTCCAAATCTACGACGACCGGATTCGGCATCGCCGTTTCGATGAGGTTGTAATCTTCCGACAGCGGCGCGGCGTTCGGTTCGGGCACGGGCAAATTCGTCCAATCAAAACCATTGCCCGACCAACGCGTGCGATCCACATTCAAAATGTACGGCGTGTGAAACAAATCGGTGTACGGGCTTGTGCCGCAGTTGTACGTATTGCCAATGATGATGATTTCTAAAATACCGTCGTTGTTGACATCGGCGAATGTCGGCGCGCTGTCCGCGAAATTGGGGCGATGTTCCGTGCCGCAATTCGCGTACCCTCTCAAATCTACCGCGTGGTCATAATGAAAGCCGACGCGCGCCCACACTTTGTTTTGTCCGCCGACCTGTCCGTACATTGCATTCGCGCGCAACGGTACGCCGTCGTCGTTATAGCCGACCACGTAATGCGTATCGTTCGGTCCGATCATTTCGTCGCGATTGTCGCCGTCCAAATCCGCCAACCCGACATTTTCATTAAAGCAGCCCGCGGCGTAGCCGTTGCTGTCCGAGTCAGGCGAATGCACGGGCCAGCCCGCGCGCATCGCGCCGTCGTGGTCGTACAAGAACCATTGATTGTCGGAACGCGTCGCGCACACCAAAATTTCCAAATCGCCGTTGCGATCCACGTCGCTGACGGCGAGGGAACGCAGCTCGTTGGTTTGCGATTGTTTTGGAAAGCCACTCAACGCGGCGCCGTTCGCTTGCAAGACCGAGAGGTAGCCACTGCCGTGCGCGGTGACGATTTCGAGCGAACCGTTATTGTCCACATCGGCGACGACGACCGAGGGCCAACCGCGTCCGCCGCCGGGGTTGTTGACGATCCATTGGTCGCTGCCATTTTCGCCATTCACGACGACGATACGGTAATCGGTCCAAATGACTTCGGGCGTGGCATCGCCGTCCAAATCCGCGACGGCGGGCGACGCGTACCAGCCGGTGCGGCACCACGTCGTTTGACAACCGCCTTTTTGCCATTTCAAAACCGGAGCATTGACCCTTTGCGCGGGGTAAGCGAATGTTGCGCGGGCGGCGCTCAAGAGGATGAGCGAGACAATAACGGCGATGAGAAGCGGGATTATTTTTGACATGCGCTCATTGTAGCAATTCCGCCGTGAAGTGTGAATGGAAAAAGAGTCCTAATCCCCAACCTCCAACTTCCAACCTCCAACTTCCAACCTCCAACTTCCAACCTCCAACCTCCAACCTCCAACCTCCAACCTCCAACCTCCAACCTCCAACCTCCAACCTCCAATCGTCCTAATCCCCCACTTTCCAAATTTCGACGGCAGCGCGCAACTCTTGAATAATAGGCTCGGCGCAATCGGAATCTTGTTGCTCTGGCGTCACACCGCCCGGACAATTTTGAAACGTGCGTGCGCCCGGCGCGGCATCCATGATGTAGTAGGTGTGGGGTTCGAGTGAACGCGCGAGTTTGCCGTCGAGATAAATATCGGTCGGCGTGGTCGCGATATTGGAGAGAACGAGCGTCACGCGGGTTTTGACGGTTGCGCCTTCGCCCAAGGTCCAATCAAACGGGTCTTCCCGTAATTCATAACGCTGCGAACCGCACTCCTCCGGATCCGCAATCGGATTTTTTCCGCTGGCGCAATCTTCCAGTTGATGCGTACCGCGCGGCGCGCCAAAGACGAGCACCGCGCCGCTGGCAATTTCGGTGACGAACGCGGTGTCTATAAAGAAAACGCGGGCTTCGGGGTTGTTGTTGGTGAGAATAAATTGCAGGGCGTCACTCGATGGGATGGCGAACGTCGGGAGCGCGGTGGGCGCAGGGGTAACTATAGGCGGGGGGGGGTGTTGCCGTCGCCAAGCGCGTTGCAGTAGCGGTGAAAATCGCAGTGGGCGTTGCAGTGGCGGTGAAAATCGCAGTGGGTGTTGGCGGTTCCAACACGCGCTCTGCCAGTTTGGTGATAACCGGATTAAAAAGCCCAATGATCGCTGCGAGCAGCGCGCACGCGCCGCCAATGACCGCAACGGCGACGGGCGTTCTATCGGGCTTGTTTGGCTTGGGTTTTTCCACAATTTCGGTGTGCGTCAATCGGTGATGTCGAACGTAAAAACGGCAACCTCGACCGCTGCGCGTTCGGGCGCGCGACAAGCCGGTGCGGGATTGGGCGGCTTGATGCCGCGCAAGCACCATTCGAACGTATGCTCCCCGCGCGCCAGACGCAGGACCGCAAAATTACTGGCGTTGACGCCGGTTGTGAATTTGCCGTCCACATAAAGGTCTGCATCGTGCTGTGAGATATTGCGCACGATGAATGTCGCCTCGGTTTCTGGAGTCGCGCGACCTTCGAGCACGTAAAGAAAGGGGTCTTGCTGAAAATCCAAGTCGCGCGTCTGGCAGTTAGGCGCGAAATCGCGCGGATTCATTCCGTTCGGGCAATTTTGCAGCGTCCATTTCCCGCGGGGCCAGCGCAGGGTCTGATAGGACCCGCTCAAAATCGAAAACGCGTACGTGCCGTTGCTGTATATATCTTGGGTGAAGGGTAGATTATTGACCAAAATAAACGTGAGCCAGTCTGCTTGGGGCGCGTTCGAGGTTTGCGCAGCGCCGGTAGGGGCAGCGGCGGTGACAGAGCTGAGGACTATCGTGGGAGGGGCAGAAGGCGCAGCCAAGAAACGCTCCGCCACTTGGCTGGTGATCGGAGAGAACAAGCTAATGAAAGCGGCAAGACAGACACAAATGCCGCCGATCACTGCCGCAATGATGGTTGCTTTGGCATTAGAGTCCATTTAGAGCGGATTCCAGTCTGATTGGTGGGCAGACCTTTCGGGTTTTCGGAAACCCGAAAGGTCTTTTGCCCACATACGAATTAGGAATCCGCTCTAAGTTAAAAATCCTGTTAATTGCGATGCAGTTCATCGCCTAAATCCTGTCGAAAAAAACTATTCCCGATACAGTCTACAAGACTGCCTCTGCGAACTCGTGTTTGGCTTCGCGTTCTTTTTCCTGCTCCGGTTTTTCCTCTTGCAGAATCATGACGCGAAACGATTCGGCAAACGCGATGCCGCGCGCTTTGCCTTCATCGCGCGCCCATTCCTGCATCATTTCCGTCGGGTCCCAAGCACCGATTTGGCTGGCGTGCTCTTTTAACGCGCGCACTTTGAGCTCCAATGTTTCGGACACGTCAATCCACACATCACTCTTCTCGGACCCGTGCAAAAAGACGCGGCTGACGTTGTGCGGCATGTACCCTTCCGCGAGCAGTTCGGGGAAAATAAATTTCGTGCCTGCCGATGGAAAAACGGCGTCGCACGCCGCGTCGCCCGCCGCGCGATGGTCGGGATGATTCATGTAGCTGTTGCCAAAAAAGCGCGCGGTCGGGTCGCCGCACACCACCGCGTCGGGTTTGTACTTGCGAATGAGGCGCGTCAAATCACGGCGCAGGTCGAGCGTGGGTTGGAGCGTGCCGTCGGGATAGTGCAAAAAGACCGTTTCTTGGATGCCGAGCACCGCGCACGCGTTGCGTTGTTCCACTTCGCGCAGCGCGGCGAGCTGCGTTTTGGTCATCTCTGCCGGAGTGTGTTCGTTCGACCCGGCGTCGCCGCTCGTAATCACGACCGTCACGATGTACGCGCCCTGCTGCGCCCACTTGGCCAGTGCGCCGCCGACGGTAAATTCCTGATCGTCGGGATGCGCGTTGATGCACAAAACGCATTTAGGGATTGACGGTTCTTGCTGGGAATCTACTTTGGTCACCGCGCGTTCGGGAATGGCGGAATCCGCCAATTGTGTTTTGTCGTTATTGTTATCGGACATAAAAAACCCTGGGGTATTGAAATTTTCAAAATTATTTTCTGCGCAGATAATTTTGAAAATTTCAATACCCCACTGCTGCCCCATCTTTGCGCGAATCACTGCCTGCGGCAAGCGCGCCGGTTTCGGGATCGAGCAAAATGATTTGCCCGCCGCCAAATTCATCCGCTTCGGATTCAACCAGCTTGTGCCCGCGTGCCGTCAACGCGACGCGGGAGTCGTTGTCGAACGCGTCTTCGAGCGCCACCGCGCCGTCGCCAAAGACGCGCACGCGCGGCGCATCGAGCGCGCGCTGCGGGTCCATGTTGAAATCTTGCAAATTCAACAGAACCTGAACGTGCCCTTGCGGCTGCATAAAGTCGCCCATCACGCCGAACGAGAGCCAGGGGACATTGCGACCCACTGCGTCGCGTTTGAACGCCATCGCGGGAATGATGGTGTGATACGGGCGTTTGTTGGGAGCGAGCGCGTTGGGCGAGCGCGGGTCGAGTGAAAAATTCGCGCCGCGATTTTGCAGACAGATGCCCGTGCCAGGGACGACGATGCCCGAACCGAACCCTTCAAACAAACTGTTGATGAACGAAACACAATTGCGGTCCTTGTCCACGACCGTCAGATAAATCGTGTCGCTCCCCTGGATGCCCGTATGCGGCATTTCCATCGCGTGCGCCGGGTCAATAAAAGCGCGGCGTTGGGCGGCGTACGTTTTGTCCAACAGCTGGGTGGTGGGGACCGCTGCAACACGCGGGTCCGCGACGTGTGCGAACGCGTCGGCGAACGCGAGTTTCAACGCTTCGACGATGAGGTGGAGATATTCCGGGCTGTTGTGTTCCATCTCGCGCAGAACGAATCCTTCGAGCACGTTCAACGTTTCCAGCGCCACGATGCCCTGTCCGTTCGGCGGACATTCGTACAACGTAACGTCGTGATACGTCGTCGCAATCGGCTCGTCCCAGGTAGACGTGTGTTTGGACAGATCGTCGCGCGTGATAAAACCGCCCGTGTCGTGTGCGTGCGCCGCGATCTTGTCGGCAATTTCGCCGCAATAAAATTCATCGCGTCCACCTTGCGCCAGCGCGCGAAATGTTTTCGCCAAATCGGGCTGCTTGTGAATTTGCCCGACGCGCGGCGGTTCCTCGCGATGCAGATACGCGCGTGCGGCAGCGGGATTCATGTCCAGTTTCGGCTGCAAATTTGTCCACGCCTGCGCGATGATTTCCGAAACGGGAAAACCGTTCTCGGCGTACGCAATGGCGGGCGGCAAAACGTCCGCGAATTTCATTGTGCCGAAACGGTCGAGCAGCTGCGCCCAGCCATCTACCGCGCCGGGAACCGTGACGGGCAGCCAGCCCATGGTCGGCATTCCGCGCAGCGTGCCGCGTTTGCGCACCTCGCCAATACTCAACGCGTTCGGCGCGCGTCCCGAACCGTTGAGCGCATACAATTTCTGTTCGCGCGCCATCCAGACCAACGCGAACATATCTCCGCCAATCCCGGTGCCCATCGGTTCGACGACGTTCAGAACCGCCGCGGCGGCGATGGCCGCATCAATCGCGTTACCGCCATTCCACAACATGCGTAAACCCGCACTCGCGGCGAGCGGTTGACTGGTTGCTACGATAGCGTTTTGGGCGCGGACGACAGAGCGACGCGAAGGGAAATCGGACATGAAAGCAGTACGCAGGTAAACAAGAAAGAGGTAAACTGGTAAACAAGTGCCTTTTACCTGTCTACCTGTCTACCTTCTACCTTTCTACCTTTTTCTCTTCTCCAATTCGTCGTTCAACCACTGCATTACTTTATCATACAACTCTTTGTCTTTTTGCCAAACCAAATCGAAACTGATCTTGATTTGTCCGTCGCTGACGAGATAGGCGAGCGCACCCGCTTGGGTGAACCAACGCGTGTCGCTGCCCTTTAAATCGCCTGCGGGGTCGAATAACAAGAACGGGTGCTCTTGACTGGCAATGATGAAATGACCGGGCAGATCAAAATGGGTGAGCAGCGTCATCAAGTGCAGCGCTTCGGCATCGTCGCTGGAAAAACGCGTGCGGTCGTGCGAAAGCATTGCGTCGAGGTCCAAGCCGATGTTTTGTACGTAACCGCCGCGCAACGTCACGCCCCAACGCCGTACGTGTTCCACAATGCCTGCTTCGCCAATCGCCACGCGTTCCGTCACGGCGCCCAAACCGCGCGGCAAGTGCATGATCGCGTAGGCGGTGTCCAACGCGCCGTCGGGTTCGCGCGTCCAATAAAACGCGCGCCATTCCTCGACGGGAAAGAGATTCGGTAGATTTTCGACAATGGTGTTGGCGAGCTGTTGGGATTGGCGAAACTGGCTGCCGCTGGGTTTGCTCATCCTGTTTTACGTCGGGGCGATGCGCCCCAATGCAAAGTGGTTTTAGCTTCGGACGTGTCGTCGTCCGCTGCGCCGCTCCACACGCGCCATTCGCGTGCGGGCGGAAAATTTTCCGGCGCGGCGGGTTGGGGAATTTCATAGTCGCCGTCAATGGTTTGGTCTTGGACGTTGACGCGTGGACGCGCCCGGATTTTTTCAATGCCGCGCTGCGCGCCGCGCCGCGCGAGTTGGATGCCCCATCGCGTCATGAATTTGGTCGCGCGCCACGCCAATATCGCCATGCCCTTGCGCGAGATGAGCGCGGCGGGTGAATTGCGTGATGCCGGTGCGTTTGTCAACGGTGCGCGACACTTGATGCACTGCGTTTTGTCGTACGCATTGCTCGCGCCGCATTCGGGACAGACTCGTTCAAAGCGTGGCATGACGATTGCTTATTTTACCACACAGCAGGGTGGATTTGATTTCCTGCTCCATCCTTCATTCCTTCACTCGGTTCAGGACAGGCGCTTCATCCTTCATCCTTCATCCTTCAGCCTTTCCTTCATCCCGCCGTAATTCCCCCATCCACCGGAATCGCCGCGCCCGTGATAAAACTCGAAGCGTCACTCGCCAAGAATAGTACGACGCGCGCAATTTCTTGCGGCGACGCGACGCGGTTCATTGGATGTTTTGCCCCCCACACGCGCGCCGCTTCGCCCACATCGCCGTACGCCCGCCACGCGGAATGAATCATTTCGGTTTCGACGCTGCCGGGGCAGATGCAGTTGACGCGAATGTTTTCTTGCGCGTGATCGAGCGCCAGCGCGCGTGTGAGATTCACGACCGCGCCTTTGCTGGCAGCGTACGCGGCGAGTCCGGGAAAACCGACGAGCCCGACGTACGACGCGGTGTTGATAATCGCGCCCCCTCCCGCCGCGCGCAGATGCGGCAGCGCGGCGCGGCTCATCAAGAAAATGCTCTTGACATTGGTGTCCATCGTCGCGTCCCATTCGGCTTCGGTCGTCGCTTCGACATTGCGCTGGCGAAAAATGATGCCCGCGTTGTTGAACAAAATGTTCAATTGACCGAACGCGCGTAAGGTTTCGTCCACCGCGCGTTGGCAATCCTCTGCGCGCGTGACGTCGGCTCGAATAAAAAGCGCGTTTCGCGCGGTAGTTTCGCACTCGAGCTGCGCCAATGCCGCGCGTCCCGCCTCCGCGTCGCGTCCGACGATGGCGACACGCGCGCCTTCCGCTTGAAACAACTGCGCCGTCGCCAGCCCGATGCCACGATTGCCGCCAGTAATGAGCGCGACATGACCTTCCAACTTCATGGCAGAGTCCTTTGACTATTCTGAGCTTGCATACAGCTCGCGCGTTTCCAAGAGCTGGAGTTGCAGCGCCAATTCATTTTGTACAGGCGACCCGATGGGATGAGACAGCGCCATTGTAATCACTGCGTCAATGTCCCTTTGAAAGAGTTTGGCGTCATGATGCCGATAGAAATTACTCACACTTTGTTGAATTGCCACGCGCAGTTCATGGGAAAGTGCGAGTGGATTTATGACCGGAAGATTATCCAATTCACGTGGTTCTACTTTGAGCGTGTTTCCGCCATAGGTACGGCTGACAGAGTGCAGGCGCGCAAGGGAAAATTGGCTGTTCAATAACGCCCAGAGTTCATCTACTGCCTGCGCGCGCAGCACTGCGGCGTTTGGATACACGAGAGAAAACATATTGAGTGGTCGAACGTTGGCTTGATTGAGAATAAAACGCGGATTGCCGCGCGTTAGAATTGTGAAAAAGATTGGGGGGATTTCGCGTTTTTCCATTGCATACCAGACGCGCCGCGTTTGGATGAGACTGCGCGCGGGATACCCGAGTTTTTCGCCCTGCGCCAAATAGCGGACGAGCGCCGGATGCTCGATGGAGTTTTCTCCATTGAGATACAAAAGCCAAACGCGTTTGCCTGCCTTTGCCAATTGCTGCCATTGGTTTTCGTCAAGGTGCAAATCTTGAATCTCACGATTGCGGTGAATCGTACGCACGACATAGGCGTGCAATTGCAGTTCGGCGACCTGCGCATCCGTCAGCGTAAAAAAATCATTCGCACCCGTGGCGATGCCGCGAACGACGCGCGCCAGGTGTTTGAGCGGCACGACGATACCATTTTGTGACAACGGTTCTTGAGAACGGTTTGCAGTGAACGAAAACCATTTTGGCGTATCCAGCAAATCATCTTGGGCGCGCGTCGTCACTGCGCCGATTTGAATTTCACCTTGCGCTTGAGATTGAATGAGCTCAAGCGCCTGCTGTGCTTTGGGAATTACGTTCAGGGTCAAGTGACGAAAAGTGTTGCCGCGCGCATAGCCCTTTTCAAAGAACAGAATGGTTGCGCCCACATCCACTTGGTGAAAGGCATTGAGCTGCGGCGAAAAGTGAATCATGGCAACCAGTTGCGTTTGGCTCGCCAGAATACGTTTTGCCGTTTTGCCGTAGCGCGCGTCCAACACTTGCATTGGCACAATCACAGCCGCACGCGCGCCCGTCGGCAGTTCCGCGATTAGCTTGAGCAAAAAATAAAAGGCAAGGGTCCCCTGTCGCGGAATATCCAGATGAAAATGCGCTTTCAAGCTGTTCTGGAGTTTATCTTTGCGCTGCGGGTCAATATCGTGATGGCGCGTGTAGGGCGGGTTGCAAATGGCTGCGTCGGAATGTGCGAGTACGTTTTCGTCAAGAAAATCGGCTTGGCGCAAAGTTGGCGCGTCGAGAAAGCTGTGTGCGCGGGTGTAGTGTGCGGCAAGAGTTACATTCAACAAGAGTGGGCTGACGTCGATTCCGCAAAGCGCGGTTTGTGGGGAAATGTCCCGGCTCGCCAGTAAGAAATTGCCAGCCCCGCATCCGACATCGGTCAAACGCTGCGTTTTTTTCCCCAACAGCCAACAAGTCATCAAGTTTGCAAGATTTTCGTCCGTCCAGAATTGTCCCAATTGCCGACGTTTGGCTTGAGGAATCAGTAGATTGTAGAACTCACCCCAATAATTCAAGTGCGCCGCATTTTCGCGCCATGCGGCGTGCGCGGACTCGAGCACTTGAGGCGGGAGCTCCACGTGCAATGGATCGAGCGGAGTTGGGAAACGATAGGAACTTTGCTCTGGAATGAGCTCTTGAAGAATCGCATCCAGAGCAGCTTGACGCACAATCAATTTGCGATCTTCAAGCGCGTTGATTTCCCAACCATGCAAGCTTGCCCACGCCCGCAGCTCCTGGGCGTCAAAGCGCTCCGAGGCAAGCCATCGTTCTAACGCTACATCGAGCTCACGCACGAATGACTTGGCAATCAACTTGACCACTCCTCGAATACCTGCGGCGACAGCATAATCGTTCCACCTTCAAATGTCACGTGGGTCATTACTTTGCCATTCTTGTCGACAAACGTTCTCGGCGCAAGCGTTGGGTTTTGTACAAGCCCGAACTCTTGACACAGAATGTACGGTACTTTGACGATTTGTTTTGGCGTAGCTGCCGTACCGTCGGGATTTGTAAAGCGTTGTGTCTCCATGCTCAGCTCACCGGAATTCAACCACTCGAGAATGCGGTCGAACCGTACAAAGTAGCCGCGATCATAAAATAGATGCACGACATATATCGGAACATGATACTGTTGTTCCCAAATCTGCAAGCGCGGAACATCTTCGGCTTTGACGATGATTGTTGGAATAATCCCGGCGGGTTTCAAGCGCCCTTTGTTTTTGCCGCGCGCGTACCGCGTAAAGGGCTTGCCAAAGCCCGGCATTTTTTCGGTGACCCAAAGACTATTTTCAATTTCGAGCGCGAGGCGTGCCTGGGCAATGAGATCCGAAAATTTTGCCGATTCGGTCTCCGCCGCTTTTTCAAGCTTGCCCAAACGCTGTTCCAACTCGAACTGCACTTGGAGAAAACCTTTTGCGTCATACAACAGTAGATCAGGACGTTTGCCTTCGGCGGCGATTTGATCCATGCGCTCAAAAAAATGTTCCAACTCAACCGGATCTGTGGGCGCTACCGTTGACGGACCGTAAGGTAAAACACGGAATTCGATAGTGTCATTCAGTGCGTGCATGACGATTTCTTCCGACCAACGTCCTTGTGCCCAGCGCATCAAAAAATCACTGCCGCGCAATCGGCGCGGGTTGATGAGGAAATCAAAAGGTTCCCTTGATTCCAATTCGGGAGCGACCAACTCCCACTCGAGCTCTGCGCGAGAGAGCTGGAGAAAATAGTCAAACGGCGATGTGGTGTGAACCAGGTCCATTGCGATTCCTTATCGTATTGTTTTTAGATCGGATCAAAATACGCCTCGCGCAATTCGCCGTGATGCGCCGCCCAGGCTTGCTGCACCCAACCCGCTTCGGGATGCGCGAGCGGCGCGGGCAGCGCGTCGCGCGCAAAGAATCCGGCGTGCAGGACTTCGTGCGGGCGCACACGAATTTCACCGCCGTTCAAGCGACAATAAAAAATGAGCGAATAGAAATGTTGGTTCATTCGAACTTCGAGCAAACGCCGAATATCGTACACGGCGATGAGCCGGAGCGGCGTCACATCCAGCCCCGTTTCTTCGCGCACTTCTTTTGCCGCGACCTGGGCGGGCGAATAGCCCACATCCGCCCAGCCCGTCGGAAAGAGCCAAACGCGACTCGGACGTTCAATCAACAGCAATTCATCGCGCGCGTTAAAGACGACCGCGCCGACGCCGACTTTTGGGGTGACGTAGCCGGGCACGCCGGATTGAATCTCGCCGCGCCATTTTTCATACAAGGCGTTGGATAACGCCGCGTCGTGAGTCAGGTCCGCGCGCGTGGCTGCCATTTCCGCCGCGAGCACCAGCAATTCTTCATAGCGTTCGCGGTCGTACACGGGCGGCTGAAAAGCCATCCCGGTTTGCGCAATCGCGCGCAGCCGTTGAATCCACAAATCGAGGTGTGCTTCGAGTAAAGACATACGCCGATTATAGTCGAGATGGGAATGTGCTACAATCAAAGCAAAGACCTGACAGGTCTCTTGGAAGGAAGCGTCATTATGGCGGCAAATCCAAACCCGAACGGGGGCGAAACTCATGAGCGACCCATTCGCGAACCGGTGTGGCGTTATCGCGGGTATGAATTGCGCCCATCGGAATTTGCGACCGCGATGGTCCATTTTTATCGCGGCGAAATTCAACGCGCCAACACCTGGCGCAACCGGCTCGACGCGACGACGAACTGGGCAATCGTGACGACGGCGGCGGTGATCTCGTTTGCGTTGGCCGAGTCCACCAACACACACGCGGTGCTTTTGATCAACATGGTGCTCATTTTGATTTTTCTGTGGATCGAAGCGCGGCGCTATCGCTACTTTGAATTGTTTTCGTACCGCGTGCGTTTGCTGGAAACCGATTTCTTTGCCGCCATGCTGGTGCCGCCGTTCCAACCTTCCGCCGATTGGGCCGAGACGCTTGCTACCTCGCTTTTGCGTCCGAAATTTCCCATCAGCAAATGGGAAGCGATCGGTCGCCGCCTGCGCCGCAATTACCTCGCCATTCTCGGCATTCTGCTGCTCGTGTGGGTTTTCAAATTGTATTCACTGCCCGTTCCCGCGCTCTCGTACCAAGAATTTGCCGCGCGCGCGGCGATTGGTCCGGTGACAGGCATGATCGTTTTGGAGGTTGTCGGCATCATTGCCACGATTCTCATTCTCACGGCAATGGCGACGCTGCGGCTGCACGATGCGACCGGCGAAATCTTGGAGCAGCCGAAAGTTTTTCAGGGCTTGGGCATCGAGCGCGTGCTGCGCCCGAGTGTCCACGATCGCGTGTACGGCACGGGCGTGTGGCAGCGTCCGACCGCGCGGCGCGATGAATTCATGACGATGGTGATTACGGACAAGGGGAACGCGGTGGCGGAAAAAGTGATGCAGGACCTGAATCGCGGCGTGACTGCGCTGAACGGCGAGGGGATGTACACACAACAGGCGCGCCAAGTTTTGCTGTGCGCGCTGACCGAAACGGAAATTGACGATTTGAAACGCGCGGTGCACGCGGTAGACCCCGGTGGTTTCGTAATCGTGCTGCCGGCGAGCGAAATTGCCGGACGCGGTTTTCAACCCTTTGAGGAATAACGGTTATGACGCCTCAGGCGATTTTTGTCTTGGCTGTGCTGGTGCTTGCCGCGATTTTGTTTGTGACTGAATGGCTGCGCGTGGATTTGGTCGCGCTGTTGGTTTTGATTGCGCTCGGCGTTTCGGGCGCCTTGACCGCGCGCGAAGCGTTGGCGGGTTTTAGCAGTTCAGCCGTCATAACGATCATTGGCGTTTTTATTCTGACGGCCGCGTTGGAGCGCACCGGTGTGACGCGGAGTTTGGGCGTGTGGCTCGTGCGTCTGGGCGGCTATACCGAAACGCGCATGATGCCGGTGTTGATGTTGAGCGCGGCGCTGCTTTCCCTTTTCATGAATAATATCGCGGCGGGTGCAGTGTTGATGCCCGTCGCCGTTGCCGTCGCGCGCGACCGCAAAATTTCCCCGTCGCGTTTGATGATGCCGCTGGCGTTCGGCACATTGCTCGGCGGTATGGCGACCCTGCTGACGTCGAACAATCTTTTGGCAAACGCGACGCTGCGCGATCAAAGTTTGCCCGGCTTTAATTTGTGGAGTTTCGCGCCGATTGGAATTCCCGCTGTACTTGTGGGAACGGTGTATATGTTTTTGGTGGGACGTCGTTTGTTGCCGCATCGTGCGCCCGCCGATTGGGA
Source organism: Chloroflexota bacterium (assembly GCA_016209205.1). Classification (GTDB taxonomy): domain Bacteria; phylum Chloroflexota; class Anaerolineae; order UBA4142; family SHND01; genus SHND01. The sequence continues at coordinate 13,416 of JACQWQ010000076.1, forward strand.
ACGTTTGATGCAAGCCGGGCGCGGACAGCTTGCCGACATTTATGGTTTGCGCGAACGGTGGCTGCAGGCGCGCGTGCCGAAAAATTCTCCGTTGATGGGCTTGACACTGCGCGAAGCGGGCTTGGGTCAAGGGCTCGGCGTGAATGTAATTGCGGTGCTGCCTGACGGAAAACCACGTCTCGCCCCTTCGCCGGCGATGCGCTTGCAAGCGGGCGACACATTGTTTTTGGAAGCGCGTGAAGAGCAAATCGAACTGCTGCGGGCGCGCGGCTTGGATGTATTGAGCACGCCGCCCGGCGACACGCCGCATTCGCTCACCGAAAATCTACGCGCCGAAGACAGCGGGCTGTTTGAAATTGTGCCCGCCCCGCGCTCGACGGCACTGAACAAAACGCTGCGCGAAATTCATTTCCGTGAAAAATTTGGCTTGAATGTGGTTGCAATTTGGCGCGAAGGGCGGCCGCGCCGCGTGGGGGTGGGCGAAATGGCTTTGCAACAAGGCGACGCGCTGTTGGCGTTGGGCCCCAAACGCCGCGCGCAGATGTTGCAAAGCGAACCTGATTTCATCGTACTGACTGCCACTTCCGAAGAAGGGCTGCGCAAATCCAAGGCGCGTTGGGTTGTCTTGTTTATGGGATTGGCGCTTGGGTTGAGCGCCGTCGGCATTGTGCCGGTTGCCGAAGCCATGCTCGCGGGCGCGTTGGCATCGGTCATCATCGGCGCGCTGACCATGGACGAAGCGTATCAAGCGATTGAGTGGCGCGTCATTTTCTTGATTGCGGGAATGCTGCCGCTGGGCGTCGCGATGACGAAAACGGGCGCGGCCGCTTGGATTGCCAATCTGTTTGTGAGCGCGTTGGGCGCATTTGCACCGCTCGTCGTGTTGAGCGCGTTGATGTTAATTACGCTGGCATTGACGCAACTGATGACGGGGCAAGCGACGATTGCGATTCTCGCGCCCATTGCCTTGACGACCGCGCAAACGATGCATAGCAGCCCGTTCACGTTTGTGATGGGCGCGGCGATGGCAAGCTCGATTGCATTTTTAACGCCGCTAGGACATCCGGTGAATGTTTTGGTGATGGGGCCCGGCGGTTACAAGGTTCAAGATTATTTGCGCGTGGGTGCAGCACTGTCCGTCTTGATTTTCGTGCTGTGCATTATTTTGCTGCCGCTGGTTTATGGAGTGTGAACGTTCATGGATTTTGTCGAAATTCCGCGCGGCGTTCTATTAATGGGCGACAAGCGTTTGCACGACGCATCGCCGCCGCATCATGTGGAAATCAACGGCTTTGGGGTTGGCAAATATCCGGTGACGAACGCGGAATTTGCGGAATTTATCGCGGCGCGCGGCTACGAAACGGAACGATATTGGACAGCGATGGGATGGAAATGGTTGCGCGGACGATTGGTCGCCAAGGACGGGCAGCCAGAGCTCGCGCCCGGCTTTTGGCACGAGCCGCGATTGAATCAGGCGCGTTATCCGGTCGTCGGCGTGTCGTGGTACGAAGCGGTCGCGTTTTGCAATTGGATGAGTGAGTCATGTAAACAGGTAGAAGGGGAAACAGGGAAACAGGTAGAGAGGGAAGCAGGGAAGCAGGTACGGTATCGTTTGCCGAGCGAAGCGGAATGGGAGTATGCGGCACGCGGGGCGGATAGTGCGCGTAATTTTCCGTGGGGCGAAAAATTTGAACGCGGGCGCGCGAATACGGCAGAAGCGGGTTTCGGCGGCACAACGCCGGTAACACATTTTCCGGCAGGCGTGAGTCCCTTCGGCGTGTGGGATCTGGCAGGTAATGTTTTCGAGTGGACGTTATCTAAATGGGGCGCGAATTGGCAAGAGCTCCAATATCCGTATCCCTATCGCGTCGAGAGTGGCTGTCAAGACATCGAGGGCAGCGGCGCGCGCGTGATGCGCGGCGGCGCGTGGTTCAATCCGTATCAAGAAGCGTTGTGCGCGTATCGCTCGCGCTATTTGGCTGGCTCGCGCGGGAGCAATATCGGTTTTCGCGTAGCGCGGATTTTGGCATAGAATGACGCGTGGAGGTGACTCGTATGTTCGCGACCAGACTCGAAGGCACAATTACGCAAGACCGCCGCTTGCTTGTCAATCTGCCGCACGATGCAACAGCGGGCAAGGTCGAAGTGATTGTCTTGTACAAGAAACCGCGCGCGGTCAAAAAACGGCGTCGCTCGATACAAACAGCGCACCCTGCATTTGGCATGTGGGCAAAGCGCGCGGATATGATTGATTCCGCAACGTATGCGGCAGAATTGAGAAGGCGTCTGGAGCAACGCGCCGATGGCGGACGATAATTGGCTGCTGGATACGTCCATTCTGATTGACTTGTTGCATGGACGACAAAATGCGCGCGCGTGGATTGATTCGCTCGATGTTGAGGTGCGATATATTTCCGTCGTCACGGCTGCCGAGTTGTTGGCTGGGTGTGCGAACAAGCGTGAAGAACAAAAATTGGCGCGAGAACTGAACCTCTATCACATCGCTTGGATAGATGAAGTGATGTCGGAACGCGCCTTGAATTTATATCGCGCACTGCGTTTGAGTCATGGCGTTGGATTTTTGGATTGTTTGATCGCTGCAACTGCGCTCGAAAAGAATTTTGTAGTGGCGACATTGAATCTCAAACACTTTAAACCCATCGCCGGGCTTCAAGTCAAACGTCCGTATCAATAAGATCACATTCAGGACCAAGACGGGCGAATTGCAATGCCCGTCTTTTTACTCTTTGAAAAAATAGCATACACACGCGTTATCTCGCGGGCTCGCGCGGGAGCAATATCGGGTTTCGTGTGGCGCGGGATCCACGAAGGACACGAAGAACACGAAGGGTTTCTTAGCGTCCTTGGTGTCCTTCGTGGATCCCGCGGTTGGCGCACACGCTGAACGCGCGTCGCTAACCTTTGGTTTTATGAGGCGCGGGTTTGCTCCGAAACTTTTTCGCGCAGCCATTTGTTAATCAGTGTCTTGGATGACATGTGCTTGGCGCGCGCAATGGCGGACACTTGTTCAACGAGCTTTTGGTCGAGCGAGACCAAGTGCGTGCGTTTTGTAATGTGAATTTCAAAATCTGCCGGGGGCATAGCTTCCCAATAATCGCCGAGGTCATGTGTCTCGAAAAACTCGACGAGCTTCTTGGTCGAAGCAAATTTTGGCAGGGGTTTGGTTTTATTTCTTGCCATATTGTCTGCGTTCTTTCTGCGCCATATCGCGAGCGCTCAGGATCAGCGCCTCGCGTTGCTCTTTATAGATGAAAAGAATCGCCAAGTATCTGCCTGCATCGGTCTGCCCAAGCGCCAAATAGACATCTTCGCCTTCTCGCTCACCCTTTTCGACAAAGCGAATCTTGGGCTTATCGCTCAAAACCTCTTCGACTTCAAAGGTTTCGACTCGATGCTTGGTGTAAAGTTTATCAACAATATCGCGCAGCCAGATGATGCCGTCAATTTGCATCGAAAGTGCCTTTGGTGAGAATGATGGCAAGAGTATAGACTAAAGGATGAGGCGAGTCAATCCAAGAAAGATAAAGAATCTTCTTCTTTATACGCCGGTTGCATTTTCATTTTATGAATCCAATCATTCACGTTTCAAATCTCGTCAAGCGTTACAAGAGCGCGCAAGTGAATGCCGTAGATGGCATTTCGTTTCACGTCGCGCCGGGCGAATTTTTTGTGCTGCTCGGTCCGAACGGCGCGGGCAAGACGACGACGATTTCGATTTTGACGACGACCCTGTCGCCCACCTCCGGGCACGTCGAAATCGCGGGACACGATCTCGTGCGCGATGCGAACGGCGTGCGCGAAAGTGTCGGCATCATTTTTCAGCAGCCCTCGCTCGACCAAAATCTCACCGCCGAAGAAAACGTGCGCCTGCACGCTGTGCTGTACGGCTTGTATCCGTTTCGTCCCGCCTACTGGTTGATGCCGCGCGGCTACAAACAGCAGGTGAGCGAGCTGGCGGAAATTCTCGGCATCGCGAACGAGATTCACAAACCGATCAAGACCTTTTCGGGCGGCATGAAACGCAAGCTCGAAATCATTCGCTCGTTGATTCATCACCCGCGCGTCTTGTTTTTGGACGAACCGACGACCGGGCTGGACCCGTTGAGCCGCCGCAGCTTGTGGGACTATCTAACGCGCGTGCGCGCCGAAAAAGAAACGACCATTTTTCTCACGACGCACTATTTGGAAGAAGCGGAACAGGCAGACACGATCAGCATTTTGCATCACGGCAAGATCGTCGCGCAGGGCACGCCCGATGAGGTGAAAGCGCATCTGGTCGAAAATTATTTGTTGGTGGATGCCGCCGACCATGACGCGCTGCGTCAAGAATTGCGCGCCCGGCGCATCCCGTTCGTCGAAACGCCGTTGTTCAAAATTGAATTGAACGGCAACAGCCCGCACAAATTGTTGAAACAGATTGATACGCCGCTGACCACCGTGAAAATCAATACGCCTTCGGTGGAAGACGCGTATCTGGCAATTATTCAAGAACATGACGACGATAACTCAACCGCAAGCGCGCATTGAACCTGCGCGCGCGCCGCGCGGCAGAATGATGCGTAACGTGAACGCGGTCGCCGCGATCGCGTATCGCGACTTTTTGAAATTTCTGCGCGACCGCGCGCGTATTCTTTCGACGTTCCTCTTCCCGTTGATTTTTATCGGCTTTCTCGGCGGCGGAATGCAGGCGACGTTCGGCGCAAGCAGCGGCTATAATTTTCTCGACTTTATTTTTACCGGCGTGCTCGCGCAAACCCTTTGGCAATCCACGGCGATTGGCATCATCTCGCTGCTCGAAGACCGCCAGAACGATTTCAGCCAAGAAATTTTCGTGTCGCCCATTTCGCGGTACGCGATTGTTTTCGGCAAAATCTTGGGTGAGACGTTGGTCGCGCTGCCGCAGGGACTGGGCATTGTCCTTTTTGGAATCATTCTCGGCGTAGCCATGAATCCCGCACAACTATTGGGACTGGCGCTGACGAGTTTGATTGCGTCGTTGTACGGCGGCGCGTTCGGGATGATGCTGCTGGGCTTGATGCCGAGCCGCCGCGCGGCGGACCAACTTTTTCCCTTTGTCTTTTTGCCGCAGTTTTTCACCGCCGGTGTTTTCGTCCCCATCGCCAATTTGCCGCTGCCGCTCGAAATTGTTTCGCGCCTGTCGCCGCTGCGGTATGCGGTAGATTTGACGCGCGGTGTGTTTTATTGGAATATGCCACAGTTTCAAGTCGTCGTTCTCGATCCGCTCTGGCTGAACGTTGCCATCATGGGCAGCACGTTTCTGCTGTTTATGCTCGTCGGCACGTTTCTGTTTATGCGCGCGGAACAGAATCGGTAATCAGTCATCAGTTATCAGTTATCAGTCATCAGTCATCAGTCATCAGTCATCAGTCATCAGGGAGCAGTTATTCGAGCGAGAGTGTGATAAGCGCGATAGTACGTTTGACGTTTGACGTTTGACGTTTGACGTTTGACGTTTGACGTTTCATCCTTCACGCTGTTCAGGACAGGCAGTTTCACGATTTGCAATACGCGAGGTGAACTATGCCCGCATCCGACGGTTGGTGCCCTTTTGCGACCGCGCGCCCGATTACCGATTCCGGTAATTTCGAGACGGGACGCAGCGGGCAGCAAGCGAAAGCGGTCGTGCTCCACATTGGCGAAGGTCCGCTCTCGGCATTCTTTCCCACCTTTAACAATCCCGCGCGCAAAGCGTCGGCCCATTTCACGGTCGGCAAGCAAGGCGAAATCGAACAGTACGTTTCGATCAACGATACCGCGTACGCGAATGGTTTGCGCTGGGAATCCGCCGCTGGCGCGGCGGGAGGCATCTGGCGCAACCCGCGCGGCGTGCAGGTGACGCCCGCGTGGAAAGGTCTCATCAACGGCGTCAATCCCAACTATTACACCATCTCTATCGAGCACGAAGGATTTTTTGGCGAGCCATGGACCGAGCCGATGTATCTCGCCAATCTGAAACTGCTGCAATGGATTCGCGACCAAACGGGGCTGACGTACGCGCGCGGCGACGCGCTCATCGGGCACAATGATTTCGACAACGTTGACCGACCGAATTGTCCCGGGCCCAACGCGCCGTTCGACCGCATGATTGTCGATCTGAGCGGCGGAGACGCGCGCCGCGCTGCGTTGATTGCGGGCGCGAACAAGATCGGCGTGCCGCTGAACGACCAATCCGCGCTGGCGAAATTCGCGCTGCAAAATCGTTTGGGCGTTCCGCTCACCGACGAATTTCAATTCAATGTCAACGATGCGGCGTATCTCGGACAGGTGTGGTCGCAAGCCGTCGTGTACGTCAAGGTCGGCGATTGGGGAAATGTGTGGAGAACGTAAAAAGTGACGGGTGACGGGTGACGAGAACACCCCGTCGGCCGTCACCCGTCACCTATGAAGACACCTTACGGCAAAGAATGTAAATTTTATTATTCGGACTATTTTCGCGGGCGTGAGTCAAAAGAATGTCGTTTGTTGGGAAACAATCCTGAATCGGAAAAATGGTTTCCCGCGCTGTGTCAGACGTGCCCCGTGCCGGATATTTTGAGCGCGAATCAGTGTCCGCACTTGCACCTGTACGCGCGTGTCGGCAAAGCACTGTTCGGTCTCTCGAAAAAAGTGGAGGTCGAAGCGTTTTGCGAGCAATCGTTCGTCGAGGTGCAAGAACCGCGCGTCGGCTGCGGACACTGCCATGAATTTCGCGCGACGATTCCCGAACGTGAACAGTAAGCGGCAAGCCGTTACGTCAAAAGGCAGTTGGACTGCCGTTCGCAGGTTGCAGCACAGAGTTTCCCAGTCAGAATTGTGCATCAAAAGGCAGTTGGACTGCCGTTCGCAGGTTGCAGCACAGAGTTTCCCAGTCAGAATTGTGCATCGCTCCGCACTACAGAAAGGACTGGTTCGAGATGAAAGGTGAAATGATTCTGGTTCTCGTTGGTTTGATTGCGATGGTCGCGTGCGCGCCGCAATCTGCCGCATCAACCACTGCGCCAAGTTCGGCGCAAGGAGCAGCGCACGTCATCGCACAGCAAGGCGATTTGGTTTTAGAACTTGAACTTTCGAAAGACACGTTCTACACGGGCGAGCAAGGACAGGCGCTCGTGACGCTGCGGAATCAAGGAACGGAATCCGTATTCCTACGTGAACAGTTTCTTCCAATGGGCAGGGGCAACTATCTCGGGTTTGAACTTGTAGATGAAAAGGGCGACGAGCCGGAACCGTATCCTTGGTTTCCGTTCATTGGTTACAGCGTCGGTCCCAGACCACGTGATCGCGAACTATCTGCCGGTCAAGTTTTGACCAACACGTTACGCTTTCAAATTCCGCCATGGGACCGAGCCCAAGGACATGCCTTTACGATTCGCGCGCTTGCCAACACGACGCGACCAACGGCGTTGGACTTGGCCACGGCTCCGCTTTCCCTAAACGTCATCGAACCCGGCGCGGCGCAGCAACTGAACATTGACTTCAAGATAGA
>JACQWQ010000257.1 GCA_016209205.1 Chloroflexota bacterium
ACCTTGCTGCAAATCGCCGACGACGTACGGATGCAGCACGGCGCGAGCGTCGCGGTGATCGGCGAAGCGGGGCTGGGCAAATCGCGTTTGATTGCCGAATGGCGCAAGGCGGTGCTGATGGAGAGCACGGACCAACCCGTGCGTTGGGTGGAAGGGCGCTGTTTGTCGTACGGCGCTTCGATGGCGCATCACCTGAGCGCGGATATTTTGCGCGGTTTGATCGGCGCGGCGGCGGGCGCGACCGAGCAGGAAACGCATACGGCGCTCCAGCGCGCGATGGAAAGTTTACTTGCCGACGATCTGCGCGAGGTATACCCGTTTCTCGGACACCTGCTCGGCGTGAAATTGGAAGAGGACATGGCGGCGCGCGTGAAATATCTCGACGGTCCCGCGCTGCAAGCGAAATACGTCGCGGCATATAAACGCTTTTTGCAAAAATGCGCGGAATCGTCGCCGCTCGTGATCGTGTGCGAAGATATTCATTGGGCGGACCCGTCGTCCGTCGAACTACTCGTCCAAGTCACGCCGATTGTCGCCGAAGCCCCCGTCGTGTTTTGCTTTGTCACGCGTGCCGACAAAGACGCGCCGGGCTGGAAACTGCTTACGCAAGCGCGTGAAGTCGCGGGCGCGGGCATGACCGAATTGCACCTCGCGCCGCTTTCGGAGCAAGATTCGCAAGAGCTCGTCAGCAATTTGCTCGAAATTGAAGCGCTGCCCCCAAACGTGCGCGACCTCATCCTCGCCAAAGCTGAAGGCAATCCGTTCTTTGTCGAAGAAGTGATCCGCATGTTGATTGACCACGGCAATCTCACGCGTCAAGACGGACAGTGGATTGTCACGAAACTAATTACCACGATTGACATTCCCGACACGCTGCAAGGCGTTCTCATCGCGCGCATTGACCGCCTGCCCGAAGACGCGAAACGCGTGCTGCAAATCGCGTCGGTGATTGGCAGAAAATTTCAGGTCAAGGTGTTGGAGCAGGTGCTGGCGGCGGATCAAGAGAGGGGCGGGTGATATTTTTTTTATGCCACAGTACATCTTTGTTGATTGGGCAGGCGATCCAGGTTTTCGTTTTCGTTCCGGTTCATGTCCCTGTATCAGGAGGAGCGTTCTTTGCCCAAACGGTTGCAAGCAAAAATTGCGTTGCGGGTGTGGGGATAAAAAACCGCCTCGGCTAGTTGGGGGTGCTTTTATACAGACTCACTGCATCTGTAACCCAACCCGCGCCTGTCAGACAGGCACGCCTTCGCCGAGGGGAAACTGACTCTCAGTTTTTCGAGTAAATTATAATCTGGTTTTCGCATGCGTCAAGCTTGATGCAAGCGCCGTAAATTGGCAATAAAACACCCCCGACTATCTCGTCACAAACTTGGTTTGTAACGAAAAGACCACCTCAAGTGGCAACCTTATCATCGGGGGCGGGTAAACCAGACGAACTGGTTTATTAGACACACGTATTTTACAGCGAAACCTCTCGCCGTCAATTCATTTGGACAGCGCCCTAATTGACCCATGATTCCCCTCGATAAAACCCTCGACCACATCGTGGACGCGCAGTTGCTCCGCCGGAGCAATGATGCGGAACCAGCGTACGTTTTTCGTCATACGCTGGTGCAAGAAATCGCGTCCGCGTCTTTGTTGAAACAGCAGCGCCAAGAGCTGCACCGGCGCGTCGGCGAAACGTTGGAAGCGTTGTATCCGCAGCAGCGCGACGAACTCGCGCCGCGTCTGGCGCTGCATTTCGCCGAAGCGAAAGACGATGCCAAAACCGTCGAGTATAGTTTGGCTGCGGGCGATGCCGCCATGCGCGTGTATGCCAATGCCGAAGCGCTGATGTTTTACGACCGCGCGCTCGCGCCCGCGCGCCGCGTGGCTACGCTCGAACAAATTCGACATTTGTACGCCCGGCGCGGGCGCGCCCTGGAATTGCTGGCGCGTTATCCCGAAGCCATTTTGAATTACAACGCGCTGCGCGCGCTCGCGCAGGAACGCGCGCTGCCCGCCTTGGAGCTCGCGGCGATGCTGCCGTTGGCGACCTTGTTCGCCACACCCAATCCCGCGCAAGACCTGACCCAAGCCGCCCAACTCAATACCGCAGCTCTGACCTTGGCGCGCACCTTGAACGACCGCGCTGCCCAAGTGCAGGTGCTTTGGAACATGATGCTCGAAAATTATTTTCGCGGCGATTTACAAACCGCGCAGGCGTGCGGCGAACAGGCGCTCGAAATCGCGCGCGCGGACAATTTGCGCGAGCGACTCGCGTTCGTGTTGAACGATTTGAGCCGCGTGTATTTTTCGCTTGGCCCTGCCGCCCGCGCGCTCGCGTTGTTGGAAGAAGCGCGCCGCTTGTGGCTCGAGCTCGACAACCTGCCGATGCTCGCCGATAATCTGGCGACCATCGGCGAAACGCTCGTGACGTGCGGCGAGTACGATCGCGCGCTGCCGTATGCCCAAGAAGCGCAGCGCATCGGCGAAAGGATTGGCAATTATTGGAGCCAGACGTACAGCCACTTTACGATGCTGCCGATTGCAGCCGACCGCGGCGAAATTTCAACCGCGCTGGCGTTAGCGGACGAGATGGTTCGGCTGAGCGATGCCAGCGGGTTCACCATCGCGCGCGGCATGGCGATTGGCATCAAAGCGCAAATTCTGGCGCGCATGGGAAATTTTCAAGCCGCGCGGCTAGAGATCCAAGCGCGCCCCCGGTTTGATACCCAGACCGGCAGCGCGCTCGAGACGTGGATGAGCGCGCTGCGCTGCATGATCGAAATCGCGCGCGGCGATCTGGAGGCGGCGGCCGCGGAATTGCAGCAGGCCTACCTGACGTTTAATGCAAAAGATTTCACCAGCCCGGCGCCGATTCTGGTGCCGCTGGCAGAGGGACAGTTGGCGTTGGCCGAACAGCGCGCCGCCGACGCGATCGCGGCGCTGCGCGAACCGATTCAAAAACTCGGCGAAATCGGCGTACTTCAATTTCTGCCGGATGCGTTGTTGGTGATGGGACGCGCGCAGCTGACCCAAGCCGACCGTGAAACCGCGCGCGAAACATTTTTGCAAGCGCGCGCCTTGACGCAAAAAATGACGCTGCGGCGGTTGGAGTGGGAAATCAACGCGGAGCTCTGGGCATTGGAAAACGCGTCCGGTAATTTTGACGCAGCGCGGACGTATCGTGAAAACGCGCGCGCCACCATTTCTTTTATCGCGGAACATTCGACTCCCTCCCTGCGCGCGTCTTTTATAAATTTGCCCGGCGTGCGCGCGGTCCTCGACGAGGATGCGGCATGAAAACAAAAACGCGCCCAGCCAACGCACGTACGCGCGGCAAAATCACGACCGCGCTGGCGCAGTTGCAGCGCGCCGAACTCGTACGGCAAATCAGTGAGCACGACGCGGACTATAGTTTCAAGCATACGCTCGTCCAGGATACGGTGAATGCGTCGCTGTTGAAAAACGATCTCAAGCGCCTGCACCGCTTGATCGGCGAAACGTTGGAACGCACGTATCCCGAGCGGCTGGACGAAAACGCGGTGCGGCTCGCGCAGCATTTTTGGGCAGCGGGGGAAGATGCCAAGTGCTACGGATATAGTTTCCGTGCGGGCGAGATCGCCATGGGTGTGCACGCGCTCGACGAGGCATTGGAACATTTCACGCGCGCGCTCACCCTGGCGTCGCGCGCCAACGTGTCGCCGGAAGCCGCGTACTTGAAACGCGGGCGGGTGCTCGAATTGTTGGGACGCTTTGAGGATGCGGCAGCGCATTACCGCGCCATGCACGCTGCGGGCGTCGCTCAAGACAACCGCGCGTTGGCATTGGCAGCCCTGAGCGCCAAAGCCACGATCCATGCCATTCCGAGTGTTTTGCACGACGCGGCGCGCGCCAAGCAATTGAGCGCCGAGGCGCTCGCACTCGCGCGCGCGTTGGACAATCCCGCAGCCGAAGCAAAAATTTTGTGGAATCTGATGCTGGTGGGCACACGGGTGGACACGGCGTACCGCGAAGGGATCGCTTTTGGAGAACAATCGCTCGCCATCGCGCGGGCGCACGATCTGCGCGAACAAATCGCGTACGATCTAAAAGACCTCGCGCCGCTCTAGGCCTTTGTCGGCGAGCCGCAGCGCGCGTTGGAATGCAACGCCGCCGCCGACACCTTGTGGCAGCAACTCGATAATCCGGCGATGCGCGCCGACAATTTGAATTACGCGCTGATGATCTATTTGCTGATGGGCGAGTACGAAAGGGCGATTGCCAAGATGGATGCCGCGCTGGCCCTCACGCGCGCCATCGGCAACGAATGGGGTGAAACGTTTGCGCAAACCTGGATCGGCGCGGTGTTTGTCGAATTGGGCGAAATTACGCGGGCGCTGGACGTGATGCACGAAGCGATTCGGCTCGGCGCGCGCAGTCTCAACGCGCCGTTGATCACCACCCGTGCGGACCTGGCGCGTTTGTATACGGACCTGGGCGAAACGGAACGCGCGCTTGGGTTGGCGCAAGCCGCGCTGCAGACCGCCGCCAAGCGTTTTCCGGCGATGCGCCATTTGCCCCTCGGCGCGTTGATACACGCGCTGTGCGCACGCGGGCAAGTGGACGCGGCACGCGCCGCGCTGCGCGCTTCCCCGACGCCCCTCGTATTGAACGAAAATTCCCGCTTTAGAGCGAATTCCTGATTCGTTTGTGGGATGGTAGGGGCAATCCCTTGTGGTTGCCCAACTGGAATGGGCGAGGACAAGCCGTCGCCCCTACGCTGACACCACCAATCAATTCGGAATCCGCTTTAGTCTGGATGCGCTGCTCGCCCAAGTTGAATTGGCTTTGCTCGAACCAGAGTACGCCCACGCGCTGACGCTGAGCACCGCTTTGACCGAGTATTTGGCGCACAACCAGATGCGCCATTATCAACCCGCGGCTTTGCTGCTGCACGCGCGCGCTTTAATGAACGCCGCGCAGCTAGACCGCGCCGCGCAAACGCTGCACGCGGCGCGCGAGCTGGCAGAGCAAATGAAGGCGTATTGGCGACTGTGGCAAGTGCTGGCGGCATTGGGCGAACTCGAAACTGCGCGCGGTGATTCGGCGGCGGCAGACGCCTCACGCGCGCAAGCCCGCGCGTGGATCGAATACATTGCCGCGCGCACGCCTACCGAATTGCGCGCGGTTTTTTTGCAAACGCCGCGCGTGCGCGCCGTGTTGGAAACGGGATGAAATCTGATTTTCGCGTCACGACAGACAGCGCGCCAAGGGTTCAAACCGCGCTGAAAGCGATGCAGGACGCGCAGTTGATTCGCGCGCTCGACGAACCCGCGTCCACGCCGGATACTCGCGCGTTCCAGTTCAAGCACACGTTGGTGCAAGACACGGCGTACGCGTCGTTGATGCGCAGCGACCGCCGCCGTTTGCACCAACTGGTCGGCAAGGTGTTGGAACAGCAAGCGTCCGGGCGCGAGAGCCAAGACGCAGCGTTGCTCGGGCATCATTTTTACGAAGCGGGTGATTTTGAACGCGCGCTGGGCTATTTGCGCCGCGCGGGCGAAACGGCGGCGCAGCGGTACGAAAATCGTGAAGCTATTGCGTTTTTCACGCAGGCGCTCGACGCCGCGCAGGAATTGAATGCGCCGGACCGGTCCGCGCGGCTGCACGCGCGTGGGACCGTATACGAGCGCATCGGCGCATTTGACGCCGCGCGCGCGGATTTCGAGCACGCGCGGCGGCTGGCGCACACCGCGCACGATGCCCATGCTGAATGGGCCAGCTTGATGTCACTCGGCTATGCGTGGTCGGCGCGGGATTACGCGCGCACCGGCGAGTATTTTGAAAAGGCGTTGGACCTCGCGCGTGAAAGCCAAGACCCGCGGCGCTTGGCGCACACGCTGAATCGCGTCGGCAATTGGTATACGAACAATGAAGCGCCGGACCAGGCGCGCGCGCTGCAACACGAAGCGTTGGCAATTTTTGAAACGTTCGGCGATGCGCACGGCGCGGCGGAAACGCACGATCTGCTGGGCATGACCGAATTGGTCGGCGCTGATTTTTTTGCCGGACAGCAGCACCTCCGGGACGCGCAAACGCTCTTTCGCGTTTTAGATGACCAAAGCGGCATCGTCACGAGTGGGCTATCGAATCTTTTGTACATGCCGTCTTTGCAAGGGGAATCGCTCGTGCTGCCGCCGACGGAAAAAATTTCAGACCGCGCGCTGGAAGAAATCCTCGCCGCCACGCGTCAATTGGGTTGGCGCGCCGGAGAAGCGTACGCCTTATGGGTCAGCGGCGAAGGTTTTGCGGCGGTGGGAGCGTATGGACACGCGCTGGAATTGGAAACGCGCGCGCTGGCGCTGGCGCGCGAAATTGATCACCGCCAGTGGCTGACGGCGGCGACGATGCTGTTGGGCGCGATTCACGGCAAATTGTTGGATTTCGACACGGCGCAGACGCTTCTGGATCAAGCTGCCGTGTTGGCGCGCGAAATCGGTTCGCCGCACGGGACGCGCACGGCGAGCGGATTCCGCGCTTCGGTTTACATTGAACGCGGCGAATTCGCGCGCGCGGAAAAAACATTGGACGCGGTGTTGACGCAAGATGCACCCGCGCGCACATTGGGGCAGCGGCAAGCGTGGACGGCGCGCGTGGAGCTGGCGCTGGCGCGTCGTGATCCCGAACGCGCTTTGGAATGGCTTGACCATATCCTGCGTGATACGGCGAACCTGACGCCGGACGTGGTGATTCCGCGTTTGTGGCTGCTGCGCGCCGAGGCGCTCGTGCAGCGCGAACGGTATGGCGAGGCAGAAGGATTGCTGGAGCAAGCGCGCGAGGCGGCGCAGGCGCGCGACCTTTTGCCGCTGCTTTGGCAAGCGGCGAGTGCGTTGTGCATAGTATATCGCGCGCAAGGACGTTTGGCAGAGGCAGAACGCGCGGCAGAGACGGCAGCGCGGGTGGTCAACACCATTGCCGCGACGATTCCGCAAACGGATGTGCGCGAGCGGTTTCGCGCACACGCGTACCAGCTCGTTCAAGCCGCAGGAGCGAGCGTTTGATTCTAGGCAAACCAAATTCACAGATTACGAGAGAGGGATCATCGTGGATAAACGTTCAGGCAAGAAACCGAAATCTCCGCGCCGCGCGACCAAGAAACTGCCGCCGCGCGATTGGGCGCAAGAATGGGGCTTTGAAATTTCTCCGCAGGTGCAAGCGTGGCTGAATGAGAACGCGCCGATCACTTTTGAAGACAGCGTGCGCGCGTCGCGCGAATCCTATAACATCGCGCGAGAGCCCGAATTCGACGATTTGCGGTTCGACGCGGAGGAAACCATCGCCGCGCTCGTACGGACACTGGCGGAATTCGAAGAGCGGTTGGCGCGTTTCCCCGCGCGCAGTGAAAAATGGCGCCTCGTCTATGACGAGGCGCGCATGAAAATGATCCAGCTGCTGCTCACCCCGTCTTTTCGCGAGGACGTGTTTGCGCGCTGGCGCATGTATTTCCGGCGCCAATGTCGCGGCACAGACACCGGCAAAGTGAACACCGCGCTGCTCATCCGGCGGTACTTGGAAGAACCGTCCTATTGGCTGATCTGCGGGTTGGTGGTCGCGATTTTCGAGCGCAGCAAAGTGGCGGCGCTCGCGGAGCTGCGGGAATCCGAACGGCTGGCGGCGCGCTTTCGGGCTGCGTCACTCGGGCTGAATGAAAAACCGAGTTGGAATTGAACGGCGATTCGCCGCGACGATTCCGCAAACGGATGTGCGCGAGCAATTTCGCGCGCCAGCGCGCCAATTTTACTCGGCGCCAGACCGACGCGCCACAATGGAAAACATCCCCGTTTCGCTCTTGCAAGACCATCCGCACGCAGATACGAACCAATAGTAGTCATGCCCGCGCGCCAAATCAAATTTTATTTGGTTCCCCTTGACGTACTTGGCATAGTGAACAATCTTCCCTTGCGGCGAATCTTGGCGCACTTCAAAACCATAATGTCTCGCGCAAGGAGAGCTCTCCCACTTGAACGTAACGCGCGCTTGTCCCAAGCGCGCTCCATTTGGAGGACTCTGCAAGCGCGGTTCACATTGCAAACGTCCAATCTGATTGCCGTGCCATTCCGTGAACCAAACATTCAAATCCGGTCCCCACGCAATGCTGCCCATGCCACACTGGCGCGCGCCGCACTCGAGTTCCAACGGATATATTTTGAATTTGCCGCGCGGAGTGATTGTGCCCAGCCGTTCATTTTCATCCGCGAACCAAATTGCGCCGCCCGGTCCGAGCGTCAACCTCATGCTATTTGGATACACGGAAGAAGGACCCAGATCAAACTGTTGAAATTCGCCAGTAATCGTAATGTAGCTGACCCAATTGCGCCCCGTTTCCGCAAACCACATTCTGCCATCCAAATCACGCGTCAACGAGTCAGGAAAGCAGCTGCTACCGCATTGCTCGAATTCGGAATTGGGAATGAGATACTCGGTTATTTCACCGTTTACCGTCATTTTAGCAATCTTGTTGGTATAGAACATGGTAAACCACAAGTTGCTGTCGAAACCGCTAATAATACTGCGCGGTCCGTTGCTCGGCGGTGCGAGCGGATATTCTGTGATTTCGCCATCCAGTGTAATTTTACCGACAGCATTCCCGCCTTGCTCGGTAAACCACAAATTGTTGTCGGGTCCTACTGTGATACTGCTCAGACCTGCCGAATCCGTTGGAACCTCGAACAAAGTAGTCTGCCCTTGCAGGGTCATGCGCCCGATGTGACTTGCACTGTCGGTGAACCAAACATTACCATCGGGTCCGAATACAAGATGATAGGGAAAAACGGGAACGGGAAATTCTTGAATCTTGCCATCGGTGGTAATGCGACCGATGCGCTTGCCTTCCATTTCCACGAACCACAACGCGCCATCCGTTCCCCGCGCAAGCGCGCCCGGAGCGCATCCGCCATTCTTTGCGTTCCCGCAATTCGTCGGCAATCGAAATTCAGTGAAATGGATGCGCGCACCTGCGGCACGCGCATTGGGAACAAAAAGCAGACAACCCAAAAGTGCGAGCACGATGCTGCAAGCGCGGCTAACTTGCCAGAGTGACATTTTTTGTTTTCCTTTCAATGAATCTAGGCGAGCGATAATTTCCACCCAAACCGTTCCTCTTCCTCGCGCAAAATTTTTTCCGCTTCACCGACATCAAAAAAATTTGCGGAACAATCGCCGACGCTGCAAAACCCCTCAAGCCGGTTGAACAGTCGCGCGGTGATTTCGCGATTACGCGCGCTGCGCGGTGTGCCGGACAGAATCGTGTCGGGATGACACCACGGCAGCGCGGTGCCGTCGCGCCACAAACCAAAGATCGCGCCAAAGAAAAATAATGTGAGCCGTACATTTTCGCGCGCACACAACGCCGCGATGCGTTTCATGCCCACCGCGCTCCCCGCCGGTGCGGCCAATAAAATCTCGCGCGGCTTGTAGGCATTCGCAAATGCCGACTGCAAGCCGCGCACCAACGTCGCCCCTGTCGCCACCGTATCGAGCAGGACCCACACGGGCGCGGGCGAATGAAGGCGCATGTAGCCCACCATTGCGTCAAACGGTGTGTGCGCATCCGCTTCCTTCTGGCGCAAGGCAAAACGACTGACACCCATAAAATTGTCGCTGCGCTGCGGAGACGGTAAAACGCGCGCCAATGCCCCGGGCAAATTGTGCCCGATGCCTTCGGCGAGCACGGTCATGCTGCAAATCTCGCGCGTGTCCTTGGGCAAAAATTCTTGCGTCCACAGCGCGTAACACCACGTCGTCGTCGCTTCGAACGCGGTTTCCATCCGCGCCCGCCCGAGCAGCTTGCGCCCTGGGTTCACCAGCAAACGGTCAATGCTGTCGGATTCGAGAATGAAGGTGCGCGGGAGATTGGAGAGGTGTTTGAGAGTGAGAGTGTAGGATTCCATATTCAGTGGGCGGTAATCAGTGGACAGTAAGCGGTGAGCGGTAACGGTGGGTGCGGGTATTATTGGCTCGCGGGTGTGGGACAGTCAATGCCACTGCCCAAATACAAGTTGCGTTCTTGGCAAGTTAATTCACGTGATACACGTTTCTGCGCGCTAACAATCCAATCCTCCATCCGCGCGGGGGAAAGCCGCACGGTCAAGTCCAAGCCGGAAGTCAGAATCGTACGGTCATCGGGTGAAAAGGATGCGCTGCTGACCAAAGCGGGGTGACCGTGCAAGACCCATAAGGGCTTGCCGTTGAACCCGTCCCAAATGCGCGCGGTCTCATCGTTGCTCGCGGTTACGATCCATTTGCCTTCTGACGAAAAGGCGACCGAGTTGATGAAATTTTCATGCCCGCGCAAGAGCGCAACAAGTTTGCCATCTGTCGCATTCCACAGACGCGGCGTCAAATCATTCCCCACGCTGACAAGCCGTTTTCCATCCGGCGAAATACGTACGTCCAGAATGTTCCCCTCGTGACCCTCAAGACGTAATCGTTCGCTGCCTGTGTCGGCGTCCCACACGCGCACAGTCCCATCGCCGCCGCCGGTCACGACGAATTTACCATCCGGCGCAAAGCGCGCCTCTGTGACGCGGCTGGCGTGTCCTTGCAACACGAACAGTTCTTTGCCCGAGCGCGCATCCCACACGCGCGCGGTGCCGTCATTGCTCGCAGTAACAAAACGTTGACTGTCCGGCGCAAAGCGCGCCGCGTTGATTGTGCCTTTAGCGGGGTGTCCACGCAGCCGCGCAATGGGTTCGCTGGTGTTCGCATCCCAAATTTGCACGGTGTTGTCAATGGCTGCCGCAAAAACAAGTTTGCCGTTCGGCGCAAAGCCGACGCTGGAAATTTGCGTAGTGTGCCCCTTGAAGATGCGTAGAGTGGCGCCGCTTGCGGTTTCGACAAGGCGTACCGTTTTGTCCGCTCCGGCGGTCAGAAACGATTGGCTGTCCGGAGCGAACATAGTAGCATCCACATCGCCCCCGGCAATATGCTCGACCGAAGCGAAGAGGCGCTGCGCCGCGCGGTCCCAAATTTGAATGACACTCGCGACATCGTTTAAAAGCACATAGCGTCCATCCGGCGAAAAGATGCCGCGCTGCGGTTTGCGCCGTCCGTAAAATATAGAAATGCCTTCGGGTGGCGCATACGTCCAAAGTCGCGCCGTACGTTCCGAGCCAGCCGTCAAGACGGATTTTCCATCGGGAGAAAAAACAGAGCTCAGAACAAAGGGAGTGTGTCCGCGCAGAATCGCAATCGGATTCCCGCTCACGGCATCCCACACGCGCGCGGTGCCATCTTCCTGACTTGACGTCAGAACCCATTCTCCATTCGGCGAAAATTCGGCAAGTTGCACTTGTCTAGTGTGACCAACGAGTCGCCCCGTACTCTTGCCGTCTTGAGCAGACCAAAGACGGGCGGTGCCATCTTCGCCCGCCGTGACAATCCGCTGACCGTCCAAAGAAAAGCGCGCGTCCAGAACGCGCCCGGAATGTCCGGTCAGCACTGCCAGCTCTTTGCCAGTGACCGCGTCCCAAACCCGCGCCGTATTATCTTGGCTCGCCGTCACCACGCGCGTTCCGTCCGGCGAGTAGCGCGCGGAATTGACAACCCCTTCATACCCGCGTAATTGGACCAGCGGTTTGCCCGTGGCAGCATCCCAAATTTGCGCGAGGCGATCCGGTCCAGCCGTTAGAATATATTTTCCATCCGGCGAAAAATGCGCTGTCGCCAAGTTCTGTCGCAATCCCTGATCGCTCTGCGTCAGGAGGGCGATTTGTTCGCCGCTCGCGGCGTCCCACACGCGCACGGTCTGAACACCATCACGCGAAACCACGCGAGTGCCATCGGGCGAAAATTCTGCGTCGAATACCGAATCCGCGTGTCCTTGCAAGACCGCCAATTGCACGCCCGTAGCGGCATCCCAAATGCGCGCCGTGCGGTCATTTGATGTGGTGACAATGCGCTGCCCATCCGGCGAAAAGCGCGCGCTGTTCACATCGTCGAAGGTTTCGGGAGAAATTGCTTCTACCGTAAGCGTGACGCCATGTCCGCGCAGTTCCGCCAATTGCTGCCCTGTCGCAACATCCCACACGCGTGCCGTTCCATCCGAGCTGGCTGTAACCATGCGCTTGCCGCCCGGGGAAAATTGCGCGGCATTGACCGCCGAGGTGTGTCCGCGATAGGTATGTACCAAAAAGGAATTCAACAACGCCTTTTGCATCGCGTCAAACGATTCGGCAGTGATCGTACCGCGATTCGCTTCGAGCGCAATCAAAAGCGCGAGTTCGGGGTCTTTGTCCAGCGACGCGCTCGCGACGGCGGCAAGTTCGCGCGAGCGCGCAATATTGCTTTCGGCAACTGCGGTGTTTCGCGCGGTTACGGCGTACTGTTCTTGCTGGACCGCGCGCGTGGCTTCGGCTTGTGCGGTTAGTGCGGCAGATTTGGCAAGCGAAAGCGAATTGCGGGCGCGTTCTTCGGAATCAACCGCCCGCCGTTGCGCCGCATTCTCGAAAAAAGCCAGCACGGCAAACACCATCATGGCAAACGTCAAACCGGCGATGACGCCAATGGTTAGAAGCCGTTGCCGCCGGCGCGCGGAATCCTGTACACGAATACTCGTTTCGACGAACGCGCGTGCCGTCCCACTCAGCGTCAATTTGTTAGCGGCAAGTTGCTCGCGCGCCGTCGCCAAACGCGCGCCGCCGTAAAGATAACTCGCGTCGCGCGCGCGCGTGTCCCATTCCTGCGCATCCTCCGCGATTTCGTTTTGCAGCGCGATGGCGTCGCGGTTTTCATTCACCAAGCGTCTGAGCCACGCCCACGCGTCAATCAGGGCTTCGTGCGCAAGTGTCACCGTTTCGTGATGTTCCGCTTGATCGGTCGTCAACAGGCGCGCCGTTGCCAATTTATCTACAATCGTTTTGACGCGCAGGGCGTCTGCCGCGTCGGGAACCAATTCCTCAAACAAGGCGGTGCGCCGCGTGTCTTGCGTGCCGCGCCCGATTTCGATGACGCCCGAAAAAATCGTCCGCGCGAATTGCTGTTCCTCCGGCGCGAGCTTGGCAAATTCCGCGTCGGCGTGCCGCTCCAATGCTTTGGCAATGCCACCACGGTCGAGATACCCCGCGCGTGTCAAGGCGATGACGCCACCCTTTGCTTGTTGCGCATCAAACAAATCTTTTAGCGCAAACTGCATCAGCGGTAACGCGCCGGGCTGCCCGCGCATGTCGTGGATGATTTGTGCGACGAGCTCGGGATCTATTTGCAAGCCCACCTCCAACGCGGGGCGCGCAATCGCGCTGACCAATTCATCCGCTTCCATCGCCGTCACTTGAACGAATTGTTGGTTGAGCAGCGCGTTGAGTTGGGGATACGCGCCGCAGTTCGAAACAAAATCGGAACGGAGCGTAAACAAAACAACCGTGCGCCCGTTTTCCACGGTTGCCGCGCGCGTGAGCCAATTCAAAAATGCCACGCGCTCGCTTTCACGGTCGCGCCGAACTTGGGTAAACAGTTCTTCAAATTGGTCAACGAAAATGACGGCGCGTTGGTCGGGGCGATCACCGAGCAATGACTCGATGGTTTTGTGGAGCGCGTCCGCGTCGTTGGCGTGTTGTTCCAAATAGTCGCGCGGCGCAAGATTTTGCGCGAGTTGCGAAACCGCTGTCGCAAGTTGTTCCAGCGGTTTCCGTCCGGGCTTGAGCGCGGCATAGAGCCAGCGTTCACTGCCGGGCAGTGCGCCTTTTTTCAACGCGGGGATCAAGCCCGCGCGCACGAGCGACGATTTGCCGCTGCCCGACGCGCCGCCAATGAGGATATAACGCGTTTGTTCGAGACGTTTGAGGAGGTCCGTCACCCAGCGTTCGCGCCCGAAAAAATGATGCGCGTCGTTTTCTTGGAACGCGACGAGACCGACGTACGGACAAGTCCCATCAGAGGGCTTGGGTTGAAACGTCGTCCGAATCTGGGAAATGAGAACGCCGACCTGTTCCGCCGTATAGCCGACGATTTCGGTTTGTGTGATGTTGGCGCCAACGGCGAGCTGTCCTACGTATGCTTCATTACCGATAATGACACGATTCAAGTTGCCGGAAGGATCGCCTTGGTTTGACGGCGGCGCGTCCAAAATTTTCTCGTCGGGCATGATACGACAATGATACTCTTGTTCGCGTCGGATGAAAAGCGCCGATGCCGATTGACACGATACGGTGTCCCATTTAAGATAGGCGCGCATTCGAATCCCATTTTTCCCCCGTGAGAACTGCTATGGCTCAGCAACTCGATCTGGTCGTTCATTCCACACACGAAGCAGGCGTCAAACTCGGCGGCATCGGCGCGGTGTTGGATGGTTTGCTGTCTCAACCCGCGTACAACGCAGCCGTCAAACGCACCGTCCTCGTTGGTCCGCTCAACACGGCGGACGATCTGGAAATGACGCGGTTGTTTGCGCCGCAAAATCATTTTCAGCCGCTCTATCTCACCTGGCGTTACCTGAATGACGCGAGTCCCGAACTCGCGCAGCAATTTAATCAAGTCGAGCGCGATTATCACGTCCACATCGTGTACGGCAAGAAAAAGTATGGCGCGTACGAACATGAAGTGCTGTTGATTGACCCGCACCACATCAATCCCGCGAGCGTGCGTGAAACGAAATATTTTTTCGCGGAGCAATATGGGATTGACAGTCTGCGCTATCAACACGACGACGAGTACAACTGGTATATCACCGCCGCCGCGCCTTCGTTCGCCGCGCTCGGCGCGTTGGTGAATTGGCAGCCGGGACGCGCGGTCATCATCGCTCACGAATGGCTCGGCTTGCCCATGGTGTTTGCGGCGATTCATCGTCAGCCCGGCGCGTATAAAACGGTTTTTTACGCGCACGAAGTCGCGACGATGCGCCCGCTGGTGGAAGGCGACCGTGGGCACGATACGCGTTTTTACAACGTAATGCGCCAAGCGCGCAGCGAAAATTTGTACGTTACGGATTTGTTCGGCGATCAAGGGTGGAATTATCGCCACGCGATGATCCACGCGGCGGGCGCGTTCGATGCGTTCCTCGCCGTGAGCGACCTGACGCTGCAAGAGCTACAATTTCTGGGCCCGCAATTCGCGTCGCGGCCCATTTCGCGCGTGTATAACGGCGTGCCCGCGCCGAATTTAAATATCGATCAACGCTGGGTCAGCAAAGACAAACTGGCAGAATACGCGCGGGCGCTGGTTGGTTTCCGCCCGACGTGGGTGTTTTCGCACGTGACGCGCATGGTGCTGTCCAAAGCATTATGGCGCGATCTGCGCGTGATGGAGCAATTGGACAATCTGCTCGCGGCGCGCGGCGAAAGCGCGGTGTTGTTTACATTGAGCTCAACCGTTCCGCAAGGCCGGGCGTCGGAAGATGTATGGCGCTGGGAACGCGAGTACGGTTGGCCCGCGTGGCATCGTTCGGGCAATGGCGATTTAGTCGGCCTCGAAGTAGATTATTGGCAAGCGCTTTTTGGCTTCAATCAACGCGCGCGGGCGAGCCGCATTGTGTTGGTCAATCAATTCGGTTGGAGTCGCGAGCGCTGCGGCGGACGAATGCCCGCGGACATGGAATACAATGATATGCGGCGCGGCAGCGACGTGGAATTCGGGCAATCCATTTATGAGCCGTTCGGCATTGCGCAGCTCGAGCCGTTGTCGGCGGGCGCGTTGTGCTGTCTCAGTACGTCGTGCGGCTGCGCGTATTTTCTCGAGCGAACTATGCTCGATGAAAAATCCAATGGTCTTGACTTGAACAACATCGTGCTGGCGGATTACATCACGCTGCCGCCCGGTTGGGAATATCCGAACGCGTATGCGATGCGCAACATCGGTTCGTTCGAACGCGATCAAATCGAGGCGGCGGAAGCGTGGCGCGCGGCAAATAAAATCATCCAACGCCTCCCGCGTCAAGGGCACGACGCGTGGGTCTTGCAAGAAAACGGGCGCGCGCTCGCCGAAAAAATGTCCTGGAAGGTAATTGTGGAAGAGGAGCTGGTTCCGGCGTTGCACAGTTTATTTTAGGAACCGCGAATCTACGCAAATCTACGCGAATGGGAGAATCATCATGGCGGAAATCATTCTGTCTTGGAAGGTGCTTGTGGAACAAGAGTTGGTGCCAGCTTTGAACGGTCTGTTTTAGGAACCGCGAATCTGCGCAAATCTACGCGAATGGGAGA
>JACQWQ010000106.1 GCA_016209205.1 Chloroflexota bacterium
CGCGCGGGACGCGATGAGTATCTCAAATGCGGAGGTTTACGATGAAGTGGTTCAAAGTTCTGGCGGTGTTGGCGTTGTTTGCGCTGGCGGTGGGGGCTGCGCCGAGGGTGGCGCGGGCGGATGAGCCGGATTATTCGAATCCCGCTGTGGTTAAGGCACTCGTTGCAGACCTCGCCAAGTCTGGCAACAATGCGGCATTGCGGTGGTCAACTCTTTCGCCTCAAGGAAAATTGGCGGTACAAAATGCGCTCACAGGTGTTAAACTTGTCCGAGTTGAAGATGGATCCAACGCGCATAATGTTCCTGAGTCCACTACTAGTTGCGCCTGGCGGCAGGTTGGTTATGAAATGTATAGTGCGGTAGGCATCAAGTTGTGGGGATACTACCAACGAATTGATTGGTGCTACAATGGCACAGTCGTGACATCAAAAACGCGCAATCGATCTGTATCGGTCATTGCACCCTTCTGGAGTTTTACCAAGCATACTGGCAATCTGGAACAGGGTGGTGTAAACCAATCTTACTATCGGGCTTGGACTCAGGGGGAATTTAAATTTTGTGTGAGCAGTCAAGGATGTATACAATACGTTTATCCGTGGATTGACCAGACTGTGCGAGGGAATGGAACTGCGACTGGGAAGGCTGGTCAGTAGTAACGACTGCGAATGGATTTTGCGTAGTTGTCTAGCCGGTCGCATCTCATGGAAAGAGAGAGAAAATATGAGCGCCAAAGTCTTGCTCCTGATTGTTTTAGCTCTGGTCGTCAGTTTCATATTCCCAATTTTCGCGTTGCCGCTAAGTGTCTTCCTGATTTTCGTGGGAATCTTCATTTACAGAAGGAGCGACAATCCAAGTATGCGAAGAATGGGAATAGCGACCATGTCAATAGGGGCGGTAGTTTTGATTGGATTCGTCGCTTTGCTTCTTCTTGACTATGGTGCTCAAGGGCATGCGGTTTTCGGTGAAGGCATACTTACCGAGCCAGTGCTTTTGCCGGAAGTAACACCTACGCCATGATACTGAAGAGCACTACATGAATGCCTTGTTATTTGGCATTTATGTTTCCCGTAAACCAAACCGCACCTCCTTCGAGGCGCGGTTTTTGTTTTCGCGCGCGCTGTCCATAGTTTAGAAAACTATGGCAAACAAACGAACAAACATCTGGCAACAAAAGCGGCGCGCCATTTTCATTTGTTGGCTGCCCTTGTTCTTTTGTTTGCTGTGTAATTCCATTACTCGGTGCACGTTTTTCGTTGACACGCGCGCGCGTTTGTGATAAACGTTGCGATGCCCAATCGCGAATCGCCAAGTTCGCCCCGATTCCACAGCTAACAGGGTCGAACATTTTATGCAGGGACCGCTTGCATAAGTGGTCAACAGGGAGTATCCACTTGGCTAAACGAATCACCGGAACCACAATTCTCGTTATCCTGATCGCGGCGCTTGGGCTACTAACCCTATTGGTCATCCCAATGCCTTACAGTCTCGTCCCGATTGCAACTTGGCTTGTGGTTGGCGGCGCGATTGTCTGGAAGAGAGCCAATGAAACATGGCAGCGCGGAATTGGATTTACTGCCTTTGGCGGCGGGACGATACTCTCTTTAATCATTCTGGTTCTAGCATATATGGTCTTTAACGGTCGTCTGGTCCATGAGGTGATTCCCATGACCACGCCTGTGCCGACTCGAGTAGGGATGGTCGTTGATAACCGCACCATTAGACAGAAAACACAAATTCCGTATGGGAATCCTGGGAATTTTAAATGCACACCAAATCCGGTCGCGCTCACGCTGACGGCGCAGATCGAGCCGCAGACCCTCACATCAACCACACCTTTTTCTCAAACGCTTCAGATTGAGGGAAAAGGATTTGCGCCAAACGAAACGCTAAATATTTTTCTGAGGGAATTTTGGGCAGATGCTCCACGCACCCTAGCGTTCAATGAGCAGGTGAACGATGATGGAACATTTTCGCGGAATGAATCCGTTACGTGGCACGCCCCCCAAGTCCAATGGCGACTCTGGATTGTGCATCAGCGCGGTACAGCGTGTGTGCAGTTTGTGGGAAATTGAAGAGTCCTTGTCACCGCAAATCACCAGTTACGCCAACCGCTGAAACAGCAACGCCATTGCCTCGATAAGAATCGCGCAACCGCCTTTTACTCCAAAAGGCGGTTGCGCTTTTTATTTTGTTTGACGCCATCCATCGTTTGGAAAACGACGGCAAACAAAAGCACAAATGCCCGACAACAAAAGCGGCATCTCCTTTGTTGGCTACCTTAATTCCTTTGTTCCTGTGTTTGCCGTGCAATTCCATTGCTCGGCTTTTTTTCATTGACACCCGCGCGCGTTTGTGATAACGTTGCGGTGGCGGATGGCAGATAGCGAATGGCAGATAGCGAATGGCAGATAGCCGATGGCGGATGGCAAATCGCGTATCGCTTATCGGGTATCGCCAATCACTGATGACTGATGACTGATGACTGATGACTGATGACTGCTCACTGACTATCCGACCATCCGACCATCCGACTCACCAATCACTCTCTCACTCCATCTCTCTATCTCTCAATCTCCAATCTCCAGTCTCCAATCTCTAATCACCATGCCAAACAAAAACCTCACCCTCGCCGGAATTCTCACCGCCGCCATCGCTGCGCCCATTGCGGGCCTCGCGTATTTGTGGCGGCGACCGCTGCCCGTCATCAATGGACGTTTGCAACTGCGCGGACTGAACGCGGCTGTGGAAGTGATTCGCGATAAATGGGGTGTGCCGCACATTTACGCGCAAAATGACGACGATTTATTTTTCGCGCAAGGATTCGTCCATGCCCAGGACCGTTTGTGGCATATCGAATTGAATCGCCGTCTCGCGTCGGGACGATTGTCCGAAATCGTCGGCGCGGTCGCGTACGACACCGATCGCTGGCTGCGCGTGATCGGGCTGCGGCGCGCGGCGGAAAATGATTACGCGCACGCGTCCGCAAACACGCAGCGCATTTTGAGTTGCTATACGCGCGGCGTGAACGCGTTTCTCGAAACACATCAGAAAAAACTGCCGCTCGAATTTACCATTTTGCGTTACACGCCCGAAGCGTGGCAGCCCCAAGACACACTCGCTTGGGCGAAAATGATGTCGTGGGGCTTGGGACAACATTGGGACGCGGAATTGTTGCGCGCGGCAATGTTGGACAAACTCGGTCCCGAACGGCTCGCACAGCTCATGGACGATTACCCGCGCGACAATCCCATCATCCTGCCCGGACAAACGCCGCTGCAATGGTTCGATCAAATTGCCGCGCACGCGCACGCGAGCAAGCAATGGCTCAATCTGCCCACGCCGTTCGGCATGAGCAACAATTGGGTGGTGGACGGAACGAAATCGGTGACCGGCAAACCGCTGCTCGCCAACGATCCGCACCTGACGCTGCAAATGCCCTCGCTGTGGTACGAAGCGCATCTCGTCACACCGGACTGGCAAGCGCAGGGTGTGTCGCTGCCCGGCATCCCCGGCATCGTGCTCGGACACAACGCGGAAATCGCGTGGGGCTGCACGAACGGATTCCCTGACGTGCAGGATTTGTACGTCGAAAAATTCGATCCCGCCGACACGCAGCAGTACGAATTTCAAGGGCAATGGGAAACCGCGCAAACCGTGCGCGAAGAAATTCGCGTCAAAGGCGAACCGAATCCGCGCATCGTGAATGTCACCATAACGCGCCACGGTCCGCTCATTAACGATTTGTTCACGTGGATGCAGAAACCCGACGCGCCCAAGCTCGCCCTGCGCTGGATCGGGTACGAGCCCGGACGATTGATCGACGCAGAGTACGGTTTACTGCGCGCAAAAAATTGGGACGAATTTACGAACGCGCTGCGCGATTGGACCGATCCCGCGCAAAATTTTGTGTACGCCGACCGCGCGGGCAACATTGGCTATTACATGGCGGGACGCGTGCCGGTTCGCAAACAAGGCATTGGCGCGACGCCGGTGCCGGGCTGGACGGGCGAATACGAATGGACGGGCGACATTCCCTTTGAAGAACTGCCTCATGCGTTCAATCCGCCGCAGCATTATCTCGTCACGGCAAATAACCAGCTCGTCGGCGCGGAATATCCGCACCATTTGACGCTCGACGTGATGAACGGTTTTCGCGCCAAGCGCGTCGAGCAAATGTTGAATGAAAAGGAAAAATTGAGCGCGGACGATTACGCGCGGATGCACGTTGACGAATACTGCGTGCCCGCACAAACCTTTGTAAAATTGATCCGCGCGGTCCGCGAACCGCTTGCACAGCACCCCGCGCTGCGCGGGCGCGGCTTGACCGCGCAGCAAGCGATGGACGCACTCGACGCATGGGATTTGCAGCTCACGGCGGACTCGGTACCCGGCGGCATCTACGAGGTCACACTGTATTATGCGATGCAGCGCATTTTCAAACCGTGGCTGGGCGAATTGACCGACCACTTTATCGGCGTCGGTTTTCATCCGCTGCTGCATCCGGTGTCGCTGTTCGTGGATCGCGGTTATGTGGCGGCGCTGAAAATTTTGGAAAACGACCAAACGGACTGGCTGCGCGACGACAAGGGTAATCCGCTGACGCGGGTGGACATTCTCGCGCACGCGTTCGCCGACGCGTTCCAATTTTTGGAAACAAACGTCGCCCCGGATTGGCAAAAATGGCAGTGGGGCAAATTGCACCGCGCGACCTTCAAACATCCGCTCGGCGCGGTGAAACCGCTCGACAAAATTTTCAATCGCGGTCCGTTCCCGTACGGCGGCGACACGAGCACCGTGTGGCAGGGCGCGTTCGTGCCCAAGATGCCCCTTTCCGACGACGCGGTCTTTACGGCATCGTGGCGTCAAATCATGGACGTGAGCGATTGGGATGCTTCGCGCGGCGTTCACACCACCGGACAATCGGGCCATCCCGCGAGCCGTCATTTCGCGGATATGATTCCGCTGTGGCTCAAGGGCGAATATCATCCGCTGCTGTGGTCGCGCGAAAAAGTTTTGGAACATCGCGAAGGCATTTTGAAATTGGAGGTTGGAGGTTAGAGGTTGGAAGTTGGGCGTAGAGACGTTCCGGTGGAACGTCTGGAGGTTGGAGGTTTCCAACTTCCAACTTCCAATTTCTAATTTCCAATTCTTCGTGGAGTCAAAAATGAAACAAAAACGTATTCTTGTGTTCGCATTGCTTGTGTTTGCCGCGCTCGCGTTCAGCGGCTGTGGTTTGTTCGGAGGGGGGGGTGAAGGGGGGGGGGCAACCGCGACGCCGCCGCTCCCGACCGCCGTCGTCGTCGCGACTAACGCGCCCGGGGAACCGACCGCCGCGCCGCAGCCCGCGACTGCCGCGTTCATCGGCGGAAATGTATTTAACGACTCGAATGGGAATGGGGCAAAAGAGGACGGCGAACCGATCATCGCGGGCATCATCGTTACGTTGGCAAACGGCGCGTGCCCCGGCGCCGTTGTGGGTCAAACCACCAGCACTGTGAACACACCTGCGTACAAATTCGACAGCTTGAATGCGGGGGAATATTGTGTTGCCATTGACGCGGCGTCGCCGCAGAATTCTGCGATCCTTGGACAAGGCGAGTGGACGGCGCCGCAAAAAGCACAAGGCATCATCGCCGACACGGTGAATCTGAGACAGCGCCCCAAAGACAATGTGGATTTTGGTTGGACATTCGCGACCATCGGCCAAATCACGCCGCCGCCCGAACAACCCACGCCGGGCGCGGGAGAACCAACCGCCATTCCGGTCATTCCGACGCCGACTGCTTTCGTGGCGCCCACGGCCGCGCCGCCCACGGTCGCACCGCAAGCGTGCACATTCAAAGCGACATGGCTTGAAGACGTGACGGTGCCGGACGGCCAAGTAATGCTCCCGAATACACCCTTTATCAAAACGTGGCGCGTGCAAAATACCGGCTCGTGTTCCTGGGGCCCAGGCAGTGGATTGTCAAGTCTCCAGTTTATCGGCGGCAACACACTCGGCGCGCCAAACCTCGTACCGATTCCCAACGCGATTCCCGCTGGCGCGACCGCCGACCTCTCGATTCAAATGGCTGCGCCCGCGCAACCCGGCACATACAAAAGCAATTGGAAGCTGCGCGTGGATGACGGCACACTCATCGGCGTCGGTCCGCACAATGCCGCGCTGTATGCCTCGATTCGCGTCCAAGCTATCGCGCCGCCGACTGCCGTCCCGCCGCCGACAAGTATTTCGCCCACGACGGTACCGCCGCCTGGGCCCGCACAGCCGATCACGTTCGCGCCGGGTGCAACCGAAGCCGAAGCGCAAGGACAACTTGCCGCGAACGGCATTGCAACCTATTCCATCAACGCCCAAGCCGGACAAATGATGGAGTTGACGCTTTCTTCCAACAGCGCGAGCGCGCGCATTGCGGTGCTTGCGCCGACCGGCGCGCCGCTTGCGCCGCAACGCGGCAACCCCGAAGGCACGTATTGGCAAAATACTGTGCCCGTGAGCGGCGATTACTTGATTCAAGTGCTTGCGGGGAATGCCGCGCCCGTTGCCAACTTTGGTTTGAATGTGACGATTCCCGTTCGCATCACGTTCGCGTCGGGCGCGATTTCCGCCCAGGTGCAAGGGACGACGAGCAACAGCCAAAGCGGCGCGACGAGTTTCAACGGGCAACTGCCGATGACACAGGACTATGTGATCCAAGTGGTGCCATTCGGCAACGGGAACGTGACTTACACGTTGGACGTGACAGTGCAATAGCGCAAGGTCGTGCCCGGTAAAATCATCCAACCGCGAATCAACGCGAATCGGCGCGAATGAGATTCCTCATTCCATTCGGAATGACAAGATTCGCGTAGATTCGCGCCGATTCGCGGTTTTTAATCTGAATATGAAACGCAAAATGATTATTGACAGCGACACGGCGTCGGATGACGCCGTCGCAATTTTGATGGCGCATCGGTATCTAAATATCGAGGTGCTAGCAGTCACGATTGTGTCGGGCAATATGACCGTGCAAGATGGTTCGCGCAACGCGCGCTACACAATTGAGTTGTGCGGTGCGCAAACGCCCGTGTATGTCGGCTGTGAGCGTCCGCTGCTGCACGAACCCGCGCACGCGTATTGGTATCACGGACCGGACGGGATGGGTGGGATGAATTATCCAGAAGCGAAATTGCAAGCCGCGCAAGGTCACGCCGTTGACGCGTTGATTGAAAACATTCGCGCGAATGAAAATGATGTGATGCTTGTAACGTTGGGACCTTTGACCAACATCGCGGCGGCGCTGATTCGCGCGCCGGAAATCGCGCCGCTGGTGTCGCGCTGCGTCATCATGGGCGGCGCGGCGAACGTGGTCGGCAATGTGACGCCTGCCGCCGAATACAACATCTGGTGCGATCCCGAAGCCGCGCGCATTGTGTTTCGCAGCGGCATGAATTTGGAAATGGTCGGTTGGGAGGTGGGACGCGGCGACGCCGCGTTGACGGAGCAAGAAATTCGGGACGTGTACGCGTTGGACACACCGTACGCGAAATTTGCGATGGATTGTAACGTCCACGCGCTACAGATGGCAAAAAATTGGCAGGGCGATCCCGGCTTGACGCTGCACGACCCGACGGCGATGGCAATCGCGCTCGACCCGACGCTTTCGACGCGCCGCGGCAAATATCGCGTGGACGTGGAAACGCGCGGCGAGCTCACGCGCGGCATGACGGTGGTGGACGAACGGCACATCGTCGGCACGCAAAAAATTTTCACCGACGCATGGGCGGTGCGCGAACCGAATGTATTGGTGCATCACGAATTGGACGCGGCGCGGTGGAAAGAATTGTTGCGCCAATGTCTTGGGTAGTTCTTTTGTATTAATTTTCCACCACCGCCGCTATCGTCTCCCATCCCAGCTCTTGCGCTGCGCGCAGGCGATACAAACCGTCGAGCAAAATGTATCCCTCGCGTCCGCGCCGCACGCGAATCGGTTTGGATGCGCGTCCCGGCGAACGCAGCTGCCCGGTCGCCTTGCGTTGTTTTTCGGCGTCGAGCGTGAGCGTTCGTTGATACGCGCTGAGCCGAATGCGCGCGACGGGAATTTCGACGACCTCTTCCAAAACCTTCGCGCGCGCGGGCGCGGCGTCCGTTTTTGTGGCTGTCGCAATGACCAGCTGATAGCCCGTTTGCCGTTCAAACTCTTGCGCCAACGCATCGCGCGTCGCGTCGTCTATTTCATTCGTCAACGCCAGCGTCACCTGTGCGCGGTCGGTGCGAATGCTCGGATTGCCGGTGAGCGTCAAACCCGCTTGCACTGCCAACTGCTGCGCGGCTTGGACAATCGCGTTTTGATTCGGCTGCGGATTCACTACCAGCGCATAACCGACGACTCGTTCGAGCTGCGCGATTTTTTCCGCGTAACGCGCGCCCACTTGCGGCGAAATGAACGACAGAACGATTTGATTCCCTTTCAAACTCGAACGATACAGCGTGCTGCCCGCGAGCTCCTGACGCAAAATTTGGTACGCCGCGTTGATTTCCAACGGCGCGCCCGTAGTAACGAATTCATTCGTTATACGCGTTTCGCCCTCCGCGTGTTGGACATTCAAGCGATACCCGCTCGTCGCGAAAAATTTTTCTTGCGCCGCGTCCAAATCCTCCGCCGCGCCGCGCACCGTGACCGCCACACGTTTTTCTTCGCGATACACGGACGGACCTTTGGCGATTTCGACCTGCGGCAAAACCGCGCGCGCCAACGCATTCAACGCGCCTTGATTCGCTTCGGGGTCGAGTTCGATGTTCCAACGCGTTTCGCGTTCCACTTGCGCGAACGTTTCGTTGAACCGAGTGCGCGCCGCATCAGGAAAATCGAACGTCAACACGAGCGTGTGTGTTTCGAGCCGATACCCCACGCGCCGCAAACGCGCGTCTTCAGGAAACGCGCGGCGCGCCAACGCCAACGCTTGATTCGGCTCTACCGGTTCCAGCGCCGCGCCGCGCCAACCGTAACCGTTCGGCGTACGTTCCGCGCCCGCGTGCAGCAATGCCAACGCGAGCGCGACGCGCGTCGTTTCATCCCGCGCGAAGGTTTGGGGCAGCGCCGCAAGCCATTCGTCTAACGGGCGCGGCAAGGTCGGCGTGAGGTGCGCGGCGAGCATTTCCCTGATTTCCTCGATTTCCTTTATTTCCATTCCGGGCGCGGCACTGATCGTTTCGACCACTTCCTCCGGCGTGTGCGCTTTCGCGTCGCTCTCAATCCAAAAATGTTCGTCGCGTACCTCCGTCACGCGCGCGATTTGAAATTCGTTTTCCGCGTCGCGCCAAATTACGAGCGTGCCCGGCTGCACGTTCCATTCCGCCAACTGCTGCGCGCGTTTCGCGCTCAGTTCGATTTGTTGCTGCGTGCGCGCCCGCGCTAGATTGCGCGCCGCGTCAAACACAAAATACGTGTCGTCTTGCTCCAGAGCCGCGCGCACATTCTCGACGAATTTTTCGTCGCCCCACCACACGCGCGCGAGTTCATTCAGCGTATGATAATTGCCGCCCGGCGTGAATTCCTGCCACAACACGCGCGTCTCTAACGCGCGCCCGCGTCCGATCCCCGTCGCGCGTTTTGCGCCCAACGCGGGCGCGTAGCGAAACGCGAACGCTTGCCCCGCATACGGCAAACTGACGCGGCGTCCGCGCGCCGTCAACGCTTTGTGCAAACTCGCGCGCGCGTCGCCGTCGCCGTGAACGAGAAATACTTCGGTCGGGTCCAGTGTTTCGGTCAAACTGACGAGCTGCGCTTCGTCGGCGTGCGCGGAGAGGGAATAGGCGCCGAGTTGACACTGCACGTCCACGACGCGTTTGCCGAGTTTGAGCGAGCCGCGTCCTTCACGCGCCATGTCCTGCAAACGGCGCCCCGGCGATTCTTCGTCTTGATAACCCGTGAGCAAAATCGCGTGTTCGGGTTTGCCCGCGAACGCGCTCGCGTACGTCAGCGCGGGTCCGCCCGCCAACATGCCCGAACTCGAAACGATGATCGCGGGCGCATTGTCCCACAGCAACGCGTTGCGCTGCGCGGCGCTTTCGACGGGCTTGATGAATTCGTTGAAAAAACGCGCGCCGCGTTCCTGCATTGCCAGCGGTAAGGTTTCGGGGAATTGCGCGTACGCGCTGCACA
Organism: Chloroflexota bacterium; assembly: GCA_016209205.1. Lineage (GTDB taxonomy): Bacteria > Chloroflexota > Anaerolineae > UBA4142 > SHND01 > SHND01. The sequence continues at coordinate 10,143 of JACQWQ010000106.1, forward strand.
CCGCGCGCACCATGCCGTCTGCCCACACGGGAACAGTCGGCAATTCGCCCGCGCGGCGAAACGCGTCGAGGATGAGCAAAATTTCTTGGGCGCGTCCCAACGCGAACGCGGGGATCAGCACTTTGCCGCCGTTGCCGACGACTTGCGCGACGCGTTCGACCAACTGACGTTCCTGCACCGCGCGATTCGCGTGCAAACGTCCGCCGTAGGTGCTTTCGAGAACCAACACGTCGGGGCGAAAGGGGGGGGGGGAGGGGGGGGGGACGGTGCGCTGCGACGAAATGGAAACGTCACCGGAAACGAGCACGCGCCCTTCGCTGCTTTCGAGCGCAATCATCGCCGCGCCCGCAATATGTCCCGACGGATAAAACGTGAACGCGAGGTCGTCGCCGAGCGGCACGCGCGTGCGAAACGGCGTTGGCGTGAACGCGTCCAATAATTGCTGCACCGCCACATTGTCGAACAGTGGCAGTTCGCCTTCTTCGTCGAGACGCGATTGCATGATGCGCCGCGCGTCTTGATGCAAAACGCGCGTCAACGCAATCGTCGGCGGGGTGGCGTAAACGGGACAATCGCGATATTTTCCGACGACGAGCTCGAGCGCGCCGGTGTGGTCAGTGTGCGCGTGGGTGACGAGAATCGCGTCGAGCGTTGCGACGGAACCAAGTTCCGTCGCTTGTTCGACGAGTTCGAGATGCGGCAGTTGGTCGCCGGTTAAACCCCAACGCGCTTTGGGACTGGGTGTGATGCCCGCGTCAATCAGGATGCGGCGATTGCTGGTTTCGAGGAGTAGAGAGCTCGCGCCGACTTGGTCGGCACCGCCGAGAAAGGAGAGACGCATAGAGATTGGAGATTGAGAGATAGAGTGATGGAGAGATGGAGTGAACAGTGAGCAGTGAGCAGTAATCAGTGAGCAGTAATCAGTAATCAGTGATCTGTGGTCAGTTTATTCGTTCGGTTTGTCCAACTGCGGCATCCACGCGAGAAAATCTTGGGCAAAGCGTTCGCCGTAATTGTCGAGCAGCTGTTGAATGCGTTCGGGATTTTGGGAATGCACAATCAAGCCCGCGTGGTGTTCTTTTTTCAGTTTCCATACAATTTCGGGGTCGTTGTATGCCGACATGTCGGGGAAATCTTGTTTTGCCAGACAGACGATGATGCCCGCATATTCTTGCTTGACGGGCGGCAGACGATATGCTTGCTTGCGCGCGTTCGCCACTTCGACGTTCGCCCACTCGCGCCACAGGTTGATGCCCGACGCGGTCTCGATCATTTCCGCGAGATTCGCGCCGCCGACGCGCGCGGCGGTCTCCAAAAAATAATACTTGCCGTCCGCGTCGCCTTTGATATATTCCGCGTGCGTGACGCCGCGCTTCATGCGTAACGCTTTCATCACCTCTTTATTCATGGCGCGCAATGCCACCGCGTCCTCCGATTCGTACGGCAATACGCGCGAGCGAAACACATCGCCACTGGTGACGACCGAAAGCGGCGGGCGCGCATAACCGCTCGCAATCGAAAACACGACGTTGTCTTCCCAAATCACGGAATCCACGTGAAAGACATTGCCGGGAATGAATTGTTCCAGTACGAAAAACGATTGGCGGTCGCCCAACTCGTCAAGTTTGCGCCACAGCTCTTCGGGCGAATTTAATTTTTTGATGCCGAACGACGCGGCTTCGGAACGCGGTTTGAGAACCCACGGCGCGGGCACGTTCGCCATGAATTCGCGCAGGTCGTCGTAATTGAGCAGGGGTGAAAATTCGGGCACGCGGACGCCTTCGTCGCGCGCTTGGACGCGCATCGCGAGTTTGTGCCGGGAATGCGTAAATGTTCGCGCAAATTCGCCGCGACTTCGACATCGTAATCGTCGAGCGGCACGATGCGGTCAATTTTGCGCGTGCGCATCATGTAACTGACCGCGTACGTCAAATCGGGCTGCTTGTGCGTCTCGGGCATCCAAAACATTTCGTCAATGCTTTCGCGGGGCCAGTCCGCGTCTTTGAATTTTTCTTTGGTGAGCAGATACACGGTGCAGCCCAACACTTTGCACTGCTGAATGAACGCGGCGCCTTTGAAATAACTGCCGAGCGCGAGGATGGTGGTTGGGTGATTGGGTGATTGGGTCACTAGGGCATTGGCTGGTTGGTTGATGGATTGGTCGGGCATGGGAGACTCCGTATCCCAAAACGGCTATTGCCAGTTGGTCACTTTCAAGTTTTCGATTTCGTCAAAATGCGCGTCGCGTGTTGTCAGGGTCAATTCGTGTTGCAGTGCAACCGCCGCAATCCAAATATCATTTTCGGGAATCGGACGTCCCTTTATCCGCAACGCATCTTTGATTTCCCCATAGCGGCGCGCCGTCTCTACATCGCATCCCAAGACAACGCTATTCGCGATAAATTCATCAATGCGCTTTAGGTTCGCCTGCGCTCGCGCTGATTTTCGCGCGCCAAAACACAACTCGCCAATCACGATACTTGGCACGAACACTTCAGCGGCTTGAGCGAGATTGTCCTTGACGGCTGAATCATTCGCGAAAAGGGCGATGACGATGTTGGTATCCAAAAGGTATTTACCATTCATTGGCGTCCACCCGTTCGCAACCTTCTTCAATGGCTTGGCGCATGAGTGTCAACTCGTCCAATGGAATTGCGCCTGCAAACTGTAACAGCTGCAAACCGGGCACACCACGCGGAACAGCAACCGCGAGCGCGCGCGTAAATTCCAAGACCTGCCACTGCATTTCGTAAGGCAAGGTCTTGAGTTGGTCAACGACTTTGTCTACAAGCGTAGTCATTTTATCCTCCTGCAATCTATCATACGCGCAACTCGAATGTCGTCAATGGGTCATCGAATGGCATGGTATGAACGCGACGCTTTGAAATAACTGCTGATGGCGCGAATGGTTGTCGGATTGTCAGTTAGTCGGTTGGTCGGATGGTCGGGCATGGGTTACTCCGTGTCAGTTGCAGATTTCGAATTGTTCTTGTGTGGATGCGCTTGGGGTGGGAGTAGCGAAAGCACAAAGTTGTACAGAGCCGTCGCATTCTGATAAGCATATTCGTACTCGGCTTTGGTAGGGACATCCGCAGTCAAGTCAGGATAGCGATATTGTGAAGCATAGGGAGTCAAACGATTTCCAATGCGGAGCCAGTCTTCCCACGTAGGATCCACATCCACTGCCAACTCAATCAATGCTTCGATATCGTGGGTCTTTTGAAATTCAATCTCGTAAAAGACAAGGTATCTTTTCACTGCCTTTTCTCCCGCCTGTTGACAGTGGTACATCGCAGTATCATAGTGCGGGTCGGGTTCGGAGGCCGCCTTGACCGCGGTTGCCAAGTCGCTTTCAACGATGATGAACCATTTCTGCGTGGCTTGGCTCTTTGGCATGGTCATATAACACCTTCCCTTTTTCTGCAATACGACTCTGAAGTGATGCGCGCACAGCGCGATAGCGCTCAAACTCGGTGCGTGTCTTTACGAAGATGTCTTTGGGTACGCGCAAGCCAATCAACGCATCATACGCGCGCACCATCCGCGCATAATCAGTCTCAGTACTTTCCGACACAATTACCATCAAATCCACATCGCTGTCTTTATTCGGCGTGCCCCACGCATACGAGCCGAACAAAATCACCTGTTCAGGATGAAATTCCTCAACGAGACGGTGCGTCATTTCGTTCAGCAACTCGGCAGTGACGGGTTTTCGAGTGCGGGGTACGGCGGTACGCGGGTGCGCGGCGTTCACGCTCCTTTTGACGCGTCGTTGCGGGCGCAATGTCTGTTTTCTCTCGTGCATTTTTTTGGTTTTGGTCATGCTCATTTCCTATGCAAGTTACGCAGAGAAGTATATCTCACGCTGCATGAACGACGAATGTATTGAATGCTGTCCTACCTTTGAAATAACTGCCGAGGGCGAGGATAGTGGTTGGGTGATTGGGTGATTGGGTGATTGGGTGGTCGGGCATGGGTCACTCCATTTACTGTGCGATTGATTATGCGGAGACAGCAATATATTCGGCAAAGGATTGGGATTTGGGAATGGGCAACTCGTCCTCGATCAAACCGCGCACGTGCAGTTCGATTGCTTCATACATATTGCGAGTAACTTGAGCGCGCGTTTTGCCCGTTGCTACACAGCCGGGCAAGTCAGGAGAGTATCCGGAATAATTTCCATTCGCTTTTTCGATGATGACAAGAAAACGATACATGCTTATTGCATTCGCATTTATTCAGTCGGGATTATCAGTTTGCTTGCGACTTGGCTTGGGCATGAGCAAGGGGGTCGGTTGAAATTCAGCCGCGCGTTCCGAAGGCAGGCGGCGCAAGAGGTCAAATTGGACAAGCTTTTCCAAGATGGGCAAGATTTCACTAAATTCTTGCGCCTTGAGTCGCTCCAAATCTACGAGTGTAACTGTCGCATCGGATAGAGTACCTCTCTCCAAAACAAGGTCAAGCACATAATAATCTTCAGGGGCTAGCCCTGCTTGACCTCGCAACTGTTGTTCAGCGTAAATTAGACCCTGCTCTAGTACGTCGAGAGTAATGAGGTCGGCGTGAAGATGGGCGGCTTTCAAGAGAACATAACTACCGAGACGATTGAGCAAGCGAGGAACACCGTCAGAGCGTTGACACAAAACTTGCGCGGCTTCGGGTGTGAACGGGCGAACAGCAGCGGGGTCGTCAGGATCGCGCCGGGCGTTCTTTGGACGCGCACTGTTCAAGTAATTCACCAACATCCGATAGGTTGTCGGCTGGTCAAGCGGCTTGAGTTCAATGCTCAAATCGAATAATCCCAAATCACGCGTCAGAATATCGCGCGTCAAGCCAGACGGATGACCCGTCAGCATGAACCAAGCTCCGCCCTTCAACATTCCTTGCGCGTTGCGAAGCAACTCGCGAACGCGCGCCGGATCTTGTTTATCCAAGTCGTCAATGGCAATCACCACGCGAGAATATTTTTCGAGCGCCCGCTCAAGCAAATCTTCAAAACTGAGTGTTGGAACTTGCAACGCCGAAACTGGAACGGTTTCTTGCTCCGCCTCGATTCCAAACGAGGAAATACCTGCTTTCCCCCTTCCTTTCTTTTGAACGACGCGTTTTCTGGGGCGCAATCCCATCAGATTCAATTGATGTTGCGCCCATTCGTCATCCTCCATTTCCCGCGCCAATGCGATAAGAGAAGCAGTTGCCAAATCAGTTTCGGGCGGCAAACTGATGTAGGTCGCCAAAGTGTCTTTGGCTTTGCGCTGAAGAACGCCGAGTATTTCGAGGATAAATGCGCTCTTGCCAATACCTGCCCATCCGTAGACGAATATGCGTTTGCGGTCTCTTCCTTGAAAGAGCGCGAGTACATCTCTGAGTTCTTGAGTGCGCCCCGTGAACACATCGCGAAGCTGTGACTGACGGAGAAAAGTCGCGCTTTCGGTGAAAGGAATTTCTGATAATCCCCATCGTGAAAGCGTGTTTCCGAGTTCATCAAAAATGCGGTCCGCTTCGCTCATGCTGGCAGCCCTTCTTTGATGTGATGCGCGACCTCAAGCACTTGTTTTACTTCGGCGATTCGGCGTTCATCGCTCATTTGATGATAGATTTCATTCGCCGCCTCAAGTTCACGCAGCGCATCGTCCACGAAACCCAGTTGAATCATCAGACGGCCCAAAGCAGTCTTTGAAGCTGCGATGCCTTGAGTGTTCTTTATACGTTGATAAAGGCGCATGGCATCCCGGTAATGAATTCGGGCTTTGTCCAAATTGCCCAATAGATGATGTGTGCGCGCGATTTGATAAATCGTGTCGGCGCGCGCGTTTAGGTCATCTCCTTGACGCCGCACCGCGAGACTCTGCTCGAACAAACGTAAGGCGTCGTGCCAACGCCCTTCATCCACGAATTGTTTTCCAAGTTCATACGCTACATCAGCGCGAGCGTTCTTAACTGCGTTGACTTGGTGCAGCGCTTGTAATGGGCTAATCCCAAATTATAGGATGCGCGTGCAGAGCTATATAGATCCCCAATGTTGGTGGAAGCGGCAAGCGCTTGTTCGTAGTGGGCAATCGCGCGTTCCAGGTTCTCGGCGCGTTCCCCGCGAATACGCTGCGCATAGGCGGCGGCTAAATTATTTAGAGTCGCTGCCCACTGTGCGGGAAAACTTGCGCGGGTATAGACTTGCAGGGCTTGTTCGTAGTGGGCAATCGCGCGTTCCAGGTTCTCGGCGCGTTCCCCGCGAATACGCTCTGCATAAGCATTGCCCAAATTGCTTTCCGTATTTGCCCATTCTACAGGGGAGGATTCGCGGGCGTAGACTTGCAGGGCTTGTTCGTAATTGGCAATCGCATGTTCCAGCTTCTCGGCACGCTCACCATCCATGTGCTGTGTTGCCGTCGGTAGACTCTCCCCTTCTCGATTGACAAGAGTGCTAGGGCGATGTGGAAGATTATTGGGGATGTGAGAATCGTTCCCTGTCTTTTTTATCTTCATCTCTATTCACCCTTTCCACCCAAAACAACTATGACACGAGCAATTATACACCCCGCTGCCGATGCAATGTTTAATCGCTACCCGACTATTCAACATCCAGAGGGCAAGCACAAGGCATTGCCCCTACACCGACCATCCGACTACCCGACTATTCGACATCCAGAGGGCAAGCACAAGGCGTTGCCCCTACACCGACCATCCGACCATCCGACTACCAAACCCCTTCTTCCGTCTCTTGAATCAAATGATCCACCACCGCGTTGAAATCGCCTGTCTCTTTGTAAATTTTTAATTGCCGGTCGGCGCTCGTGCCCTCATCCAAAATCTTGAACGCGTATTCCACTTCTTGGCGCGTGCCGAGTTCGTCCAACACATCGCCGATGAACCACTCGATGAGTTCGCGAATCAAGTCGCGCGTGGGCATTTCTTCTTGCTTGCCCCAATCAATCATCTTGCCGTCAATGCCGTACCGCACCGCGCGCCATTTGTTTTCTTCGTAAAAGGTTTGCGGGTACATGCGGAACGTCATGTTGTCGCGGCGCAGTTTCCACAATTTGTACACGATGGCTTGGAAAATCGCGGCGATGCACACCGCTTCGTCCACGCGCGTGCACACATCGCACACGCGAAATTCGAGCGTGGGATAACGCGGGTTCAAGCGCGCGTCCCACCACAATTTCGAACCATCGGGAATCGCATGCACGCGCACCAACGCTTGCACGAAATTTTCAAATTCCGCCCACGAGCCAAAATACGGCGGAAAACCGCTGCGCGGAAAATTTCGGAAAATGATGCTGCGGTACGATTTCAGCCCTGTGTTGCGTCCGACCCAAAACGGTGAACTCGTCGAAAGCGCGAGGACGTGCGGCAGCATGTAACGCGCCACGTTCATCGCATCCACGCGAAATTCCAAATCCTCGACGCCGATGTGAACGTGCGTGCCGAATATTAACAGCTTTTGCGCGAGTTCCGCCATGTCTTGTTTAACGCCCATGTACCGCTCGAACGGTGTGATCTCTTGCTCAACCCAATGCGAAAACGGATGCGTCCCCGCCGCGACAATTTTCAAACCATTTTTTCCCGCGAGCTCCATTACCCCGCGCCGCAGCCGCACCAATTCCGCGCGCGCTTCAGCCGGTGTATTGCACACGTTTGTGCCGACCTCGACCATGGACTGGTGCAATTCGGGCTTGATGGATTCCATCATCACCATCTTGCCCTCTTCGAGCAATTGCGTGATGTATGATTTCAACCCGCGCGTTGTCGGGTCAACGATCTGATATTCTTCTTCGATTCCAATGTTCAATGACGGCGGTTTCAGCATACACAACCTCCTGCGTCATGCGGCAAATCTCAAGCGTCAAACGTCATGCGTCAAACGTCATACATGATCTCACGTTTCACGTTTCACGTTTCACGTTTCACGTTTCACGTTTCACGTTTCACGTTTCACGTTTCACGTTTCACGTTTCACGTTTCACGTTTCACGTTTCACGTTTCACGTTTCACGTTCTACGTTTCAC
>JACQWQ010000077.1 GCA_016209205.1 Chloroflexota bacterium
AGAGACTCCACTGGTGGTTGGAGCGGCGGGGAAATACCCGGTCCCATTCCGAACCCGGTCGTCAAGCCCGCCAGCGCCGATGGTACTCGAGGGGCAACCCTCCGGGAGAGTAGGTCATCGCCAGCCGGAGTCTCTTTTCTTTTGCAAAAAAAACCGCGTGCCTTATGGCACGCGGTTTTTTACTTGTGCAGATTCGATTTCGTCACACGTCCAGCGCGTACCCGATGGCGCCGCCGCCCAACAAGCCACACAACGCGCTGCCCAGTCCCCACAATAAACTCGCCGCGATTAAATTGACAGCATCGCTGTCCGTAAAACGTCCGACGAATTCGCCCAGCGGTGTCGCCAACAAGTCATTCAACGAAGTTTGTATCAAAAAGCCAATACCAAAGCCGAGCGCGCCGCCAACCAGCAACCACACCATGGTGCGCGGTTTCCAAATCGCAATTCCCAAAAACACCCCGAGCAGCGCGCCAATGATTGCATGTTGCAAAATCGAAACGCCTTCGACCGCCGCGCGAATCATCGTCTCGGGATTCACATGTGAGGTCAACAAGAGGGTGGTCAATAAATAACCACCGCCACAGCCAAGTATCCCACCCAGTGTAAACAGCAGCGTGTGTGCGCGCCACTCTGTGGCCGAAGCGAGATACGACGCGCCCAAAGCCCCTGCCGCAGCATACAGAATTGTTCCGACCGCCAAACTTAGATTAGGGTCTGTCACATTGATCGTCAGGACTCGCATCACCATGCCCATCGCGGCAAAGGCAATGGCAAAACCCTGCGCACCGGCGAGCGACGCGCCCGCCAAAAATGCTTTAGTATGACCCGCCGTTGTCAGAGAATCCATCACTCAAGCATCCTGAAATTTTTTCCACTCCAAACCAAGTTGTTTAACGATGGCATGAAGTGTACCTGTTTTCAAATCTTTACTGCCCCAATTCGGCGCAGGCGAAATATTCCCATTCTCTGGATTTAGAGCGGATTCCACATTCGTATGTGGGTTGTAGGGGCAATCCCTCGTGGTTGCCCAACCGGAATGGGCGAGGACAAGCCGTCGCCCCTACGCGGATACCACCAATCAACTCGGAATCTGCTCTAACCAAACGTAATGCGAACCTTTGCCGCGTCTAGGCAATTCTTCACATCCCAACCGTTTGAGTTTACGCGCAACATCGCGATATTTCATGGCACGGCAATGAGTGTTTCAAACTTCACGGGACGATTCACTGCGGCGTGTTGGAGGACATTGGGCATTGGGCGCTTCAAGTATTCGTATGCTTCCAAAAGCGCGCTCAAGGCGTCACGGACGTTTTCCAACGCTTCTTGCGGTGTGTCGCCTTCGGTGATTAGCTCGGGCAGTACGGGACACGTTACGGTGAATCCGCCCTCGGGCTGTGGATCCATTACCAACGGCAATTTATAGATTGCGCTCATATTTCCTCCTATCGCGTTAGTACGCGGCCTGCCCACCAACTCAACGAATGACGCTTGCCGTCCAATACTTCTTGCAACAACTCGGTGCGCCGCCAGGCGAGCTGTGCTTCTTCGGGTTCGAGATATTTGTCGAATCCCTTTTCCAATGTCACCGTATTCTCAAACACCGTCTTCCACAGATGATAGTCTTTGTTAATGATATGATACAAATACTCGCGATTGATGTCTTCCGCTTCATCGCCGCCGTCGGTGACGCGATGGTCTACCAACAACGCGGCTGCGTCTTGCATATCCTTTTCCTTGAAATTCACGCGCGCGAGCTTGATTAACAGCAAATCGGCGAGCGGCAGCGTCAGCGGTGTCACGTCGAGTCGCGTCGAGAAATCGAACGCGAAATCTTCACGCTGCGTCGGGCTTTGGATTTCGACGGTAACGCCATTTTTCACAAACTTGATTTCAGTTGGCGCGTCTGATTTTTTCGTCCAGCCGCGTGTCGTAAAAAACTCTGTTAAACGACTCCACCCATTGGCTGCCGCAACAAAATCCAGGTCCGCGTTGTGGCGCTGCAATGTTTTGTGCGTTTCGATGCTCGGGCAGCGCGCATAAATCGCCACACCGCCGCTCAGGCGCAAAGTAATTCCTTGCGCCGCCGCAGCATTTACAATTTCCGTTCCCCATTGTACGAGTTCGTTCGCTGTCATTACCGTGTATCATTCCGTTAATTCCCTCATTTCCCGTGACGTGGGAAATGAGAGCAAACGCTAAAGTTCTGGGACCGCATCTTCCAGCGCGTTCAACGTCGCTTCGATATCGGAATTGGTGTGCGCGGTGGAGAGGAACCAGCGGCCCAAACCATTGGGATAAATCAACACGCCGCGTTTGCGCAGCGCGACTTGCATTTTGCGGAATTTCACCAGATCGGCGTACTGCGCCGCGTCGCGATATTCGCGAATGGGTTTCGACGAGAAATAAATCTGGAAAAAGGACGCGACGCGTTGGACTTGTACGGGAATGCCGGCGCGTGCGAAAATTTCCTGCGCGCCGGTCGCCAATTTCGCGCTCACGCGTTCCAAATGTTCGTACGTGCCGGGCTTGTCCAATTCGTCCAGCGTCGCAGACGCCGCGCTCATCGCCACGACGTTGCCGTTATAAGTACCCGCGTGCAAAATTTCATCGCGCGCGACGGGTTCCATCACCGCGCGTGAACCGCCGTACGCGGCAACGCCAAAACCCGCGCCCAACGCTTTTGCCAAAACGGTAATGTCGGGACGCACGTCATACAACTCTTGCGCGCCGCCGCGGGCGGCGCGCAAGCCGGTGATGACTTCATCGAAAATCAAGAGAATGTCATGCTCGCGCGTAAGCTCGCGCAAAAATTTCAAGTACCCCGGCGCAGGGGGAATTACGCCTGAATTTGCCATCACGGGTTCGGTGATGATCGCCGCGATTTCGCCGCGATGGTCGTGCAATGTTTTACGGAGCAAGTCCGCGTCGTTCCACGGCTGCGTAATCACAAACTGCGCGAATTCCATCGGCGTACCTGCTGCCGCGGGAATCGTGCGCGGCGCGGTGCGGGGACCCAAATCTTTAATCGCAGGTTGATAGCTATATTCGGTCGCATCCGTCCAGCCGTGATACTGCCCCTCGAATTTAATGATCTTGTTGCGTCCCGTCAGCGCGCGCGCGAGGCGCACCGCGCAGTGTGTGGCTTCGGAGCCGGAATTGTTGAATTTGACAAGCTCCATCGAGGGCATTCGGTCGCGGATTTTTTCCGCGACCTGTTGTTCCATTTCGTACGGCAGCGCGAACATGTTCCCGTATTCGAGGATCGCTTCGGCGACTGCTTGCGTCACATTACGCGGGCGATGCCCGAGAATCAGGGGCCCATGCCCGAGCACATAATCAATGTATTCGTTTTCGTCCACGTCATAGAGATGCGAACCGTCGCCGCGTTGAATCATCGGTGGATAGGGCAGCCAGCCCGCCGATGGCCCGCGCACAATCGAAGTGACGCCGCCCGCAACCACCTCTTGCGCGCGCTTGAACAATTCAAAAGAACGTGTATTGGGGTCGAGGGAAATGCTCATGGGTGTATTATATCCGAGATTGAAAAAGCGTTTAGCGTCATTGCCTGACTGTAAATCGTCGGACTTTGCTCCACTCGCCACAGCCGGCATTATTACACGCTCGCACATGCCAAAAAAAACTTTTGCCCTTTGCCAGCGCGAACGCAAATTTATATTTGGATTGGTATACGCGAGTGTATACTACGACGTGTCCGTTGGTGCGGTTGCGCGTCACCTCCACCTCATAAACGTGCGCGGACAAAACGTCCTGCCAATCAAGTTTGGGTCTGGCGTTCACGACGGCTTTATTGGCGGGCTTTGCAAGTATGGGTTGCGCGGGCGATACCGCGCAGGGCAGCGTTCCGTGCAGGAGAAATGGTGCGTTTGCCAGTGTTCCCAGAATCCAAATATCATCTGCTGCCACGGGCGCAATGCGGTGCAGTGTAGCTGTGTCGGCGCCTGGCGTAGACTCTACACCCCATTGTGCTCCGTCCCAGTGTTGGAGGAAGTTGTACACTTGACCGTAACTTGTAGCTGTAGTGAACGCCCACAAATCATTTGACGCGACGCCTACCAAGCCATAAACTCCTGCACTGTCCTTGCCAGATGATAACAAGGATTCATCCCAAGCAGAGCCGTCCCAGTGAAGGACAACGCCATTTCGCCACATTGTTCCCCAATGTGTCCCCGTCGCCCAGATGTCATCAGGAGCAAAGATGCGCATTTGGTATACCCCTAACGCTCCATCATTGACGGGGTAAGAGAGCGTCGTATCCGAGACGGTATTCCACTCCGTCCCGGTCCAGTGCATTAACACCATCTCTAGACCGAGGAGACCTCCCACGCGCTGTAATGCCCATAACCCGTCCCCGGAATTTACAGCCATCACTTGGCTGCCCCAAGGATCTACTGATGGCGCAGTGACTGCTGTCCACTTCACACCATCCCAGTGTTCTGCAGTGCTGTCATTTATCAGCCAAACATCATTTGTGCCGAGTACGGTCATCCCATACGCGCCGGAGGGACTTGCGACAATGTCCCACTGCACGCCATCCCAGTGCATCAAATCGCTGCCGTATGCCCACATGTCATTCGCAGCGACAATTGAAATTTCTGACAAGAATGTGTCACATCCCGGCACCGATGGACTGGGAATAGTTTGCCATGCGCTGCCGTCCCAATACACAATGAGCGATTGTTTGTACGTCGCGGATTGGACATAACCCACTGCCCAGGCATCATTCGCGGCAATACCATCCACCGCGTCCAGCGAAAAAGATTGACTGCCCAAGCTGGGATTCGAAATCACGTTCCACGTCAGTTCACAGCTGAGATTTCGCGCCGCCAGCGCCGACGGTGGTCGGTTGAGCGCAAATGCCCCTGCGAAAACCCCTAGGACCAGCAGCAACGATACAAGAAGTTTGAATGTTGCTTTTTGGGATGACGCAAATGTATGTGTTTTGTTTTGATCGGTGCACATAGACCCTTCCCTCCATATGAGTGAGTGCGGTCCGATAGACCGCAATTTTTCGTAGCAGGCTCTTTCTTTCCGCGACCTGCAATTGAAGGCAGTATCCGAGAGGTGTGACTATCGAAAAGTGTTGCGGGGATAGGTTTAGCGTCGCGTCAATTTCGCGTACGCCGCGAGCAAACGTTTCACGCCCGCGCCTTCGAACGCGACTTGGAGCTCTTCATCATTTCCGACGATCTTGCTCGAAACCACCGTGCCGTCGCCGAATGTCGGATGCGTCACCTTATCGCCGGGTTTCCATTCGGTGGCGCGCGTGGATTTTGGTTTTTCTTGAAAGGACGAACGCGCTGCGCCTAATTTACGCGCCTCGATCTCATCCTTGTCGTCGGTTGACGGAACATTACGGCGAACGTTCCCTACACGTTTCACGTTTGACGTATCTCGTTTCACGTCTGACGTTTCACGTTTGACCCCTCGCTCTTCTCGGGGCGGGCTGTTTGACGTTTGACGTTTCACGTTTGAGGCATCACGTTCCTCGCTTTTCTTTTGGGGTTCATCGTCTTCGTCCCGCGTCTTCCACGTCGTCATTTCTTTGTACTTGCGCGCGTTGAGAATTTCGTCGTACGTGTTGCGTTTCTCACCGCTCTTGGTTTTGACCAAATCGCGC
>JACQWQ010000275.1 GCA_016209205.1 Chloroflexota bacterium
GGCTCGAGCTCGGCGCGATCACACTTTTGTTTGGACGAAACTCGAGCGGCAAAAGTGTGATCGTGCGCGCACTGCGTTTGTTGAAACAGAGTCTCGACGCGACGGTGGATACCGGTCCGCTCGTCTTTGCCGCGCGCGCGGGGATTGACCAAGGGGAATTCAAAACCAGCGTTCATCAAAAAGAGTTGGATCGCACCATCGTGTTTGGTTTTCGCTGCAATCTGTCCGATGACGTGCATACGCTCGACGTTTTAGGCAAGCTCAAAGCCCAACTCCAGGCAAGACAAGCAGAGATGGCGGAGCCATTCATCGCGCTTGAGGACGTGAAATGGGTTGATGTTCAAATTGGCTTTACGGGCATCGAGGTGGAGGAGCAAACACACCGCATCAAGGTGCTGCCAACGCTCTTGCGCTTGGAAATTCCGCGCGCCAAGGGGCAAGCAAAGGATGATTCGACACTCAGCATCTTGGCATACGAAAAGTTGGACTACTGGACGGCATTGGAATTGGGTGATGACGTTCAGTGGAACAGCGACCTATTTGGGCAAGGTGGAGCGCGTTGGCCCCAAATGCGACTCGTCTCGCGCTTCGAACAAGACTCGAATTGGCACGGCTTTTGGCCCGTGTTTGAAGGCCGAGAGTTGCTGCGAGGACGTGCGAATAGCGCCGCCTTTGACTTTATTCTAGAGTTGTATGATGCCGTCGCGTTGCAGGTGGATGCGTTTTTGCGGTCTATCGAATACCTTGGTCCTCTGCGCCCCGCGCCGGAACGAGTGTACGTGTTGAACGGAATTGAGGTGGCGGAAGCGGAGAAGATGGGTTTGAAGGCGTTTTATGATTTTGTGAGAGGAAATGTGGCAGATGAAAATTTGTTGGGAAAAATCGAGTCTGCGTTTCGTGAGCTCGACCTTGGGGATCGAGTCAAAGCCAATCCTCCGAAGGAGGTAAAAGTCTACAACGGAATCCTTTCGGAAGTCAATGTGCACGAGACAGCGGAGGCAGGTGACGGATACAACATTGCAGATGTAGGATTTGGGGTTTCGCAGATTCTTCCGATTCTCGTTACTTGTTTTCTTGCCAAAAAGGTTGAGTGGTCAGTTGGAAGCAATATGGTAGTACAGCATCCTGGAACATTTATCGTTATCGAACAGCCCGAACTCCACCTTCACCCGCGCGCACAGGCAAACATGGCGGAAGCCTTCTTGCAGACAATTTACATGCCTCCGAAGAAAGATTCGCATGACCCTGAGCGAGAGGAAAAACGGTCATGGACAAGCGATGAAATAAAGAGGAGTGGGATTCGGTTTCTCATTGAAACACATAGCGAGCATCTTTTGTTGCGCCTGCGCCGTGCACTTGCTGAGACACAGATGCGAAATCATCTGTATGAGATGGGGAAACGCTATCTACTGAATCAAGAATTTTCAGTGTACTTTGCCGAACGTGAGATTGCAACGGAATCGAGTTCGCTTGAAAAAGTTGAGATAGGAGAATATGGCGCAATTCGCGAGCCGCCAAAAGAGTTCGCCCGATTCTTTTCAGACGATGGCGATGAGCTCACGGCGATTGTGCGCGCCAAGCTGGGGGTGGAGTGATGCTACTGGCAATAGATCCCGAAGTCTTTGTGGCTGCTTTCAAGGTTGATGAGAGCGAGGCTGTAAATCTCGCTGCTATGGGCTACAAGAAAAAGCGCGAACGCGAACAATGCACCTTTGTTGTGGATCGCGGAAAAGATTCAATCACCGGGCGTTATCAGGAGTTGTATGAGGAATGGAATCGCGTCGACAATCTAAAGGTCTATGCACTGGGACTCTTGAAGCTGATTCTTGACGATTTCGCGAATGACCGGGCCTGGATGGTCGATCCAGGTTGTTGTGCAATGAGCATTAGAGAGTTGATTGAGGATCAGAAAATCGAGACACCCTATGAGCCGCATCTAGTTCGCTTGGCATGGGGAGTGTACGGAAAAGCCACAGGTCAATCTGACCGTGGTGTGGATGACGTCGAAGTGATCTTGGTCGGTCCACAAATCGAATATGAGAGTCCGCACCGTGAGCGCAAAATGTACGTGCCGGAGGTGGAGAGAGAAGTTTGGCGAAAGATTCCGTGGGTACATGTAGAGTTTGCAAGCCGGACAGAGATTGCTCTGCCTGGTCAGAAACCACGGGAGCCCGAGCCTGTGCAGAAACGTCTCTTTGAGCGGATGTCACGTGACGAAGCCTGCGATCACTTTAGCTGTTGGCCCGCGGTTGACCCAACCCCGCCCGAAATCAAGGACAAGTACGGCGATGTTGATGTTTATGTCCGCGAAAGGTCGGGCACGGAGCGTTGGGTGTGGGTTGGAGAGTGCAAGATGCGTCATTAGGGTAATGAGAAGAATAGCCCAATCACCGGCGAGGATATGCGCAAGTTCTTTCGCCGCATTCGCGCAGTGGATAGTTATGAGCAAGAGAGAACCAAGGATGTGCAGAAGCACAACCAAATCGACTTTGCAGGTACGCCCAAATTGCATGCACTGATCTTCACAAACGCATTTGAACTTGACGAAGATGCACAAATTGAAGTGGAAAGGATCAAGCAAGCAGATTGTCCGGTAACATTCATCCAAGCCCATCTGCCCATACACTGGTCTCGCGATGAACAGTGGTGTGTCTCACGGTGGGACTGGAAAGAGCTATGAGAGACGATGAGTTTGAAACCTCTCATGGCGAGGGTGGCTGTGGCTTGGGGATGACAGTGATAATCAATGCCCTACGCGATTGGCCTCTCCCTCCGCGTCCAACGCGCGCTCCCTTCCTCAGGCGGCGAACCCCACCGCGCGCTCAACGCGCTTTTGTATCACTGGCTCGACGCGGCGGAACCGTCGCTGGCGAAATTTGTGCATGATATGGCAGAGCCGAAACCGTTTACCGTGTCGCCGTTGTGGAAGCAGGGGGATGGCACGTATCGTTTTCGCATGACGTTATTGGAAGATCAATATGCGTCATACATTTCGCGCGGGATGGAAAAAGAAAAGACGGTGCGCGTGGGGAATGAGATTTTGCAGATTGACGGCGCGCCGCGTGTGGAACATTGCACGTATGTGCAACTGTCAGAAGGTGCCGAAGAGCAAACCGACGTGATGTTGGAATTTCTCTCGCCAACTAGTTTTCGCGTAAATGAAATGGATGACCCGCTGCCGTTTGCGCGCCGCGTGTTTCAAAGTTATCTCACGAAATGGAACGCGTTTTCTGGGATGCCGATTGAACCGTTCGGCACGTTTTTGGAATGGGTGGAATTGCATGTCGCCGTTTCACAGATGAATCTCAAAACCGATGTGTTCCGATTTGAACGACATGTGCAAATTGGTTGTATCGGACAGGTGCAATATCGCGTGGTGCGCCGTGAACCCGGGGATGTCCCATTGGTTCGGTGGCTGAATTGTCTGGCGGACTATTCGCAGTTCTGCAGCACAGGACGCAAGACGACGCAGGGGATGGGGCAAACGCGGCGCTTGAGTAAAGAGTGAAATAAAATCATCCGCGCGGCGGATTGAATTGGCGCGCAATGACTGCTATGATGCGCTTGACTGGAGGTTCGTGTCCCCCACGAATTGAGTTTGCCCAGAAGGGAGCGCGCCAAGATGCAAGCACGCGTTAAACCTCGTCATAGCTTTGACAATCTTCTCGAAGAAGCAGGGTTGGGCAGTATTATCTGGAGCCGCCCATCGTTTTGGGCGGCGTGCTCTTATCCGTTCATCATTGCCCTCTGTACTGCGCTCGTCCTGCTTTTTACTCTCCCCGCTCTGGTATCCTTACCCCTCACTCTTGTCTGTATTGCCCTGTACCTTCTCTATTTCGTCGTCCGGATTCGGCTTGACCCCGCACACAAAGCGCGCTTTTATGAGCCGCGTGTTCAATTCCTCCGCGCCGAGATAAGCATTGTTGCCATTACATTTATCATCGGGTTGCTGCCCGGCGTTAATGCGACTCCCCTGTGGTTACTTTACGTTTTGATCTTTTTGCTCGTGAGTAAGCACTGCACTACCGCCGTGCTCATTAGCATCGTCGCGCAAACGTGGATTTTTCTCGTTGTGATTCAACTCTTGCAGCAACCCATGGGCGATTCGATTTTCAAATGGGTTGGACCAATTGTTGAAACGCTGGATCGGCTGGTGTTTCTCGGCTTGTTCGCGTTCATTCTGCACTACCTCGTCCGTAACATTGACGCGCGCCGCGAAACGATTGCTGCCTACAGTGCAGTGGGTGCGGCGATACGCAGTACGGATTTGGGGGATATGAACTGGGCGCGTCACTGGCAGCCCCTATTGAGCACCCTACTTACCTATCTCGACGGGGAATGCGCCTCGACGTGGGTCTATGATCCGAAAACCCGTATGCTCACGCGTGAGGCGAACGTTCAAAGAGGCAAACTTGAGCAGGGCGGCATGAATCTGCTCGATGAAAGCCAAGCGAAATCTATTTCATCCAATGATGATTGCTTGATTGCCAGGGTCGTTCGAAGCGGTGAACCCAACCATGCCATTATGTCAGCGACAGAGGTTGCACTGAGTTGCGCCGCAGAGAATTCGGGTCCACCAATTTATGCTGAGCTGGCGGTGCCGATTACACTTGGGCAGGGCGAACGACGAACGACGTTGGGCGTGTTAAGTGTGGGCTTTCGCGTAGATTCGTTCCATGCGCGTCTACTGCCCGAGTACCAGAATTTTGTGCAGGGTTTGGTGAATCAAGCCAAACCCATGCTGATGTACGCACAACGGTTGGACGAGCTCAGTGCGCTTCAAGATGTCAGCCGACGCGTCTTTCACAGTCTTGACCTGAATACCATCCTCGATAATTTTCTGTGCGCGCTCGCCGATACGTTGGGCTTTGAATTCGGGACAATCTCTCTAGTTGACGAAGAACGACGCGTAATCCGATCGGTGCGCGGCGTCAACGTACCCCAACAATGGTTGGAGATGGCGATCCATGCGCTCGATTCGAGCGACATTCAAGCCGACATCGTGCGAACGGGCAAGACCGAGGTTCTTTTTGGCCCAGACCCGCGTTTTGATCAGCGTATCTGGAAAAAGTTCGGGCATACCGATATGATCCGCGTTTTTATGCCGATTGAAGTAGCAGACCCTTCAAGCGGCGCGTTGAGAATCATCGGCACAGTGGAGGCGGGATACCGGCGTTCTACGCGTACTGAGATTGCTCCTGACCAGCTGCGGATGCTTGCTGCCCTCAAGACGCTACTGGGAATGGCTATCGAACACGCACGGCTTTTGCAAAGCACCCAGGACAAAGCGGATCTGCTTGCCGCTCTCGAGAGAACAGGGCAAGTCGTCCTTTCGACCAAACCACTACCTCGCGTTCTCGACGAAATCGCCCAACAAGCCGCCGCATTTCTCGACGCAGGGTTCGTGATGCTGTATCGCTATAACCGGGAGCGTAAGACCGTAGATCCGCCTGTTATCTATGGCGAACTAAATCCCACTGCACGACTTAATTTGAGACTCGATCACGAAACGCTCCTGACGCGCTTGTTGAGCGAATCGCAGCCCTATTACAGTCCCGATGTGCTCTTGGACCCCGAGCTTGGTGGCACGCGGAGGGCAGACACCAAGAACAAGTATACCTTCGTCAAGCGTCAAAACATCAAGTCCTTCACTGGCATTCCACTCCGGGCTGGGGATGAAACGGTCGGCGTGCTGTTTGTGAATTATCGGCGAAGGCATCGGTTCGCTGCGGAGGAGCGACAGATCATCGAGTTATTCGCCCAACAAGCGGCGTTAGCGATCAAAAACGCCGAGAGCCATGAGCTGGCGCGGGAATTGATCGTGCGCGAAGAGCGCAATCATCTTTCGCGTGAACTGCATCACTCGGTCTCCCAAGCACTGTTCGGAATTGCGTTGCAAGCACAAAACGCTCTCGATCGGCTTACGCCCGATTCGCAGACTCTTCGCCAGGAATTCACCAACATTCTTGAAATCGCACATGTGGCGAGTACAGAAACACTGTTTATCTTTGACGAACTGCGCGCGCCCGTCGACGAAGGAAACTATTTGCAAACGGGATTGGAAGAATATATCCGTCGCATCAAAAAATGGTACAACCTTGAAGTTGTTACCAATTGGCAGCTGGACGAACCCATCGCGCCGAGCGTCGAGCAAGTCTTGGCGCGCATCGGGCGTGAAGCGTTGAATAATGCCGTGCGCCACGCGCGCTGCCGCACGGTTTGGGTCACCGGTGAGGCGAATGCGGAACATGTGTGCTTGTCGGTACGCGACGACGGAATCGGTTTCGACACCACGCGCGTGCCGCCGCGCAAGCTTGGATTAGCAAGTATGCGCGAGCTCGCCGATTCGATTCAAGGGACTCTGCATCTCGCCAGCGCACCCGGCGCGGGCACACAAGTGATGCTTGAAATCTGGGCATGCGAGGAGGGTTAGATGAGCCAAGACACATCAAATATTCGCCTGTTGATTGTCGAAGATCATACCGTCGTTCGGGCGGGCTTGCGCCTCTTGCTTCAAGGCGCGCCGGAGATTGAGGTGATTGACGATACCGAGTTCGGGGAACACGCTCTCAAGATTGTTCAAGAACGAGCGCCCGATGTAGTCTTGCTCGATCTTTTTCTGGAAACCAGCCACGTGACTGGGCACGAAGTCCTCGAAGCAATTGCAATGTCGAGTCCGGCTACGCGCGTCGTCGTCCTCACGGCATACCCGGAGGAGGAACTTGTCATTGCGGCATTGCGCGCGGGTGCGATTGGCTATCTGCTCAAGAATGCCCAGCCGACCGAAGTGATTGAGGCGGTACGCGATGCAAGTCAAGGACGTTACCATATTGCGCCCGAGGTCACCCGACGAATCGTCGAACGTCTTTTGGAAGAGAGCGAACGCAACGTGACACAGCCCGCCGACATCCTCACGCCGCGCGAGCAGGAAATCCTGCCCTTGTTGGCACGCGGCTTGAGCAACCGCGAGATTGCTGACAAATTAGTCATCTCGCCCGCCACAGTGAAAACCCACGTGAGCAACATCCTCGACAAACTGGGTTTGAAAGACCGCACCCGCGTGTCCTTGTGGATGGCGCAGCATCAAAATCCGCGCCATCGCTAACCGAGCGCCGTCCACCGTACAGACTAATGAGCGCATGGCGTTAATACGCCGCGCGCCTAATTCGAGAGACCGAGTTGATCGGTCTCTTTTTGTTTTCAATCCACCGCGCGAATCCACCCAGAATCCGATGAATTGTCGCGGGTTAAATGATAGGCTGGCAAATGAGAACCAAAATGACATTCAAGACGTTATTAGGATTCACACTTGCTGTCACCACCGCCGCCGTTTTGGCAAGCAACATTCCCGATCCGTCTGCGGCGAGCGGACTGCTTCAACTCGCCACGGACATGACGAGTCACGCGGGTGACTTTTTTTCCAGTTATGCGGATTGGGAAGCCACCACGCTTTCGCAAACTGTACAACACTCGCCCGCTGCGCTCAAAGCGCTGGTTGGGTTTTTTTTGTGCATACGTCTTTTGCTCGCGTTGACCGGCGTGTACGTGCTTGCCAAGGCGCGTTCCGTGTTGAGCAAGCTGGGTCGGTAATGGAGGCACAAACGTGGAGCGACAAGTCCCTTCCTCACACTGGGAGTTGATGCAATGGGTCGAGCGCGCGTTGGACGACTATCACTTTTTGCCGCGGTTGGCGGAAAACCCGCTCGCGCAGTATTTGGATTTGCGCGCGTTTCGGCGGATGCGCGATTTCGGTTCGGCGGCGGATGGTTGGGCGCTGCGCCGCGCGTTGGATGCGGCGATTGATGCCATTGTCGGCGAGGATGCCAAAACTCGAGACGGCGCGCGCGTGCGCATCGAGCGCTATTTGGACTGGCGCTATCGCGAACAAGTTTCGGTGCGCGAAATTGCGGGACGCGTCAATTACAGCGAACGACATTTGCAGCGACTGCGCGACGAATTGATCGAGCAATTGGCGCGCACTCTCTTGGAACTCGCGCCGCCGAAATAATACGCTGATGCCGTCTGCCCATGTCCGAACCCGTCCGCGCATGTCCGATGGTTTGTGGGATGAATATGCTGCGAAAAATACACGTCAAGGGAATGATGCACTTCCACATTCGCATGATTTCCTTGACGCCAAAGGAGTCAGTGAGCGATGAGCGATTTTAATCTCGGAAGATGGGAACTGCGGCGCGCGGGCGCGCGCGTCGAGCCGCAAAAAAAGGTAGAACCGACCAAACGACCGCCGACACGACGCGGTTTGTTTGTGATTGCGGTGGGCAATTCGGGCGAAGAGGTTGGACTACGGATGCAAGAACTCGCATGGCGCGATGGCTTTGATATTCCGATTTGTTTTCTCAACAACGACGCCAAGATGCCGAATGCCATCGCGGTGCGCTTACCGGACGGGCAAACGCATGTGTTGCGCGCGGAAATGCGCCTCGTCGTCGGCGGGGAGGGCAACACGCGCGATCAAATTCAAGATTATCCGCTGCTCGCGCAACGCTACAGCCCGCACACGCTCTTGCGCAACATTCCGGTGTATCAGACCTATAACCGCGGCGGACGCGGTGGACATGCGATGCCGGTAATCTCGGCGATGGATTTGGATTTGCACATTGACGAGGTGTACGGATTTTTGCGCAAGGGGCTGAGCTGGTTGCGTGACGGCGCCACACGCGGTGACGCGCCCGCGCGCAGCGATCTGGAACGCATTCTTAAAGAGCGCACGCGCAAACAGCAAGCCACCGCGCAAGCGTGGATCGTCGCGCAGGTTGGCGGCGCCAGCGGTTCATTCGGCAATGCCAGTCATCAACTGCTGCCACATCTGACGCGCGAAATTCTGAAAGAGCTTGGCATCAAGTCGTACGAACTGTGGGGGTTTTTGCTGGGACCGAAAGCGTTCACCGGACTCACTGACGAAACACAGCGCAATTATTACGCGCTGTTGAATTCACTGGATTACATGGCGCGCCACGGTTTGCAGCGTCAGTTTATCAACGGCATGAACATCAACACCGCAACTCCATCGTATGACCGCATTTTCTTGTTGGATGACGTGCTGCTGCCGCGCGCGCAAGCGTACGTCACGGAAAGTGAACTGCATACGTTTTTCCAACGCGCGGCTTTGAGCGCGCATCTATTGTTGTCCACCGAAGCGTGGGAAGTGATTGCCAGCCATCACGCGAACCCGACGCGCGACCAGAGCAATCAGCCCGACGCGCGTTTGCGAATGTGGAATACGGTGAACGGCGCGCTCGCCGGTGCGGACCATGACGCGCTCGCGGAACTGGTCGCGCTGACACAGCAAACGCAGTTGCTCGATGCATTGGTGATGCAACTCAAGTGAACGGAGGCATAAGCATGTTGAATTCTAAATCACGTCAAGTCAAAGCAGACACGCACATCGTTTCGGCGGGCGAGCGCTTTTTGGAAGCGCAAGATTTCACGCGCGATACACCGAAAGGTTTGTTGCTCAAACCAAACGGACAGCCCTTTACCGAAATTGCGTTGGGACTGACGAACAATTCGCCGCACCAACCGAATTGGCTGCAGCCGTTGGAATATTTGCTGCGCGAAGAACCAATTGGCGGATGGGAAGCGCTGCTCACGGAAAACAAAACGCTGATTCTCGACAAGGCAGTGACGGAGCTGGGCAAACGCCTCGCGGAACCGGGCGGTGATATTTCGGTACGCCAATTTCTCGCAGAGGTCAACGATGCCGCCGCCAAACTCAAACGCGAATTTGACGACCAACAGCGCCAAGCCACTGAACGGTACGCGCAAGCATACGCGCGTTTGCGCAAATGGCAGCAAGAGTACGGGCGCGACAAAAGTATCGTCAATCGCATCTTGACGTTGGGCGGCGCGCTCGTCGGCGGACAAGTTTCGGTGGTGGAGGCAGGACAACTTTTCAATAAACGCGAAACGTACGCGAAATGGCGCGACGCGTTCACGGCAGCTGCGGACATCACCGGCAAGTGGATCGAAATTGTGGATGGGTATGCGCGCAATCTCGACGCGTTGGTCATTGCCGCGCGCCAAGCGTCCGCACAAGCACAGCAGCAGCGCGCGCAATTACTATCTGAACTCACCCAAGCACATCCGTACACCTACAGCGTGGATTATGCGCAGCTGGCAGAAACTTTGTGCGGCGAAACCACCGACCCAGCGGTGTTGGCAGAATTGTTGACCACGCTGCGCGAGCAGGGCAGCGAACAACTCGCAGAACACGCGCTTGTACTGGCGCGCCGCGAAGCGGAACGTTCGATCGGCATTCGCAATGTGGTGCAGATCATTGAATTGGAAGGGCGAGCCATCGAGCCCGATGGCGCGGAAAATGATCCGGTCGTGCTGGTCGGCGAAACCCTGCTCGATCAAGTCACATGGCAGCATCCGACATGGCAGCTCACACGTCAAGCGCGCCCACGACGCGAAACGGTACAGATCACGCCGGATGGCGAAATGCTTTTCGAGCATCCGAATCTGACGACCGCGCGCTATGGCGAACGCAGGGACCGTTTGGGTTTTCTCGATGCGCAAATGGACCTGGCGCTCGATGAACTGAAACTCGAGCGCGAAGCCGAAGAAGGATTTCACTTGGCGCGGCAGGGGCGTGAGTATTTTGTATTGGAACAAGTTGCTGCGGCTATTCCAATCCTTGAACGCGAGCCCATCAAATCCCTCGCCGCTGCGGAGAACCCGTCCGCATTTGCGCAAACGCCGAGTGACAACGGACGTGTGGATGAGCCGGCATGAAACGCCAAGGCAAAATACTGCGCACGACGATACGCTTTCGCAAGCGCGTGCGCGTGTGGCAGTTCATGGCGCTGAATGTTTCGCGTCGGGGGTTGAGTGTGAGCATCGGGCGACGCGGGTTCACGCTAAACCTTGGTAGGCACGGTGTGTATGTCACGCTTTCGGCGCGCGGCACCGGCTTGTCGTATCGCATCGGCGCGCCGTGGAAACAATTGTGGCATTGGAGCAATCGGCTCGTCGCGCGTAACGACGAAACGATTCAACGAATCGAACAAGGAGACGACGATGGACTGGAATGATTTGAAGGACAAAGTCGAACTGGATACGCAAGCCCAAGAAAAAATTGCGGCATTGACGCCGGGGCTGTTCATCGGGGCAGTTATTATCGCCGCGACGTTGATGCGCGGGCACAAGCTGCGCGTGCGCGAAACGGCAGCGGCGTTGGGGGAACGCGGCAAACAGGCATTCGAAACCGCTGCCGCGCATGTGCCCTTTTTGCCAAAGCCAAAAGAGAACGGCGCCGAGGATGAAAAGGTGAAAGAGGATGACGATGAACTGGGATCAAGTGTTGGCAAGTGAGGAGGCGCCGACCATGCTCAAACCACCGAGAGTCTCACTGCGGCGTGGTGCGTGGACGTGCGCGGGTTGTTTCATCTCGATTGTTTTGGTCGCGGCGCTGTTGTTGTGTCTGATCGGGTTTGCGTTGAGCCAATTGTTCAAGCCCGCAAGTTCCGCGCCGCGCATGGAACGACGCGCGTTGTTGCTCGCAGCAACCATTCCGCCTTCGCAAAAACGCGCCGAACCGTTCGGGGTTTTTTATCAACAGACATTCACTGTCGAAATGGATGAAGGCGCGGCGTGGCTGGCATCCTCCGCAGATGGAAAGGGAAAATTAAGTACCGATGATTTTGCCGAATTGCATGTCACGCGCCCGGACGGCAGCACGCGCACATGGTCACACGATTTTCGCAATACCGCGCACACGGAAATCACATCCATCTCGGCGCAAGATGTCTCGGCATTATTTTTGCCCGGACGCAATCAAGTGACACTGACGCTGCGCGATCTCATGCCCTTTACGTATTGGTCGCAAGCATACTATCTCGTGTTTGACGCGCCTGCGCCAACCGCGACGGCGACGTCAACGCCAAAGCCAACGCGTCTGCCAACACAAACACCAACGCTAAACACTGCGGCGTTGAGCGCAGCAACGTCTGTCCCCACCGCGCAACCGACGCGACTGCCGACCATTGAACCAACGCCTTTGACAAATGACATACAGCCGAAAGATGCAGAGCCGAAGACGAGTGATTCGAGTTTGGACGCGCTGTGGCTCATTGGCGCGGGATTGGGTTTGGCAGTTGTGGGAGTTGTGTTTGTGATGTTGGTGTTGAAACGCAAACCACCTGCACCGCAATCCGTTCTCTGCGGTTGGCTCGATGTGTACGACCAAGCAACGCATGACTCGCTGACTGCGCTGGACTTGGCGCGGTATCCGACGGGCGCGGCATTTACGCTCGATCCGCTGCGCGTCTCTGCATGGAATGGACAAACTTTTGTGGCGGCGGTGCAACCTTCGGAGCATGGCGCGCAAATTGTTTTTGGCAAGGGACAAAAAGCGCAGCGCGGGGATCGCCGCGCGATTTTTGAAGAAGCACTTATGTTGGAGGATGGCGCGCAATTCGTGATTGCAGACCGCTTGCGCATCGAGTATCGCAATCCACAGCTGCAGTGGAACGCGGACGCGTATTCACGCGCGTGAGAGGATTCGTATGCCACGACAATCTCGCCGGCATCCACATGCGCCGTACTCGCCGCACACACCAAACCATTCTTTCACCTCGCGTCGTTCTCGTCCGGCGCGCCCAATGCCGCGCGGACAGGCGCGTTATGACTTGAATGATTTGGTGACGCCGCAAAAAATTGGATTTCTGGCGCGCGCGCGTGAATGGTTCGAAACCGGCGCCATGTCTACCGGCAGGCAGGCGTTGGGCGGATTGTGGCAGCAGGGCCTGTCTTTCGGGCGCGGCAGTTTTCACCGCGGCGATTTGGAAATTGGCGGCACGGGTGCGGGCTTGGGCTTGGCTTCGTTGTTGAATGCGTTGGATTGGGACAAT
This sequence comes from Chloroflexota bacterium, assembly GCA_016209205.1. Classification (GTDB taxonomy): domain Bacteria; phylum Chloroflexota; class Anaerolineae; order UBA4142; family SHND01; genus SHND01. Next base: position 12,876 of record JACQWQ010000275.1, read on the forward strand.
GTGCGCGCCGAAGTGGAGCGTGAAAGTCGCGCACATGTTGTCTTGATTGGCGGGGTCGGCGCGGGGAAAACGACGCTGTTGTATCAGCTCAAAGGTTTCATGCCGGAAGAAATTCAGGTGGTAGCAGAAACGGAAACGGAGAGTGAATCCGAAGATGACCGGATCGGAACGCGGGTTGAAAATCTTGGATTTTTTGCAGTGGTGGATGTTCCGGCGGCGAGTCCCAACGGCATACTCTCGGATGGGAACACGATCTTGTTCGAGTTGGAGAATGCGGATCTGATTGTGTGGGTCATGGACGCGCACGTAGGATTGCGGACGTGGGAATACGAATGGATTCAACGTGTGCGCGCGATGGGCAAAGCCATGTTGATCGTCGCAAATAAACTTGATGCGGGACAGAGTCCCGATGCGTTCAAACGTTGGGGGCGTGTGTTGGGCTGTGAAATTTTGCCTGTCGCTGCGAGCACGGGAATGAATGTGGCAACTCTGCTTGTGCCGCGCCTCGCGGATACAAGTCCGGGTTTGGCGACGGCACTCGGTCGGGAAATCACAACCTGGCGGCGTGATGCCGCCGGGCGCGCGATGCGACGCGCGGCGACATTGAGCGGCTTGACGGGATTGGAACCAATTCCGCTTTTGGATTTGCCGTTTCAGATTTTTATTCAATTGCAGATGGTGCTGCGCATCGCGGCGATTTACGGGCAGCCATTGAATGACCGGTATTCGCGCGAAATGTTGGCGACGATGGTGAGCGCGGTGGCGCTGCGTTTTGGGGGGCAACAATTGTTCAAAGTGATTCCGTTTGTCGGATGGGCAGCATCGGGTGCGTTGGCGGCGGCGGGAACGTGGACGATTGGGCGCATTGCGTTGGAATATTTTGAGCGCGGGAAAAGTGTGGGACTGCGCTTTCACAAGGATGAAGGCGGAGGGATGAAGGATGAAGGGAAAGAAATGGGGCGTGAGGGAGAGATAGAGAGAAGGAGAGAAGGAGAGAGAGAGGGAGTGAGGGAGGGAGAGGGAGAGAGAGGGGGAAATGAAGGAACGGAGGGGAACGCGGGAACTGAGGGAACTGAGGAAATTGGGAGAAAAGGGGGACGTGGAAAGTGGGAAATCGTAAAGCGTGCGCGGGGATTGGCGAATCGAATTGTGAGGCGGAACGCAAAGCGTGACGAGACAGGAGGGAACGATGACGGAGCGACGGTATAACCAATTGATTCGTTTGGGCGCGGCGGTGATTGCGATTTTGTTGTGGTTTGTGTCGGTGCAATTTTCGGTGGACGGTTTCAATTTTGTGCTGCCGAAATATCGCTGGGTCGGGTATTTGCTCGCGGTTGCGGTGACGATGATTGAAATTGTGTTCAATGAAGAAGGGATGCGGCACAGTCTCACTATCGTCACGGTCGGCATCGTGTCGTATGTGTATGGGATTGCGACCAATGTGATGGGCATTTGGGTCGCGCAAGGTTCGCCGGATGTGACGGAGAATCCGATTGCATTGGTGTTTCCCGCAGTCGTCGGTTTTTTTCTCGAAGTCGCACCGGAACCGTTATTGATGTGGGGCTTGTTGGGAACGGGCGTGCGCGATTTGTTGGGGCATTTGTTTGCAGGCACGCGCGGTGCGCGGCATGACGATTTGGAAGTTTATCGTGAGGCAGACAAGGAAAAGACAAAGGGCAAGCGGGATTGGGAGGAATGGTGAAGGGAAAAGCGGAAAGCGGAAGGATGAATGGGAGAGGGAGAGAGGGAGAGAGCGAGAGAAAGAGAAAGGGAGATTGGGGTATCGGTAGGTCGGTAATCGGTATTCGGTGAGCGCGATTATGGGATACCCGATACGCGATAGGCGATACGCGATACGCGATGTGCAATACGCGATGCGCGAAAGGTGAGGTGGCGATGGGGAAAATGATGGCGGGCTTGATCAAAAAACTTCGCGGACGCAGAACAACGCCGCAGATTGTCGTGCCTGAAACGCGCGCGCTGGCGCCTCGTCCAGTGGAACACCGCGCGGCGAGCCGCGATGTGTTTGCGTTGGAGAATTTGCTGCGGGCGTGGAAACGGGTGCGCGCGAATGGCGGGGCGCCGGGGATGGATGGGGAGACGCTACGCGCCTTTGAGGAAAATTTGCGCGCGAATTTGGATGCGCTGCAAGGGGAGTTGAAAACCGGAGTGTATCAACCGCGCGGGGTGCGAATGATTCCGGTGCCGAAAGCGAGCGGCGGGTATCGTCCGCTGACGATTTTGGCAGTGCGTGACCGGGTGGCGCAGCGTGTGGTGTATGACGCGCTCGCGCCGGTGTATGAACAGAAATTTTTGGATTGCAGTTTTGGTTTTCGCGAAGGACGATCGCTGCACGATGCGGTGGCGGTGGTGACACAGCATCGCGATGAGGGGCGCAAGTGGGTGGTGGATGGCGACATCAAAGATTGTTTCGAGCGATTGGATCATGGAGTGCTGCTGCGCGCGCTGCGACAGGATGTGCGCGATGCGCGTTTGGTGAATTTGATTGCCAAGTGGCTCAAGGCGCGGGTGATGCGCGACTTGGGACGCGGCACAGCCATCGGGACGTATCAGGGGGGGGTGATTTCACCGCTGCTGGCGAATGTGTATTTGCACGCGTTCGATGTCGAGTTGACGCGTGCGGGCTTGGCGCTGGTGCGTTATGCGGATGATTGGGTGATTTTGTCGCCGCGCAAGATGGACGCGGAATCGGCATTGGAACGCGCGGCGCGGGTGTTGGAGCGATTGAAATTGTTGGTGAATCCGCACAAGACGCGAATTGTGCATTTTGATGAAGGATTTTCGTTTGTGGGGATGTTTTTTGTGCGGAACAAGGTGTATCCGATTTCGCCGGGGGCGCGGGTGAAGGATGAAGGGGAGAGGGAGAGATAGGGAGAGGGAGAGAGGGAGAGATAGAGAGAGGGAGTGAGGGAGGGAGAGATTGGGGCAATGGGGCATTGGGTGATTGGGTGATTGGGTGAGCAGTAATCAGTAATCGGTGGTCAGTAATCGGTGATTCGCGATTGGCGATTTGCTATTTGCGATTCGCCATCTGCTATCTGCGATTTACGATTGGCGATACGCGAAAGGAGTTGAGCAATGGCTACGGTGTATGTGCGGGAACAGGGTTCGGTGGTGCACAAGCAGGGGGAACGGCTGGTGGTGAAAAAGGAACGCGCGGTTGTGGCGGAAATTCCGATGCACGATTTGGAACAGTTGGTGGTGATGGGCGGGGTGCAGTTGACGCAGCAAGCGATTGCGATGCTGCTGCGCTCAAACGCGGATGTGGTGTTTATGACGATTTATGGACGCGTCATCGGACGCTTGCTGCACAATGAGAGCAAGTTTGCGGAATTGCGGTTGCGTCAACTGCAGGTGATGAGCAATGACGCGGCGAATTTGAATTTGGCGCGGCAGATCGTGATTGGGAAATTGACGAATCAACGGGCGCTGCTGATGCAAGCGCGTTCAAATCATACTGATGTTGAACGCGGCGCGCGCGGGATTGCGGAAATGATTCAGTCGGCGCAGCGCGCGCAAGAGGCGGAAGAATTGCGCGGATATGAAGGGAGCGCGGGCGCGCGTTATTGGGCAGGGTTTCGCGCGCTGCTGAAAGTGGATTTGGGTTTTACGAAACGCGAGTATCATCCGTCACCCGATCCGGTGAACGCGCTGCTGAGTTATGTGTATACGCTGCTGCAAAAGGATGTGACGGCGGCGGTGCAATTGGTGGGGATGGACCCGTATTTGGGATTTTTTCATGTGATCGAATACGGGCGTCCTTCGCTGGCGTTGGATTTGATGGAAGAGTTCCGCCCCTTGATCTGCGATCCGCTGGTGCTGAATCTTTTGAACTTGCAGATTTTGCAGCGCGGTGATTTCCGGCGCACGGGCGAGCCGACGCGTCCGGTGATGATGACAGAGGACGCGGTGAAACGCGTGATTGAAAAATATGAAGAGCGCGTGAATGCGACGGTGCGTTATTCCTATTGGCCGCAGCCGATGGAGACGTCGTGGCGGCGGGTGTTTGAATTGCAGACGCGTTTGATGGCGCGAGTGGTGAAGGGGGAGGAGA
>JACQWQ010000276.1 GCA_016209205.1 Chloroflexota bacterium
ATCCGCGCCGGTCAAGATGCCCTTGTAGGTCCCCAGATCCATCTCGTGGGCTGAATCCTTCGAGACGGCATAGTGGCACGTGCTGCAGGCATCCGAACCCTTGAACCATGCATCTTTCGTGGTAAAGAGGGGCAGGACATCATCGGCGAAGGTGGCTTCATAGGTCTTGCCATCCTTACCCGTGAACTTGAAGGTTCCCGTCTCTGGCGCCCCGGCATCCACCCACGCGCCGATGAGCTTGACGGCTTCGATCTGCCCGGCGGGCTCCGCGGCGCTGACCCCACTGCCAAAGAGAGCCGCCAACAACAAAAAGAGACCGAGTGTGACGAACCATTTTGCCTTCATGACTGTTCCTCCTTTGAATAGTGCGGTCCTATATGAATAGTGCGGTGGCGGTTACGGCAAGCGGGCGCGGGAGCTGCTTCCATATGAGACGGACGTAACCCAATGCCAGGGCTGCGGCGAGCACAAACCAGGTGAGTGCATAACCCAGGTGCTTGCCCTCAGTGAGCTCCAAGTCCAACGGCACACGATATGGCAAGCGCGCGCTCGCTGGATCCGTGGCGCCAACCCCGCGCCCATTCGCTGCAAGTTCGGGCACTGCCTGGATATAAAAGGGCAAGAGGGGGAACGAGACTTGAGCTTGCAGCGCGGCAGTATCTACGCGGAACCACGCGTCTTGACGTTCGTTCACAGCGGCGGTTGCGAGGCGGGGTGACTGGGATTGCCGAATGTAGCCGCGCACCTCGATCATTCCCGGTTCGGCGAATTTGCCGTGTTGATCAGTACCCGCTTCCGCTTCAGGAATCCACCCGCGATCCACCAGTACTGCATGATCACTCCCTGCAATGCGCAGCGGAGTGATGAGATGCACGCCGCGCTGTTCTTGCCACGTTTGATTTTTCAACACGACCTCTTGGCTCTGATCGTATTCGCCCCGGACGACCACCGCGCGGTACTCGAGACCTGACAGAGCTTCAAGACCCCTCGCTGAGCGCGAGGCAAGCTCTGTCAGGTCTGAATTCAACATGATCGGCGGCGCGTCCAGCTGCTGCATCACGCGCGCGTTGAACGCACGCCGCTGCGCTAAACGCTGCAACTGCCAAACGCCCAGCCCAATCAGGACTGCGCACGCGGCAAGCACGACCAGCGTCGTCCACCCTTGAGCGCGTATCGCATATCGCATATTGCCTATCGCCTATCGCTTATCGCTGATAGTGGAGAGTGATTAGCGCTTCGCTCCACGCTCTCCGCTCCACGTTCCACACTCTCCGCTACTTTAAGCTCGCGATGTACGCAAGCAGATCATTAATCTGGCCCTCTTTCAGCGTCGTGCCAAAGTTCTTGGGCATCAGGCCGTCGTTATAGCCCTTGACGATTTTCGCGCTGGGGTTACCAATGGATTCGCGGACATACGCCTCGTCCACCGTGACCACCGTGCCGTCCGCCAGTGTCTCTTGTTCGCCGAACAGTCCCTTCCACGTCGGTCCGACGCCGGGGCTGCCGTCAGTCGAGTGGCACGCCGTGCAGCCCTGGGATTTGGCGAGCAGTTCACCGCGCTTGACGGGGTCGGTGGGCGGCGCTTGCGTCTGAACCCAGGTTTGGAAATCTTGCGCGGACACAATCCTGACCGGCATGCTCATGATGGCGTGTCCCGCGCCGCAGATCTCGGCACACTGGACGCGCAGGTTATAGTCCTGCTCAAAAGATCCGATTTTGTTCGGCGTAACGTACATCCTCGTCACAGTACCCGGCACCGCGTCTATCTTGTTGCGAAAAGCCGGGATCCAGAACGAATGGAGCACATCGCTGGAGGTCACTTGGAACTCGACGCGCTGTCCCTCCGGCAATACCAATTCCGACGCGTGAACGATTCCCTGCGCGGGATATTCGACATCCCACGCCCATTGCTTTCCGGTCACCTTCACGACTAACTGCGCCTGTGGATTGCCCGCGAATTTCGCCAGCCCCGTCAGACCCGGATGGACGATCACGAGGACGCACAAGCCGCCGGTGACCGCCAGCCACACCCCGGAGACCCAGGAATTGCCGCGGATGGGGGCACCCTCTTCCAGCGTGTCGCCGCGCGCCCGGAATTTCCACAGGCTGTACGCCAGCACCGCGACGACGAAGGTGAACACCGGCATGCCCAGCACCAAGAGCACGCGGAAGGATTCATCGCTAAAGACCGCCTCCTGCGCCGCTTGTATCGGGAAGGGAAAGTTCGGGAGGAGCAGTTCAGCAAGGAAGGTCAGGACGAACCACAGAATGGCTGTATTGATAATGTCGCGTCGCATACTCATTCTCCTCTACCCAACCAGATACAGGGTCGGGTAGATAAACACCCAGACCAGGTCCACAAAGTGCCAGTAGATGATGCTGCCCTCCGCGCCAAAGTGATCCTCGGCCGTATAGCCGCCGCGTTTCCCCTTGAGCAGCGCAAAGAGCAGGACGATGACGCCGGACAGGACGTGCGTGGCGTGTAAGCCGGTGAGGGAAAAGAGCGCGGTCCCATAGCCGGTCGAAGGCGGCGCAAAGTGCAGCGCCTCGGGCCACTCAACCGCGACGACGAGGATGAGGAACGCCACCCCCAGCACGATCGTGATCCCGATGTGACGCAGGAACGCGGCGCGGTCGCCGTGCGCGATGGACGCGTCGGCGCGGTTGGCGAAGAAACTGCTGGCGAGCAGGATGCTGGTGAGGACCAAGCCGAGCGGCTGGTTCACTTCAGGCGGACGATGCGTCCCCTGCATGTAATAGCGCGCCGCCAACAGCGCGAGAAAGACCATGCTGTCCGAAAGCATGAACAGCCACAGCCCCAGACGGCGGTTGTAGATTTGATACTTGAGTTCCGCGATCGCTGTTGTCATCAGTGACCTCCACTTTCGGGCTGAAAGAGTTTGCCGACGTGCATAAAGTAATCCACGATCAGCGCGGCTTTGGCCAGCGCGAGCAGCGCCAGCAGCGTCAAGGTCGCGCCGCCCAGCCCGCCGACGGCGACCCAGTACTCGACGGCGGTCAGGACCGCCAGTACGACTAACACCAGCACACCCACACGTAAGAGCGCGGCTTTTTCCATGAGACCTCCCCTCTGGATTTCGGATTTCAGGTTTGGGATTTGGGATTTGGCACTTTTGGCTTGTTTGGCTTGTTTGGCACGTTTGGCATCTTTGTCCTTGTCATTCGCTCGCGGGTGCAGCCGCGGCGCCTGCCGCGACGACCGCGTGCGCCGGTACGCCTTCCACCCCGTAGTCGTAGGGATGCGCCAGTACCTGCGGTAGGTGGTGGAAATTGTGCTCCGGCGGCGGTGACGACGTATGCCATTCCAGCGTGCGCAATTGCCATGGGTTCGCCACGGCTTTGGGTCCCCGCACCAGCGCGGTAACCATGTTATAGACGAACACCAGGAAGCCCGCGCCAAGCACAAAGGAGAACAGACTGATGAACTGGTTGATCCCGCCCAGTTCGGGTGGATATTCGGCGACGTGCCGATTCATTCCAAAGAGACCGGTCAGCATCATCGGGGCAAAGATCAGGTTGAAGGTGATGAATGTGATCCAGAAATGCAGTTTGCCCAGCGCCTCGTTGTACATCCGCCCGGTGATCTTGGGGAACCAGTAGTACATCCCGGCGAGGAGCGCAAAGATTTCACCGCCCATAATGGTGTAGTGAAAGTGTCCCACCACCCAGTAGGTGTTGTGCAGGTGCAAATCCGTTGGAACATCGGCGTTAAAGATGCCGGTCAAGCCGCCGATGGCAAAGTTGAAAACAAACCCCAGCGCAAAGAGCATCGGCGTCGTCAGCCGCATCCGGGCTTGCCAAATCGTGCCCAGCGCGCAGAGAAAGATCAGACCGGTGGGAATGGAAATCAATTCGGTCGCGGTCATAAAGGCGGCATTGATGAAATCCGGCAATCCGCTGGTGAACATATGGTGCACCCACACGATGTCGCTCAAGCCGACGATGCCCAGCAGTGCGCCCACCGCCCACTTGTAGCCGAACAGCGGCTTGCGCGCAAAGTGGGTGATAATCTCCAGCATCAGCCCGAAACCGGGCAGGATCATCACGTACACCGCCGGGTGCGAATACACCCAGAAGATGTGTTGGTACAAAACCGCCCCGCCGCCCTGGTCCGGCGCAAAGAAAGCCATCCCGACCACCCGATCCAAAATCTCCATCAGCAGCGCGGTGGCGACGAACTGGGTAAAGATGAGACTGAGGAGCGCGGCGGAAAAGATGCCCCAGACGAAGATAGGCAGCCGGCCCCAGGTCATCCCCGGCGCGCGCAGGCGGATAATCGTGACGAGAAAGTTGAGCCCGCCGAGGATGGACGAGACGCCGAAGGTGAGGAACGCCATCAGGAAGAGCAGCATGCTGGGACCCACGCGTTCCGCCCAGGGCGCGTACACTCGCCAACCGCTCTGGAACCCACCGGGCAGCAGCGAACCGATCACCAGCAGGATCGCCACCGGCGGCACGAACCAGTAACTCAACGCGTTGATGCGCGGAAAAGCCACGTCCTCCGCGCCGATGAGCAAGGGCACAAAATAGTTGCCCAGCCCGCCGATCATCGTCGCCACCGCCACGGCGATCATGACGATGCCGTGAAAACTCATCACGGTGTTGTAGGTCTGCGGGTCAAGCGGTCCATTCGGATTCAGCAGCTGGATGCGTATCACCATCGCGAGCAGTCCCGCCAGCAGGAACAGCGCCACGAACGTCACCAGGTACTGAACCCCGATGACCTTGTGGTCCGTGGAAAACATGAGATAGCGCATCCAACCATTTGAGGCGAGTGTTGGCGTGGGCTTGTCCTTCAAGCCAAACCACCCGCGCGCCCAGTGGTCCCAGACTCCCGCACCCAGCAGCCAGCCGATCAAGAAAAAGATGTAACCGAGCGTGATCGCCGTATCCGAGAACGGGTCTTGCCCTACCAAAAATGCCAAGCCCTCGCCAATAGCAAAACCGACGAGTCCAAAAATCAACCCTTTGATTACGGACATTGTGTTCCTCCTTTTGGATTGATAACGCTCCAACGCGAGCATTTTTCCACAGCGGCTCTATTTATGGGACAACCCGGTACTCGTCCGGGTTCAATGTACGTTCCGCCGTGCCTTGCAGCACGCCCAACAGTTCTTGTTCCGAGACATGATTGACGCGGCGCTGTTCGTGTACGATCATTTCGTTTCCCTGCAAGGTAAGCAAAACCACGCGGCGCAGCGCGCTGTGCGTCTCGAGCAGCTTGAGCCACGCTGGCTCTTCGCCCTGTCCTTCCGTATGCTCGACAATAATCGTAACGGCGCCCTGAAGCTCTGGACTGTGCTCGGCGGGTGTTTCCACCACACTCGTCGGGGCATCGAGTTGTGCCAATGCCTCCTCCACGCTTGACACTCGCGCAATAACCGTGCCGCCAGCTTGCTGCACGAGCCGCGCCAGTGCTTCGGCAAAAAGGGAATGGGGCGAGACAATTAGAACACGACCGATCTCCACATGCGCTACTCTGGCTCCTTTGTGCAGGAGGGCTTTCCCAAGCTGATTGCACCGGATGAATGCCACGCCATCGCGCATCATGCGCACGCGTTTATGAGTGTTCTATCATCATAACTGCAATACTGCAGGCGTCATCCTCACGTGGGATGATTTTTGGATACCCAAAAAGGGTGAGAAAGGATGAGGGAGAATGAGAGAGAGGAGTCAGTTCGGGCGCAGTTGCACTGCGCCCCGTCAGCAGCCCAACTGCTGACAAACTATACCTGCCGACAAATATTACTCGAGACCTTCGCGCAGCGCATACGAAGCCGCTTCGGTGCGACTGCGCAGCTGCAATTTTTCGAGGATATGGCGAACGTGGGTTTTGACCGTGTTTTCGGTCAGCGTCAAGCGCACGGCGATTTCTTTGTTGCCCATGCCCTGCGCCACCAGACGCAAAATGTCCAACTCGCGCTTGGTCAGTGCATCCACCGAACGCGACGGCGCGGCAAATTCATTCAACACGCGCAATGTCAACGCCGGGGGCAGAATCGCGTCGCCCGCGGCAACGCGATGAATCGCATCGAGCACTTGGTCCGCTTCCGCGCTTTTCAAAAGATACCCCCGTGCGCCCGCTTTCAACGCGCCAAACAGATCGGCATCCTTGTCCGAAACGGTCAGGATGATGATGCGCGTGCTGGGTGCAATTTCGCGCAGCTGCTGTGCGGCTTGGATCCCGGTCAAGCGCGGCATGTGTACGTCCATTAGCAGCACGTCCGGCGCGAGCGCCCGCGTCTGCGCTACCGCGTCCAAACCATCTACCGCTTCGCCGATGACGCTGATTCCGGGATCATCGCCAAGAATGCGCCGTAAGCCCTGGCGCAAGAGCGTATGATCATCTGCCAGCAGTACGCGAATCATGTGCTGCTCCGCACGTCCGTCCGCGTAACCGGCACGGTCGCCGTCAGGCGTGTGCCCTGTCCGGGATTGGTCGTAATCGTGAGATACCCGCCGAGAGATTGCACGCGCTCGCGCATCGTCGTCATCCCCCAATGGTTCCGGCTGCGCGGCATCAAGGCATCAAACCCGCGTCCGTCGTCGCCGATGGACAATTGACAGGTCTTGGCGTCGCAACTCAAAAGAATCTGGACATTTTGCGCGCCCGAGTGCTTGCGTACATTCGTCAGCGCCTCTTGGGCAAAACGCAGCAGCTGTAATTCGGCAACCGGCGAGAGTCCGCCGGAACAACCGCTTTGTGAAAACTGGGTAGCAATCCCACTGCGCGCCGTAAAATCCGCTGCATATTGCTCCAATGCGGCAGGCAAACCGCCGGGATGGTCTACCGCCAGTCGCAGACCATCAATCGCTTCGCGGGCGTCCATGTACGCTTCGCGCACATTGCGGCGCGCCGCCACGAGCTCTTCCGTGAGCGCTTCCGTCTGACCGCTTTGGGCAAGCCGCGTCAAATGATCCATTTGCCACCCCAAATAGCCGAGCGTCTGTGCGACGCCGTCGTGCATCTCGCGCGAGAGGCGATGCCGTTCTTCCAACATTGCCACGTGTCCCAACTGTTGATGCAATTGCGCGTTGCGCACGGCGAGCGCGGTTTGCTGCGCCATAAAATCTACGAGGGGCATTTGGCGCGCGCTCCACGCGCGCGGCAGCGTCAAAAACAGCGCGCCGAGAACTTGGCCCTCCGCGTGCAGCGGCACCGCAATTGCCGCGTCGAACGGGACACGCTCATCCGATGGTTCGCGCGACCACAGCGCGGGACGATTGGTCGCACGCGCTTGCTCGCTCAGCCGCATCGCCACATCGAGACGCGGATCGCTCAAATCCTCGCCCAAGCCGTGATGCGCGCGCTGGGTCCATGCCTGCGCCGCCGCATCGTAAACAAACAGCGCGCTCGCCTCCCCTTGCCATCCTTGGCGGATCGCAGAAAGGACTTGGGTCAAGAATTTGTCCAGATTTGCATCCGGCGGCGTCTGTTCCACCGTCGAGAGCGCCGCCATCTGTTGCGCGCGCAGCCGAGCGCCTTCCAACGCCGCTGCGATTTCTGCCGCCGCAACGTTGAGCAATGCCAATTGCGCTTGAGGGGGACCTTCGGAGGAACCGAAATAACTGCTGATGATACCGACGCGTTCCGTGCCTCGCGTCAGCGGGATACAAACCAGCGAGGCAATTCCATCGGACTGCGCCTGGGCTTGCGTGCCCACAAAGAGGGGACAGTTGCTGTTGACGCGCGCGGTAAGCGGTACACAGCCGCGACAGCGGTCGGGGGGAATGCCCTCCGCCGCGCGTTTGTACAAGGCCGCAACATGTTGCTCTCCCAAGCCCCACGTCATTTCCAATTTGAGCGCGTCCGCGTCGTCAAAGGTCAAGACGGCTGCGCCGCGCGCTCCGGCAATCTGGGTGGGCGCTTGCGCGGCAAGTTGATAGACTTGCAGCGGGTCCACCGCGCTCACGGCTTGACGACCCATTTCGTGCATCGCAGAGAGCCGCTGGTAAATCTGTGCCAGTTCGGTGGATGCCTGTTCGAGTTTCAGCGCATCGCGATCTTGGCGCACGAGCGTATTCGCCATCCAGCCCAAGCCCAACCAGATCGCGAACGCGCCGGGCAAGCCGTACCCGATCCATTCCAAAATTTCATTGCGCCAATTGATAGAGGTTTCAAACAACGCGTGAATGGCTGTCTGATAGAACGCAAACCCGACGAGGAAAACCAGCGGGAGAATTTGGCGCAAGAGACGCACGCGGTGTTCAAGTGAAAGGGTCCGTAAACCATTCCATTGGCGCAGGAGAAAAGTGGCAATTTTGTCGAGCACTATCGCGTCTCCATCTTCGATGCTTTGGTCAATCACGAGAACGGTCTCCAACAACCCGTTTTCTCCGCTTGACGAGAAAACGAGCTGTTGGCAAAGACGTTGATTTGGAACAGCAATTTTATCGCCGCCGACTTGCACCGTCAAATGAACGAATGAATACGTTACTACGGCTACAATGGCTTGAATTGTTCAAACGGCTGCTGACAGTTGCGACAAAAATAGATCGCGCGGCACAAGGTCGGACCGAAATGGTTTGTGACGCGCGTGTTGGTCGAATTGCAGTACGGACACGCCACCGCGTCAGGGAAAAATAGTTGGACATTTCCGCCGTGTTGCGGCGGCGGCGCGAGACCGAAAGATTTTAATTTCGCGCGCGCGGACTCGGCAATCCAATCGCTCGACCACGGCGGCGTCAAAACGATTTTCACCTCGACGCGTTCCACGCCCAGCGCGCGCAGTTTTTCTACAATCGCCGCGCGCATTTGCTCGAATGCGGGACAGCCCGCGAATGTCGGCGTCATGGAAACGATCACGGCGTCGTTCTGGATTTGCACATCGCGCACGATGCCCATCTCGACGAGTGAGACAACCGGAATTTCCGGGTCGGCGATTTCGTCGAGCGCGCGCCAGATGTCGTCAAACGCCAGTTTTACCATTCCACCCCATACACTTCACCCCGCGCCACCTCTTGCATCTCTGCCAACAGCGCGGTCAAATATTCCGTGTGCTGTGTGCGCGAGGTGGCAATTGGTTCGCGCGTCGCGGGCACAATCAAACCTGATGCGGACAAATGTGCGACGACTTGTGATTCCCATTCCGCTTGCAGCACGCGCGGGTCGGGCATCACTTTGGCGTCAATCAATTCTTGTTCGTCGCTCAAGGGCACAAACAATTGCAGTGCGTACGCCCACAATTCGTCCAGCGCGTTTTGCATGCGGCGGTGGCTCTCGGCGGTGCCCAAGCCCAAACGCTTGACCCAATTTGAGGTGTGGCGCAAGTGATACATTTCTTCGGGGCGAATTTTTGCGGCGATTTCGGCGATGCGCGCGTTGGAACTCTTTACGAGCTGTGGGAGCGCGATGGATTCGTACGTGTCAAACAAATACTGCCGCAGCATCGAAAACGCCCAATCGCCTTTTGGCAGTTCGACAAATTGCGCGTTGCGATAGTCCGCCGCCCCGCGAAAAAACACGAGGTAATCCGGTTCCGTATCCGTAAATTCCTGATACAACGCGTACCACAACTGCGCGTGTCCCAATTCGTCCAGCGCAAGGTTGGCGAATGCGATATCCTCTTCCAGAATCGGCGCGTGCCCCGCCCATTCCGAATTGCGATGACCCAGAATCAATTCGTCGTCGGCGAGCGCGAGAATCTTGAAAACGAGGGAAAGGTTTGTCATAGTTATTCAGTCAATCGTGAAACGTGAAACGTCACCCGTCACCCGTCACCCGTCACCTTCCCCCGTCACCCGTCACTTTCCAACATCCCTTGCGCGGATTTCAACTCGCGCATGATCGGTTCGACGGGATAATACGCGTGCATGCGATATTTTTTGGCGTGCGCGGGCGCAAACATACTCGGCGCATCTTGCGCTTCACTTTTCAAAACCAGGCGTTCCGGCACAACCCACCACACAAAAACATTTTTGGCGGCAAAGGTTTCCAACGCCGCGCGCATTGCGGCTTGCGGCGAGGACGCTTCCACCTGCCCGACATGCGCCACGTATGTTTCGCGCGCGATTTGTCCTTGCTTTTGAAATACGAGATAAATTTCCGAGTCCGCGTTGTGTGGCACCTCTTGGTCGCGCCAAGAATCATCTTGCAGCTCCTGCGCGGTTTTTGCGAAAATCGCGTGCTCGGGAATAACCCACAAACTCAAACAGTTCGGACGGCGCACAAAAAGATCGCGCGCGTTTTCCAGCGCCATTTCCGCGTCCGGCGCATGCACCGACCCCGCGTTGCGATGCGGCAGGTCCACGCGCTCTTTTTCAAAGACTTCGTACCTGTTCCATTCACTATCCATTTTGCTCATTGCCTATCGCGTATCGCCTATCGCCAAGCACAAATCGCAAGTCGCACGTCGCAGGTCGCAAATCGCACTACCGCACTGTCGGACTATCGCACTACCTTACTATCGCACTGATTACTGCTCACTGATTACTGGTCACTCCCTCACTCCCTCTCTCCCTCTCTCCCTCTCTCTATCTCTAATTCGCATCGTACTTGCGCGCGTACTCGTTCAATGCTTCTCTCACCCACGCGCCATTCTCATGCGCCGCGCGCCGCGCTGCCATCCGTTCGGCGTTGCACGGGCCATCGCCTTTGACCACGCGCCAAAATTCATCCCAATTGATTTCGCCGGAAATCCAATTGCCGCTCGCTTTATCGTAATGCAGATCGGGATCGGGAATCTGTAAGCCGAGCGCGTGAAAATCGGGCGCCATTTTGTTGACGAAATCCCGACGCAGCTCGTCGTTCGTTTTGGTCTTGATGCCCCACCGGATCAACTGCGCGCTGTTCGGCGAATCCGCGTCGTGCGGACCAAACATCATCAGCGAGGGCCACCACCAGCGATTCAACGCAGCTTGCGCCATTTGTTTTTGACGCGGCGTGCCGCGCGCGTAACGAATGATTTGCTCCATGCCCTGTTTTTTGTGAAACGTTTCTTCGGTGCAAATGCGGATCATGGCACGCGAATACGGACCGTACGAGCAGTGCGCGAGCATCGTCTGATTTTGAATCGCCGCGCCGTCCACCAGCCAACCAACCATGCCAATGTCCGCCCACGTCAGCGTCGGGTAATTGAACACTGACGAGTATTTTGCTTTGCCGCTCAGCAGCGCGTCAATCATTTCCGCGCGCGTCGCGCCGAGCGTTTCTGCCGCGTGATACAGATATTGCCCGTGCCCGCCTTCATCTTGCACTTTGGCAAGCAGCGTGATTTTTCGGCGCAGGGTCGGCGCGCGCGTGATCCATGCGCCTTCGGGTAACATGCCGACGATTTCGCTGTGCGCGTGCTGCGAAATCATCCGAATCAATTGTTTCCGATACTCGTCGGGCATCCAATCGCCCGGCTCGATTTTTTCACCGCGCGCGTTGCGCGCTTCAAAT
>JACQWQ010000277.1 GCA_016209205.1 Chloroflexota bacterium
ACGGCGCGCTGCTCGCGTGGATCGAAAAGAATGGTTATCGCATCGTCGGACCGAATCGCGAGGTCTACTTGCGCGCGTTCGTGGACATGCCGGGCGCAGCACCGTATCCGTCGGAATACATCACGAACAATCCGGCGGAACGTTTGACCGAGATTCAGTTTCCAGTGGAAAAAGCGTAAAAGAAGCAAGACCTTCGATGGTTTATGGAATTGCCTACAATTCCACTGCGAACGCGTAAATCCACGCGAATGCTTGAAAACCTCGAAGGTCTTGCATCCTATTCGGGGGACAAACTTATTTTGCTTGCAGCGTCGCATTCACCCGCGCGCGAATGGTATCGAGCGAATCGTCAATCAACAATGCGCCGTTCTCGAACACGGTGCGCATTGCCGAACGCGCGTCCGGTTGCATTCCACCCAGCGCAATCGTTTCGTATCCGTTTTCCGTTTGAATCAAATCGAGACGTCCCGCTTTGCTTTTTTTGCCGGGATCGGTCACGGGGTCTTTGAAGGCAGGCAGCTGTTTGTCGTTAATCACAACTGCGCTCAATTTCATGGCGAATTTTTGCGTGTCGCGATTCAATTGTTGCAGCAGCGCGCCGCCCATGCCGAACGCGACGTTGCTCGCGCTGTAGCCGCCGTCCATCGCGTGCTGCAAAATCGCGCGAATGCTCGTCGCATTGATGCCGTCGCCTTGAATGACGCGGACGTGATTCAACACGCGATAACCCTTGCGGTTGAGCGTGTGCCCGAACGACGCATCGAGCATCTCTAACGTATGCCGCACAATCGTCGGCGGGTCGCCGCTGTCGGGACGAATCACGACGGTTGCGCCCGACGTGATCACCGCGTCGCGCAGCGCGCTGCCCCACAAATTTTGCACCGCGTTTTCCAAATCGTAACTATCTGAAACGCACGCGACAAGCGCGCCGGGCTTGGCAAATTGCTTCAGCATGTTGCGATACGCGTCGGCTTCGCGTTTTTTGCCCCACGCCGTGATCGTCGAATGTTCCGCCGCAGGAATGCTGAACGCCGCCATGTCGCTGTGATAATAATGATTCGCGCACCAGACACCCGCAATCGTATCGCTGCCCATGAAATTGACGAGGTGCGACGCGCCGCCGATTTCGGCGGATTCGCGCGAGGAGACGCCGCGCGAGCCAAAGTCGTGCAGTTTGAAGCCGATTTCGCTCCACGCGTCATCGGCGGATTTTTCCAGCGCGGCGAGAATGTCTTGTTTGATAAAGTACGATTGGCTTGCGACCGTAATCGGATCACATGGTTCAGCAAGGGTCGCTAATTCCTTGCCCGCTTTCGCAGCTTACGGTTTCCCGTAAGATCAGACTATATCTTTACCCCTTTGGGGAGTCTCCATTTCCACTCGCTTGAGTGTACGCCTCTCGGCTAGTCGTTGAACCTTCCAAATGCTCATACACGCGCCGAACCCAATCCACAAATGTCTCATAAGAGAGTGTGGACTTGGCATTGTTACAAATATCGCACGCTGGAACGCAATTATCAAGGACGTATCCTCTCGTGTTATCAAGTCGGTCAATTCCGTTGTAACGGAACGCGGACACGTCTTTGGTTTTCAAGCGCCGCATATAGTCTTTCAATTGTGTATGGGGCTTGGCTCCGCAAAAGTAACAATCGGACTGTACGATTTGAGCAAACTGTCCGTAGGTCAGCGTGAACTCATATCCTCGTCGTAGCGCCGAATACCGATAATTTCGCAAAATGGAACGAATCAGATAATCGTATCCACTTTTTGACATTCTTGCAGCTTGTAGTTCTTTAACATAGCAGCCGCATGAATATGCAATCTTATGGCGCAATGCAAATGATCGAGCATGAGTCAAACCGCCGCACTCACATAGGCAGATATACATCCGTCTGCGTTTCTTGCGTTCCTTGTGGGTGTACTCTTGCCAAAACCACCCCTGCACCGTAAGCCGGTTGACCTTTGTCCCATTTGGGATGATTCTATCTTCTTGAAGTTTGCTCATAGCATTTGGCTTGGCTGCTGATTACCATACTCCCGGTATGGAGGTTAGGCTTCCAGCAATTAAAAGACATTTGACAATCGTATTGCTACGAAGGGTGGCACACTTTTACCACACGCGCATCAATTGTGTTTCCAGCCAACCGACGACCCAAAACACGCGCGGGTCGGTGCTTTCGACGGTGACGAGAACGTTGTGCGTGGGCACGACGCCGCCTTCGGGCACGGCGCGAATTTTCAGCGGCACGCGTCCGTCCAATTCGCGTACGATGTATTCCCATCCTGCGCGCGGGAACGGTTCGCCGTGCGCGCGCAAGAACGCGTCTGCCTCGTTCACCATGTCCATCGTGACGCGCTGCGTCATGTACTTTTTGAGAATATATTGTAGCCCAAAAAATACGGTGCGGTCGTACCTGCCGCCGCGACTTTCGATGTAACTAAACATCGCCGTCATGCCGGGCGGGTATTGGAGGTAATGACTTGCTTTATAGCTGTCGGTGTCGAGAATAAGATTGTCCATTTCTTTTCCTCCCCGGAATGAGCGAGATATCTCATGGAGCCTGCCACGCTTCGCTCGCAGCAGTGGTTCGATATGACAGACCCCGGTCAAGTTCTGAGCAGCTGCACTTGCGAGAAATCTTCCCATAGAGATTTCTCACTCCGTTCGAAATGACAAAGGAGACGCGACTCCCCGTCGCGTTTTAATCTCGATTCACAAAATGCGTGATGATCGAAACGTGGTCTTCGAAAAAGCGGTCTTCGTTCACATACACGTCGTTGAGCGACATCCAAAACGCTTTGGCGGCGTCGTCACCTCCTTTCACGCGCGGCAGGTCGCCCGTCGCGCCGAGATGGAAATAAAAACCGTGCGTAATCGTGCGCCCGCGCACGCTGCGTTCGGGATGATCGAACACGCGCGTGGCGCGAATAAATTTGCGCAATTCTTGGGCGGGCAGGGTAATGCCGGTCTCTTCGCGTAATTCGCGCACGGCGGCATGTTCCACCCATTCGTCTTGGGCGACGAATCCGCCGGGCAGCGCCAACAAACCTTTGCCCGGAAAGCCGCGCCGTTTGACCACGAGGATATGTCCCGATTTGTACACCACCGCGTCAGCCGTGACAAACACGGGCGGGTACGGCGCGGCGGACCAATCTTGTTTGTATTGGTCAATAAATTTTTGTTCGTCCGCCAAGTGCGCGTAATCGTCCGCGCGCGCGAATTGCTGCATGAACGCGTTGACGGCGCGCGGCACATCTTTTTCCCAGGCACGTTCGCCGCGAAAATAACTCTCGCGCAGGCGCGTCGCGTGCAGCGGCAAGCGTTGGGAAAAATCTTGAAATTGCCACTGGGGAAACCCTTCCAAATAGTACGAAGATGAATCTTTGCGGTGTCCGATGAGGACGATGGATTTTTCGTCGCGCGTGATGGCGGCGACCTGCGCTTGCAGTTCGGCAGCCCAGAGATTGTCGTTGTAGAGATAGTCGCGGAGATAAACGAAATAGAGTCGCGCGTGCTGCTCTGGCGCAAGCGCCGCGCGGATCATGGTTTCGCGCTGCGCGGTCGTCCACGGATTTTTGATGTTAGGCGCGGCGCGATGGCTGCCCAGCGCGATGATGACGTTTTGCGCCTGTGTGAACGCTTGATGGAGTAATTCAGTGTGCGCGTTGTGGAATGGCTGAAAGCGACCGATGACGATCGCGTAGCCAAACGGATATGAGGTTGTCATGCGTCTGCACTCCCTGTGCAAAATTTTTTTCGTCTTGCTCCCTGCAAGACGGACAGCGATCCGAGCTCACCCGCAGCCGCCTTTCGATTCCAATCCAATGTCGAAACTCCACGCGGCTGTCGGGTGAAGCGAGTTGTTCGGGGTCTTTTTCTCCTTGGGCAAAGGAGCCGAATCGCGGCTTTTACCCTCGGTAATGGCTCCCTCCACGGCCGTGTACAACGATGACTATCGTTGATCCTGAAGACCTTTACGCCTTTAATCCGGCTGCCCTGCGTCCTTCCAGCAGGAGTTGGAGACACCAATTCGATACCATACATACATTCATGGTCGTCAGCCCGCCCGGGGGTTCGTAGTGGGGAGTGACTTCGTTGATGTCGAAACCGATGACCTTCAATCCCTCGCCATGAGCGCATTGAAATACTTTATCACGAACCTCATATCGGGCCCCAAGGGTTCGGGAGTGTGGACAGCTGGCGCCTGGCTCGCATCCAGAAAGTCGGGATCGAAGGTGATATAGACCCGGTTGTCTCCTACGATCTCGAGGGTTCGCTCTGCGGCCCAGACTGGACCATGATCAAGGATCATCTCGCTTCCCAGTTGATGAAAGACATCGGCCTTCCCGAACTCTCGCGTGGGCCGCACCCCGAGGGTGACTGATCTTCCGCCATCCACCCAGCCTTCATCGGTCAGCTCATTGACCCACGTTCCCCCGGTGGGATAGGGATAGAGTTCCGCATACGCATCGGAATGAGCGTCAAAGTGGATCAGCGAAAGCTTGCCCCCGAGGCGCTTGCCGTACGCTCGGACGACGGGAAGCGGAATGCTGCGGTCGCCGCCGCAGGCGAATACTGACACCCCTGACTCGAGAATCCCGGTCACGGCTTTCTCCGTCTGTTCAAGGTAATCCCAGAGGTTCCCGGGATGGAAGAGCACGTCACCGTAATCAACCATCTTCAGCTCGCCGCTCGCGACAAAAGGTGCTCGCGCCCATCCGTACCAGATTGACGCCTCCCTGATTGCCCGGGGCATGAAACGCTGTCCCGATCGCGCCATTGCAGTACCATCCCAGGGAAGCCACGTCCACGCCCACCAGGTCACGGCTGTGGGGTTGGCGCCAAGCGGACGTAATTCCCCCCCACGTGGGCTGATAATCCTCAAGTCCCACAATCTCATGGAATCTTTCCCTACCGTATCTGTGAGTTTTCGTGAATGTTCGTTAGGACGCTCTTGGGTTGCAAAGTAGACGCGCGCTGCTCTCCAGAACTGTGTCCGGCTTAACAAAAGCACATGCGCGCCCGCATCGTTTTGTGGGTGGAGCGCGGCTGTGGACGGCGGTCTTGCTAATCAAGCGATGACCGGTTGCGCCAGAAAGAAGCTGATCGTGTACGCCAACATCTTGGTCGCGGTGCGTGCCACAAAGCCGTCGAAAGAGCGTCCGTGTGGGACACGCAAGTTGAAAGCGGTGGTCAGTACGCTGAACGCTGTTTCAATGCGATGGCGTAGCTGCCCCAGGATCTGCTGAATGCCCTCGGGCCATTGTTCATACTGGTTGGCTCGGCGCAACGGGAGCAACTGGGGTCTGCCGCGTTCCCACACCAAGGCTTCCGTCTCGGCACCGACATACCCCTTGTCTCCAATGTCGAGCAGATAGGCATAGCCATCGCCCAAAGCGGGGAAAACCTTGAGATCAGGGTATGAACCGGGTGCCAGCACCCATTCATCGAGCATCTGGTCAAGCATCACGGTCGCATGCACCCGTCCGCCAAAGAACTTGAAGCCCTGGCTCGTGCAGACCCCGAACCACTCGGTGCGGTGCTGGGGTTCAATCGTTGGCGTGTGCCCGCCCCGTCCACGGCTGGTCATAATGACGGGGGCGCTGTCGACCAGACGAATCCGCGCGTCCAGGGGCGGCTCGCTCGCATCGCTCGGCGTGGGTGGAGCGATGGGATGGTGGCTGCACCACTCGGCCCGCAGCAGCCGGCGCATGGCTTCCGGACCCACACCAGTTCACGGTGACGGACGTTGAAACGCGCCGTGTCCGGAATACCATTTGACCATAAGGTCGGATGATATTGCCGCAAGAAATGGCGCGTTTTCTCTTCGTCGCCGGCAAACCCGAAGTCGGCGGCGAGGGCAATCGTGATAATCTGGGCATCGTCGTAGTCTGGCTCAGGTCCGCGTGTCCGAACGAACTGGGCCATCTGGGCAGCCTGGGCAAACCGATCGACCACCAAAACATAGGTCGCAATCAAGGTGTCTTCCCACGGCTGCTCCGTGATGTAGTCGGTCAATCCTTTCATGGCGAACCTCCCGGCAACTCGCGTTTGCCGATATCTTCACCAGGAAACGGTGCTATGTCAAGCGAGTGTCGTGGAAACCCGCAGATAGGGTCCTGTATAATCGCTTGTGAGTTGGAAGTCATGGTTTCTCTCCTGAGGTGGGTTGGGAAACACACTTTACCAGAGAGAAGCCGGACTTTCAACTCATTTGAAACACACCCAACTCGACGACATGCGCGTGGTCCTCAAAGATGCCGAAGGCAAGATTCATCTCAAGGACGAAGCGGGACATCCTGTGGCGTGGGGCGCGGTGACCGGCGGCGTCATTGGCGGGCTGTTGTTCTTTTTTGCTCCCGTCGTGGGCATCGCAGCGGGTTCCGCGGCAGGCGCGTTTCTCGCCCGATCCTTGGATTTGGACGTGGATAAGCAATTCATAGATGACGTTGCCGCTACACTCAAGCCCAATACCTCGGCGCTCTTTTTGCTGGTCGGCGAAGGCAACCGCGCGGCGATCTTGAACGCGTTCAAACCCTACAAGGGCACGGTCTTGCAAACGTCGCTGACGAACGAAATGGGACAGCAGATTATGGATGCGCTCCGCGAGCGCGAGTAGCCAAGTTATTCCCAAACGCACCATGTCCGAAAAGTTCCCCAACGCCGTACGATCGCTCGGCGCATTCGTCGTCGCTCAGTGCCAGCGCGCTCAAGTTTATCTTGCGCGGAATGGCAAACGTATCCGCGCAGGGATTCCGAATTTCATCCCCATTCTCAAGTGGCTGCCCGCGTACCCGAAGGCGCAGCTGCAATTCGACCTGATCGCCGGACTGACCGTGTGGGGAGTGGGCATCCCGACGGCGATGGCTTATGCCGAACTTGCCGGAGTGCCGCCGCAAGCTGGGCTTTATGCTGCCTGTGCTGCGATGTTTGGTTACGCGATCTTTGGCGCGAGCCGTCACATCAAAGTGACCACGAGTTCGACCATGGCGGTGATGTCGGCGGCAGTGATCGCGCCGCTCGCGGCGAGCGATGCCACGCGATTTTGGATACTGACGTCGGGGCTGGCGTTTGTCGTCGGCATCATGCTTTTGATAGCGGGCCTGATCAAACTCGGGTTCATCGCCGACTTTTTGTCCAAACCGGTGGTGACAGGCTTTGTGTTCGGTCTGGCAATCTCTATCGCCGTTGGGCAGCTGCCCAAACTCTTTGGCTTGGCGAGCGGCAGCGGCAATGTTTTTCAACAGCTCTTTCAACTGCTCACTCGCTTGCCCTTGACCAATGTCAGTACCCTCGCCGTAGGGGGCGGCGCCATCCTTTTGATTTCTGTTTTGCGACGGACTGTGCCGCAGATTCCTGGTGGGCTGGCGGCGCTGGCAGGCGGAATTCTCGTATCGGCTCTGTTGAACTTGTCGGCTCGCCACGTCAGCATCGTCGGCGAGATTCCCACCGGCTTGCCCAGTTTTGGAATTCCCGACGTTGGCTTGTTCGATCTGGCATATCTGATTGCAGGGGCGGGCGGGATTGTCTTTTTAGCCGTCGGCGAATCGCTGGGCAACGCGCGCGCTTTTGCTGCCAAACACCACTATGCGATCAACGCCGATCAGGAACTGACCGCGATGGGCATGGCAAACCTCGCCAGCAGCGTCAGTCAGGGGATGACCGTAGATGCCAGTCTTTCGCAGTCTGCCACGTCAGAAGCTGCGGGATCCAGAACACAGTTGTCAGGAATCGTCGCGGCGGGTTTGGTGCTGCTCACGCTGCTCTTGCTGGCGGGTCTGTTCGCCCCACTGCCGAAAGCGGTGCTCGCGGCGATTGTGATTGTCTCGGTCATTAGCTTGATGGACGTGAGTGAGCTGAGACGCTATTATGCCGCGCGGTGAACCGATTTTATATTGGCATTGGTCGCGCTGATTGGCGTGCTCGCGACGAGCGTGCTCACCGGGTTGGTGGTGGCAGTCCTGCTTTCGCTGCTCATCGTTCTCTATCGCGCCAGTCGTCCCTACCTGGCGATTCTGGGACGCGTGCCCGGACAGCGCGCCGCGTACGGCGACATCTTGCGTCACGCCGAATACCAAGAGATTCCCGGACTCGTCATGTTGCGCCTCGATGCGGCGCTGTTTTTCGCCAACGCCAATGTAGCGGACAAGGAAATTCGCGAGACGATTGCGCACAAGACCACCGCGCCGGGACAATCGCCGCGCGCGGTCTTGCTCGACCTCGGGGTGACGGGCGATCTGGATGTGGCGAGCATGGACATGCTGCGCGATCTCATCACCGATTTGCGCGCGCAAAAGATCGAGGTTTTGTTTGCGCAAGTGCGCGGGGCAGTCCGGGATCGGATGCGGCGTGCGGGGTTAATGCAAGTCGTCGGCGAAGATCACGTTTTTTATTCAATCGAAGCGGCGGTGCATTTCGCGAGTCGAGAGATACTGCCGAGTGATGACCAGAAAGGTTAATGCCTATCCACCGAAATCTTTGTGCAACCAGCAAAAATTTTCCCACCGCGAATCGCCGCGAATCCCTCAGTGCTTCATGCGATGAAGGCGATGGGAATACATCGCACATCGCCACAGGTTCTGCGCGAATAAGAAAAAATATTCGCGTAGATTCGTCGCGCGGAGTTCGCGCAAAGATTCGCGGTTTCCTGTTTGGTTTTGGCTTGTCGTGCGCCGGTCAAAATCGGCAAGATGTATTATGGTGCAAGTCCAGAACAGTCAAGGTCTAGCGAACCAGACTGACCCCGAGTCATGCACACGAGCGAGTGATCGTCCGGGTGAAGC
>JACQWQ010000078.1 GCA_016209205.1 Chloroflexota bacterium
AAGGTGAGATAGCGTTTTATCCCTCCCGAGCGCCGCAGCGCGCTACTGTACGAGAGGCAACCGTGAAATGGTTGCCTCTTTTGCTTGTACATCAACCTTGTTTCTCATTGTCTCTTGGGGCATGTCTCGCTATAATAGCCGATAGCGAATTGTTGGATCCACAGACCAGTACCGGGAAACCAAGTTGTCACTCACCACCACAAAATGTCCGCATTGTGGACATGAAAATCCACTGGGGATTGCCATTTGCGCGAATTGCGCGACGCCGCTCGTAAATCTTTGCCCCAATTGTGGATTTGAAAATCCGCGCGGTTTCAAATTCTGCGGCAACTGCGGCGCGAATTTAGTGACCGCTGCTTTGGCGCGTCCTTCAGACAGTGAACAACTGCGGCGCGTGCGTGGTTTCATCCCCGGACAATTGGCAGACAAGATTGTAAATGCCAGCAAACAGATCGAAGGCGAACGTCGAACAGTGACAGTCCTTTTTTCAGATGTGGTGGGCTTTACAACCATTTCCGAAAAACTGGATCCGGAAACGGTTTATACCATTATTGACGAATCGGTCGCGGCATTTCGCGAAGCAATTTATGCGCACGAAGGCACGTTCGACAAATTTATGGGCGACGGCGTCATGGCGTTGTTTGGCGCGCCGGTCATGCACGAGGACGACCCCGCGCGTGCCGTCCGCTGCGCCTTGGACATGCAAGCCGGGCTTAAACAGGTCAACGACACGATGGTTGCGCAGCACGGTATCACGCTCCAGATGCGCATCGGTTTGAATCTCGGCACAGTCGTCGTGGGCGACATTGGCGCGGATTTGAAAATGAATTACACCGCGCTGGGCGATACGGTCAACGTCGCGGCGCGTTTGCAAAGCGTCGCCGAACCCGGAACGGTTCTTACCAGTCGCGCCGTGTATGAAGAAACGCGCGCCTTGTTTGATTTCAGCGAACTCGGGTCTATTCGCGTCAAAGGGCGCGTCGAGCCGGTCGAGATCTATCAAGTGCTCGGCGTGAAACGCGAACCGGGGCGCGTGCGCGGGATTCCCGGTTTGAACGCGCCGATGGTGGGGCGCGCAGCAGAATTGGCGCGCGTAAAACAGACCCTGACCGCGCTCGTGCGCGAACAGCGCGGCGGCGTCATTCTCGTCACCGGCGAGGCGGGCCTGGGCAAGTCACGCTTGATCGGCGAAGCCAAGCTGTGGCTGACACAGACACCCGAGCTGAACCATATTCACGTTTTGCAAGGGGCGTGTGTGGCGTACGGGCAGTCCGCGTATGACGTTTTTCTACAGATTCTAAATCACCTGTTTCAGCTTGCCGGTGATGACTCGCTCGACGTGCGGCGCGAGAAAATTCAAGCGCGCGTACGCGAGTTGTTTCCTGATCTCGGAACCCAAATTCAGGTTCTGCCCTACATCGAAAACCTGATGGGTTTGCCGCCCGTCGAACGCGAACTGGCGGACCGGATCCGGCATCTGGAACCGTCGCAGCTGCGTCAGCAAACATTTCTCGCGGTGCGGGACCTATTCCTTCACGAGGCGCGCACGCGCCCGCTGATTTTGATCCTGGAAGACTTGCACTGGCTCGACAAGCCGTCGCTCGATTTGCTCTTGTTCTTGTTCAGTGCAGTCGAAGATGCGCCCTTTGCGCTGGTTTGTATCTCGCGTCCCGCCGACAGTCAGGCGGCATTACAGATTCAACGCATTGGGAATGCGACGCTTGACGGGCAATTCCATTTGATTCCCCTCGAACCACTGTCGTTGGAACAGAGCATCGCGCTGGTTGACTTGCTGTTGACGATTTCTGACTTGCCCGAGTCTTTGCGGCAGACGATTCCGCAGCGCGCCGAAGGCAATCCGTTTTATCTCGAAGAAATTCTGCGCACCTTGATTGATCGCAACCTGATTCGCCGCCGCAACGAGCACTGGGAAGTAACGCCCGGTTCAGACCTGAAGTCGTTCCAGGTTCCGCGTACGCTCGAAGGTTTGATCATGACGCGTGTGGATAATTTACCGGAATCCACGCGCCATACCGCGCAGTGCGCCTCGGTCATCGGGCGCGACTTTCCGGATTCCATTTTACGGCGCGTCTCGGAAACCAATCCGGTGCGTCACGAGAATGATATTCAGGAATTGACGGATCACGAATTGATCCATCAAACGCTGTTGACACCGGAACGCCAATTCGCGTTTCGCCACATTCTCACGCAGCAGACGGTTTACAACAGCGTGCTCATGCGGCGGCGCGAACAATTACATCACAAGATTGCCGTCGCGATCGAAGAATTGTATCCTGACCGTTTGGAAGAACAGTCCGAACGTTTGGCTTTTCATTACGGCGAAGGGAAAGATGCGGTAAAAGCGCTGCCGCACGTGGTTCGCGCCGCCGAACGCGCCGCTGCGCGTTTTGCTAATGAAGATGCCCTGAGTTATTATCGCACCGCGCTGGAAATGTCTGCCCGCGCCAATGCGTCGCCGGAAACGCGGATGCGGATTCTCGTCGGACTCGGTGGTTCGCAGACGCATGTCGGTGATTTTGACGGCGCGGTGTCGAGTCTGAACGCCGCGTGGGTTTTGGCGCCCCAGCTCCAGCCCGGCGTCGCGCAAGCGCGTCAAGCCGCCGAAATTGCGCGCCGCTTGGGGCGTGTGCACGAACGGCGCGGCAAGTATGACGAAGCGATGCAGTGGCTGGAAAGCGCGCTCCGCGAAATCAATCGCGATGTAACGTCTGCCCATGCCGTCGAACGTGTACGGATTTATCTGGAAATCGGATGGGTGCATTACCGGCGCGGCAATCTGGATGAGGCAGAACACTGGCGTCTGCGAGCGCTTGAAATTTCAGAGGGCTTGGACTATTATGCTGAAATGGGTTCGGCGTACAATGGGCTTGCCGTGCTCGCGAATCTAAAGGGAGATTGGCGGCGTGCCATCCAGTATGCCCAACGCGGCTTGGAAGTACGCGAAATGATTGGTGATGTAGAGGGGATGAGCCGTTCCCACTCTAATCTCGGAGCGATTATGCTCACTGTCGGTGAATGGGATCGCGCGTTCCCGCATCTGGAACATAGTCTTGAATTGAAGCGCCGCATTGGTGATGCCAAATCGCTCGCGCTAGCCAACATCAATCTTGGGTTGTATTATCTGTACAAGAACAAGTTTTCAAATGCACATGAATTCTTGACGCTGGCACGCAAGCACGCCGAGAAAATCCGTGATCCGAATGCAACTTGTTTGGCGCTCAATTTACTTGCTCAGGTCGAAGCAGCTGAAGGACATCTGGATGCGGCGCAATCTCTTCTGACCGAATCCATAACACTGGCTGTGAGCTCTGGTGTCCGCGACTGGCACGCGGAAGCACAAAGCATTCTCGCCGAAGTGGAATTGCGGCGCGGCGAAATTGAGGCGGCGCGAATTGCGGCGGAACGCGCGCTGGCGCTGGCTCAAGAATCCGGTTATCGCCAAACCGAAGCGAATGCCTTGCGCGCGTTGGGCGGTATTGCGCGGGCAGAGGGCAAATTGCAAGCAGCCGAAAAAAATTTCACGCGCAGCATTGAACTCTCGAATGAACTGACGAGTCCGTTCGAGGCGGCGCGCGGGGAATTGGAACTGGGCTTGTTGTATCTGGATCGCGGAATGCTCCCGCAAGCGCAAGCAAAACTCGAGAGCAGTCGTGAAACGTTCGAACGGCTCGGCGCAGCGAATTACGTGCGCCGCGCGCAAGATGCACTGGTCGCCCTGGCAACATAATTGATTACCCAATGTGCAACTTGTCATTTCGAGATGGTCAGCCCGCACGGGCTGTATGGGCTCAGGACTGTCATATCGAACGGAGTGAGATATCTCGCTCCGCTCGATATGACAAGTCCTGTGCAGCGGTTTTTGCGAGAAATCTCGATGGGCAAATGAGATTTCGGCGATGAACTGCATCGCATCGCAAGAAACCGCTCCTCGGAATGACATTTCCAAAAAAGTCGCACATTGCGTAATTGATTCCCTTACCTCGCAGCTATGCGTAATGACCTTCGCTTGATTCCTTTCTTTAGCGAGCTTTCCGACGACGTTTTGGGCGCGATCGAAAAGTACTGCCGTCGCGAGCATTACAGTCGCGGCGAACTCGTGTTTGCCGAAGGCGACTTTGGCGACCGTATGTACATCATCCAGTCCGGTCAGGTCAAGGTCGTTTCGGAACGCAATGGCAGCGAAAGAATTTTTTCGTACCTCAATCCGGGGAACTTTTTTGGCGAGACGGCATTATTGACCGGCGAACCGCGCAATGCCAGCGTGCGCGTGGTCATTGACTCGGATTTGATTTCGCTCGGGCGGCAGGAACTCCAAGAGCTCATCGAGCAGCACCCCAACATGGGGGTGGAAATCAGCCGTGAATTGTCGCGCCGCCTCACGCGTCAACTGCAAAGCCCCGTTCTGCAAGAAGAATTGAATATCGTCGCGGTGGTCGGACAGCAGGCGCCTGCGCTCGCGGAACAGGTCGCGATGATGACGGGCGAAGAAGTTTTTGTGTTTGACCTCGGCGGGCTTGGCGCGATGCCGGTAGACCAAGCCGCGCTTTCGCAAGGCGGCGTGCAGCTGGCGCGCGGCGGTCAGAATCTCACGGCGGATGAATTGCCTGCGCGGCTCAGCTCGCTGGTGCAGGAATACTTTTGGGTCGTGTTGGCAATTCCACTGCGCCCCTCGCTATTGACCATCAAAGCGATTGACCTCGCGGATGTGACGATTCAACTTGCCGATACAGCGGAGCGCTGGCTCACTCAAGCTGCCACACGCAATTTTCTCGTGGTCAAGCCCGAACCGAAACACATCGCACGGTTGGCGCGCAAAATCGCGCGGCGGCAGGTGGGACTGGCGTTATCGTCGGGCGGCGCGCGCGGTTTGGCGCACATTGGCGTGTTGGAAGTCTTGGAGCACGAACGTATTCCGGTGGATATGTTGGCAACTGCGTCTATGGGGTCCATCATCGGGTCTTTGTACGCGTCCGGCAAATCGCTGGAAGAGATAACGCAGATTGCCAGATTGATGCAGCGGCAGGTGAATCCGATCAAGGGCTTTACGATTTGGGACCCCGGCTCGCGGTCGGGGATCGTGCGCGGCAACAAGACGCTCGATTACTTTCGGAAAATCCTGCAAGGGAAAAATTTCCAAGAGCTGGAAATCCCCCTCACAGTGGTCGCCTGTGATGTGATTACGGGGGAAGAAGTTTTGTTCCGCGCGGGCCCGGTCGCCGATGCCGTGCGCGCGTCCATGTCCATGATCGGCATTTTTGAACCACCGAAAATCGGCGATCATTTTCTCGTGGATGGCGGAACGGTGAATCCGGTGCCGACTTCGATTCTCAAAGACAATCATGCGGATGTCATCGTCGCTTCCAATGTCATTCCCGGTTTGCCCGAGCGCATCCATCGCAAAGAACAACTCAAGACCGGCAAAGCGCCGGGCGTCGTATCCATCATCCTGGGCGCGCTCGAAATCATGGAAAGTGAGATCATTCGTTCACGCGGCGAAGCGATTGACGTCATGATTACACCAGATGTCGCGCAGTTTTCCATCTCGGATTTTGATCGGGTAGACGACATCATTCAAGTGGGGCGCGAAGCGGCGCAGCGCGCCCTACCGCAATTGCGCCAACTGCTCGCCCCGCACCCGCGTGTGAAAGCGTACGCGGCATGACAAACTACCGACACGCGGCAAGCCCAAGCGTGTCGGTTTTTGTTTCGACGCCGATGAATTCTTACTCCCCTGACGAAATCGAACGATTGCGCGCGCGCGTCGCCGCATTGGAGACGTTGCAGCGCGTCGCGCGCGACTTGACCGCCGAACTGGATCACGAAATCCTCCTCAAGAAAATTTTGCGCGCGGCGATGGATGTTTCGCACAGCACCGCCGGTTCGTTGTTCCTTTACGATAGCGCGGCGCAGGAACTCGTTTTCAAGGTCATTGTCGGCGGCGGTGGCGATGCACTCAAAGAAACGCGTGTGCCTGCCGCACAAGGGATTGTCGGAGAATCGTTTACCCAACAACGCGCGGTGATCGTGGACGATGCCGAAACGGACCCGCGCTATTTTCGCGCCCCTGCCGAGAGTGTCGGTTTGGAAATTCATCAACTCATCGCGGTCCCGTTGATTGCGCAAGCAAAACCGATTGGCGTGTTGGAAGTGATGAATCAAGCCGTGGGCGCGTGCTATTCTGCGCAAGATGCCGAGCTGTTGATGGCGTTTGCGGCGCAGAGCGCGATTGCGCTAGAGAATGCGCGGTTATATGGCGAAATCCGCCAAGAGCGCGACCGAATTCTCGCGGTGGAAGCGGCGGTGCGCCATGAACTGGCGCGCGATTTGCACGATGGACCCGTGCAAATGCTTTCCGCGTTGGTCATGGAAACGCGCTATTTGCGCGACCTCGCCGCGCAGGATCCGTCAAAAATTCAGACCGAGTTTTTGCGACTCGATGCGGTTGCGACCAAGGCGCTGTATCAGACGCGCAACATTCTTTTCGACTTGCGCCCGCTGATTTTGGAACAGCAGGGTTTGGGACCCGCGTTGGAGCAATATGTCACGCGGCTGCGCATGGTCGAGCCGTTCAACATCACGCTGGATGCTGCGACGCTGCGCGTGCGTTTGGCGCCGAAAAGTGAAGCCGCGATATTTTCGATTGTGCAAGAGTCAGTGAACAACGCGAAAAAGCACGCCAAGCCGAAAAACTTGTGGATTGAGGCAGTGCAGGATGAAACGGGATTGACGCTTTCGGTGCGCGACGACGGAAACGGTTTTGATGTGCAGGCGATGGAAGCGGCATACAGCACGCGCGGTTCGTTGGGGCTGCTGAATATGAAAGAGCGCGCCGAAATAGTACAAGGCGCGTTAAGAATTGTTTCGCAGCCCAATGAGGGCACATGCGTCACTTTGACCGTGCCGCTGCCAAAATAACCAAACGGGCGCTATGCGCCCGTTTTTTGATCCGCCGGAACCAAATCAGCTAACGACTCTAAAACGAAATGCGGACGAATGGCAGCTGTGTCCAGCTCTGCGCGCGTCGTCGCCCCGGTCAACGTCAACGCGCTCGCCATGCCTGCGTTCAAACCCATTTGCACGTCGGTTTCCAAACGGTCGCCCGTGATGAGCAAATGCGACGCGGGCAGTTGGAGTAAATCCAAAATTGCGTCAGTCATGTAACGCGAAGGTTTCCCCACTACTACTTCGACGCGCGTGTTTGTGCACGCTTCGATCGCGGCAATGATCGCCGCCGCATCGGGTTCGCCGCCGCCGGGGACAGGGCAATAGCGGTCGGCGTTCGTCGCGAAAAAACGCGCGCCCGCGCGGAGCGCATCGAACGCAATTTGCAGTTTGCGATAATGGAACGTCCGGTCAAAACTGGCGATGACCGCATCCGTCTCCCGCGCATTTTCGACGAGGGAAAAATTCGCGTCGCGCAGGGCATTGCATAGTGGTTCTTCGCCAATGACAAACAGGCGCGCGCGGGGCATCGTCTGCCGCAAAAATGTCACCATCACGGCGGTCGAAACGATAATGTCGTCGGGTGAGGTCGGCAGACCGAGCCGTGTCAATTTTTCCGCGCACGCGTTTTGCGAATGCGTGGGATTGTTGGAGAGGAACACGGTGCGTTTGCCCAGCGCGCGCAACGTTTGAATGGCTGCGGCGGCATTCGGCAGCAACGCGTCGCCCAAATAGACCGTGCCATCCAAATCAAAAATGTAGGCGTCGTACAACCGCGTCGGCTTGTTGATTAACTGGGGCACGACGCCATCCTAAAGCCGAATCGCCGCTTTAACAAGCAGGCATTGTCGCAGCGCCAGACCTTTGAGGTTCTTCCTGCGAGAGGGGTGTGCGTCACAATTTTGGGCGAATCAATTCGCTCGCTACAAAATCACGCAACCTGCCTTCGCAGGTTGGGATTTCAGTGTGCGGTCGCGAATCTATTCGATTCGTTGCGAACTGTGTTCGCGAGCACACTTGGTGATCAATCCGCTTCGCAGGCACGAGGAGGGAAAATGGTACGAAAAGCAGCATGGATGCTCGTTTTGCTGGTCGCGCTGTTGGTGATTTCGGCAAGTGCGGCTTGGGCTGCCGGTGTAAATCGTTCCGCACAATCCTCTCTGTCGTCCTCTGGCAATGCGGCTGTGGCAAAACTCGACGGCACAGGTGGTACGCGTTACGTGATGCCGCGCGATAAATTGGATTCGCACGGTCATTGTTTTATGGGTGAGGATGCCGCAGCAGCCGAAGCTGCATACTAATACAACATACCTGACAATAAAGCCCGCCGAAGTTTCGGCGGGCTTTTTTTCGCGTGCGAATTTTGAATTAACGCACATTCCAAATTGATTGACGGGGTGGGCAACCACGAGGAATTGCCCCTACATTCCACAGACCAAATGCGAATTCTGGTTTAGGGCTGCCACCAATCAAAGACGCCGTGTCCGCCGTTGCGCGAGATTTGCGAAACCACTTTGGTCGGTAGGTCGAGCAGGTATTGTCCGCTGGTATCGAAAAATGCGATTTGCTTGCTGTCGTGCGACCACGCGGGCCACGGACTATCCGCGCCGATTTCGGTCAACCGCGTAAATTTACTGCCATCCGGCGTCACCGTCCACAAGTCCCACGGCAAACCATCGGCAGACGCGGGTTTTGAAAACAGGCACAACAACTGCGGCGCGCACGTAGGGGCATGATACGATTCGACCCCGGGCAGCGGGCGCATATTCGGACCGGAAGCGGCAAATAAGATTTGCGAACCATCCGGGGAAAACTGCGGGGCGGAAATTATTACAAAGACTTGATCGCTCAAGAGTTCGTGTTCCGCCGTGCCGTCGCTGTTTGCGATCCATAACCCGCCGCTGAATGTTTCATAGTTGAAACGAACGAACGCAATCTTTTTTCCATCCGGCGATTCGGTGGACATGCGCGCGTCCTTAATGACGGGTTGGATTTCTCCCCCTCCGACGGGCACGCGTTGAATGACGGAATCCTGTTTGTTGGGCGGCACGGGAAACGATGCAGTAAAATAAATCCATTTGCCGTCCCATGAATAATGGGGCCAGTTGTACGCGGTTTTCGCCTGCGACGGAATCGCGGCGGGTTCGTTTTGCGAACCGTCCGCGTTGATGCGATAAACTGCGTTTTGCGCGATGCCTTGAGCGGTTAAACTGCTGCGCACATAAACAAATGCTTTGCTGTCGGGCGAAAAACTTGGCGCATCGGCAAACAGTTCCGCCGAGGGCTTGATGACGGGAACGGGTTTTCCATTCGCCGGGTCTTGCAGCCAAATGCTGCCGTCGCCGGGTGCGAACACAAATTTCCCGCTCACTTGCGGCGGCGGCGCGGGTGTACCATCCAACAATAAAGTCCGAATGGGCGGGCGTTCAATGGTCGCCGAAGGGCGCGCAAAGGAATCGGGCGCGGGCGCGTTGGAATTGGCGCAAGCAATTATGCCCAGTACGAACGTGCAGAGAAAAACGAAACGTACAGGTGACTTGAGCATGGTAAATACGGGTAATGCGGAGACTTGCAAGTATAGCACAGGAGAATTTCCGGTTGGCAAAGCGCGTTACATCTGATGGGGGGCAGTTGCACTGCCGTTGGGGAGCGCGCAGCCCAACTGCGCTTTAACCAGCTGCGTTTTGAAATAAATTTCAGGTTGGCAAAGCGCGCAGATTGCATATAATAGTTTTTCCGAAAGCTTTAATCCGACACAGATAGCCCGAGGCGAGTTTTTTCTCTATGACCAGTACGCGTGATTATTACGAGATATTAGGTGTGTCGCGCACCGCATCGCCGGATGAACTCAAGCGTTCGTTTTATAAATTGGCGCGTCAGTATCATCCCGATGTCAACAAGGAACCCGATGCCGCCGCGCATTTCAAAGAAATCAACGAAGCATACCAAATCTTGTCCGACCCGGACAAGCGCGCGATGTACGATCGTTTTGGCAAAGCCGGTGTCAGCGGCGCACCCGAGCCGGGTTTCAGCGACATTCCTTTTACCGATATTTTTGAAAGTTTGTTCGGCGCGGGCTTTGGCACGCGCACGCGCACGCGACGGGGCCCGCAGCCCGGCGCGCATTTGAAAACGACGCTCACGCTCGAATTTGAAGAAGCGGTGTTTGGCGCGGACAAAGACATTTCGGTGCCGCGCCTTGAAACGTGTCCTTCGTGCAAAGGCAACGGCGCGGAACCCGGCACGACGCCGACGCGCTGCCCGCAGTGTCGCGGCACGGGCGAAGTGCGCCGCGCCACACAATCCATTTTTGGACAATTCATCAACGTCGCGCCGTGTCCGCGCTGCAACGGCGAAGGCGAAGTCATCAACATGCCGTGTCATGAATGCGGCGGACAGAAACGCGTCCAAGTGATGCGCAAGCTCGTCGTCAAAGTTCCGGCAGGGGTGGACGAAGGCACGCAAATTCGTTTGCAGGGCGAAGGCGAATCGGGCACCAGCGGTGGACCGAGCGGGCATTTGTACGTGCAAATCGCGATCAAGCCGCACCCGCACTTTAAACGCGACAATCAAGATTTGTTGTACGATTTATCGCTCAATATCGCGCAAGCCGCGTTGGGCGCTGAAGTACAAGTGCCGACGCTGGAAGGCGATGACCTCTTGAAAATTCCCGCGGGCACGCAGCACGGCAAAACCTTTCGCCTCAAAGGCAAAGGCGTGCCAAATCTCAAACGCAGCGGGCGCGGCGATTTCATTGTGACGGTACATGTGACTGTGCCGACGCACCTTTCGGAAAAACAAAAAGCGCTCTTGCGCGAATTTGCGCGGACGTTGGACAATTCAGCGCCAAACGAAGACAAGAATTTTCTCGATCAAATCAAAGATGCCATCATGGGCTCGTGAAATAGAAACCCAAGTCGTGGACTTGGGTTTCTGCATTAACCAATGAACGTTGTCGAACTCGCCATTCGCGCCGATGCAGAAGCGGCCGAAGCGCTTGCCGCTGCGTTCAATGAATACGCGTACGGCGGCGCGGTCATCGAACAAGTTGTCACGCCCGAACAAGGCGAAGCGCTCGACGCGGCGCGCCCGTTTACCGTGCGCGCTTTTTTGTTGCAAGACGAAACGCTCGCGGATAAACGACGCGCCATCGAACGCGCGGCGTGGGCATTCAGCATGTTGCGTCCTGTCGGCGAACTGGAAGTGCGCGAACTCGCCGCACAAGATTACGCGAACGCGTGGAAAAAATTTTACACGATTTTGCACGTCGGCGCGCGCACGGTGATCAAACCGTCGTGGTTGGAATACACACCGCAGCGCGACGAAATCGTCATCGAACTCGATCCCGGCATGGCATTCGGCACCGGCTTGCATCCGACAACGCGCTTGTGTCTCGCCGCGTTGGAAAAATATGTTTCGCCCGGCGTCGAAATTTTGGATGTGGGAACGGGCTCGGGCATTCTCGCCATCGACGCGGCGAAACTCGGCGCGCGATGGGTGGATGCGCGTGACATTGATCCGATTGCCGCAGAGACCGCGCAAAAAAACGTGGCTGCCAGTGGTTTGGGTGATGTGATTCAGGTTACGCGGAGCAGTGTAACCCTTGAGCCGCAGCCGCATCTATACGGTATGGTCGCCGCCAACATTTTCGCAGATACGATTGCCGAGCTCGCCCCCGCGATTGTCCAGCATCTGAAACGCGATGGTGTTTTCATCGCCTCGGGCATTCTCGTCGAACGCGCGCAGCTGGTCGAGAACGCGATGCGCGCGCAAAATATGACGCTCGTCGAAAAGCAGCAAGAAGACGATTGGCTCGTGATGGTTTACAAGTCGGATGGTCGGGGAGTCGGATAGTCGGGGAGTCGAGTTCCCTCACGGTTGTTCGGGACAAGGGTCGGGTGGTCGCTGGATGTTGCATCGCTTTTTTGTTACACCGGATTCTATTCGGGATGGCGTTGTCCAATTTACCAATGCGCAGGCGCACCAAATTCGCGATGTGCTGCGAATGCGTCCAACGCAAGAAATTTTCGTCCTGGATAATGCGGGGAACGAATATCGCGTGCGTTTGAGCCAATTTACGCGCGAGAGCGTGCGCGGCGAAATTCTCGAAAAACGGCGCGCACGCGGCGAGCCGCAGACCAAGATCATTTTGTATCAGGCGCTGCTCAAAGCCGACAAATTTGAATGGGTGCTGCAAAAGGGCACGGAAATCGGCATCGCTGGATTTGTGCCACTCACGACGGCGCGCGCGATTGCGAGCAATGTTGGCAAACAGAAGTTCGCGCGCTGGACGCAGATTGTGACCGAAGCCGCAGAGCAAGCCGGACGAGGTAAGATACCCCCGCTTGGAACGCTCCAACCCTTAGCGCAAGCGTTCGAGGCGGCGCAGAAACTTGGTGGCGCGTTGTTTGTACCCTGGGAGAACGAATCGGCGCAAGATTTGAAACGCGCGCTGGATGACTCGAATGCAGAAACGATTCATCTTTTTATCGGACCCGAAGGCGGATTTACCAATCAAGAAATCGAAATGGCGCACGCGTACGGCGCTCAAAGCATTACATTGGGACCGCGCATCTTGCGCGCCGAGACGGCGGGCTTGGTGGCGGCGAGCGCGATCCTGTTCGCGCGCGGTGATTTGAGTCGGTAGTCACGTGCGATGTATTCCCATCGCCTCAATCGTTCAGACGAATAAATTCGTCACTACGCGCGACGCCGTAGTAACGATTTCAATCGTTATGCTTGAGGATTTAACATGACAGAAAACGTAATCATCATCGGTTCTGGACCTGCAGGTTTGACTGCCGCACTGTACACGGCGCGCGCAAATTTAGACCCGCTCTTGATCAGCGGCAATGAATTTGGCGGGCAAATTGCGCTGACCGACCAAGTCGAAAACTACCCCGGCTTTCCCGACGGGATTGCGGGACCTGAATTGACCCAGTTGATGCAACAGCAAGCCGAAAAATTCGGCGCGCGTTTCGAGAGCGATCATGTCAGCCAGGTGAATTTGCAGACCCACCCGTTCACCCTCGAAACGGAAAACGGCAAACAGTATCAAGCCAAAAGTTTGGTGATTGCCACGGGCGCGTCGCCGCGGCGTTTAGGCGTGCCGGGTGAATTGGAATTGACCGGACGCGGCGTGTCGTATTGCGCGACGTGCGACGGGTTTTTCTTTCGCGGCAAAGAGATTGCGGTAGTAGGAGGGGGGGACAGCGCGCTGCAAGAAGGATTGTTCCTGACGCGGTTCGCGTCCAAGGTTCATATCATACATCGCCGCGATCAACTGCGCGCCCAGCCGATTTTGCAAGAACGCGCGCGCGAAAATCCGAAAATCCATTTTGTGTGGAACAGCGTCGTCGAAAAGATTCGAGGCAACGGCGCGGTGAACGCGCTAATCTTGAAAGATGTGCGCACGGGCGCTGCGAGCGAGCTGCCCGTGCAAGGCATGTTTGTGTATATCGGACACATCCCGAACACGCAGCTCTTTCAAGGGCAGTTGGACATGAATGCCGAAGGATATTTGCGAGTGGACGAACGGACGCGCACAAAAATCCCCGGGGTGTTTGCGGCGGGTGAAGCCCACGACGACATTTTCAAACAGGCAATTGTGTCGGCGGGCTTTGGCTGCATGGCGGCGATGGAAGTCGAAAAGTTTTTGGCGGCGTTAGAGCACCAAGGATATCCGGGACGCGAAAAAGCATTTGCATAACCTATGCCATTCGTAGACATCACAAACCAATCCATCTTTTACGCGGCGCGCGGTTTATCCGGCGCGCCGCTTGTTTTCATTCACGGCGCGGGCGACAGCCATTTGTGTTGGAATGGACAACTCGCCGCGTTTGGAGCGCATCGGGCGAATCAATTCGCACCAACACAAACGCCAAGTGTCCCTGCGGACACTGGAACCGTTTCTGCCGCGCGCGCTTTCGCGCTAGATTTGCCCGGGCACGGACGTTCGGGCGGGGCAGGGCGGACGACGGTGCATGACTATGCCGTCGCCGTGCGCGAATTTCTCGACGTGCTAAATTTGGAACGCGCGGTGATTGTGGGGATTTCGATGGGTGGCGCGATTGCGCAAACGCTCGCGGTGGATTTTCCCGAACGCGTTTTGGGCTTGGGCTTGGTTGGCACGGGCGCGAAACTGCGCGTTGCCCCCGCATTTTTGCAAGGCATCCAAAGCGATTTTGAAAACATCGCGCGCGTATTGGTCGAAAATTTTTTTACGCCCGACGCGCCGCGGGAATTGAAAGAAAAGGGCGTGACGCAGCTGCTTGCGACCGGCGCACAAGTGACGTACGATGATTTTGCCGCGTGCGACGCGTTCGATTTGCGCGCGCGTCTCGGCGAAATTCGCGCGCGGACTTTGATCGTGTGCGGCAGCGAGGACAAAATGACGCCGCCGAAATATTCGGAATATCTCGCGCAAAACATCGCCGGGGCACAATACCACCGCATCGAAAACGCGGGGCACATGACCATGTTGGAACAGCCCGCCGCGTTCAACGCGATTCTCGGCGCGTGGCTTGGCAGACTGAACTAAAAGCAAACTGACACAGTTTTGCTGTTTTCCCCCTCGCTGCTTCGAGACTGGTTTTCGAGCAGAAGCGAGAAATCTCGGGTTGCCCAGCGAGATTTCTCGCTCCGTGGTATAGGACTTTTCTACCACACCCCTCAGTCCTTTGGGGTAAACTCTGAAGGATCTCATTCTGTTGGTCTATTTGGTTCACTCCCTGCCGACCATTTTGAATTGATATACCGCACAAAGTGATCCTCGGTGTTGACAAATTTTTCAAACTCTATATAGTTAGATGCCTAATAATTCAATTCATCATAATTAGGAGAATATACAAAGGTAGCCGCCCTCCGCAAGGGTTGTTCGGCGCCTGCGTGGAGCGATATGAAACATCACGAATTGCTTGCCACGGCGGTTGAAATTCGGATACTCACCGCGATTCTGACGAAATTGACGCGTCAGGAGCTGCAATCTCATTTAGATGAGTGCGGCGCGGGTTTAAGCACCGTCCATCACGGTGTTGCACGCCTATTACGAAATCGCCCTTTTACGATCAGCGAACTTAGCAAGCACATGATGGTTGAACCGGCGTCACTCGTGCCAATTGTAGATGACCTTGAGCGAAAAAAACTAGTTCGTCGTTCAACCGATCCACAAGATCGCCGTAGAACTCCACTGCTGTTGACCACGGCAGGCGAGCGCCTATTGGCTCGGATTCCGGTACTCCCATCCTCTGGTCGGTTCTTACAAACCCTTGAAAAAATGGGTGATGACAAGATAGCACTGTTGCTTGAGTTATTGCGCGAATTAGCGGACGGCACAAGTGAAAACAAGGAACTGGTATCCGAGATGTCCAACACCGTCCGGTTTCAAATCGTCGGGGGCAGCGCCCCTTCCACAAAGAGCATAGCGAAGGACAAGAAGCATCAATAAAACCGCGCAAGAAAACGAGTACGAGGTTTGTGAGGATGCCCCACACTTGTGAGCGTTTTTCGTTGACTTGCTTGTTCCGTCTATCGAGGACTGCATAATGGCAAAAACAAAAAAATGGCCCTTTCCAAAATACATGCGGATAAGACGCTTTGTGGGTTTGAATCCTGATTTAACAGACATTCTCATTGGGAATGCGGGCAATCCTGAATTGGGCGAAGATGTACCTATCATAATTGGCGAGCACTTGAAATTGCGGGAACGCCTTCGCTATGATAATTATGACGTGCATAGTTCTTATTTTGAATGGCTATCTACTCGAAAGTACAAAGGCGAAGCATACGTGGTTGCCAAAAACTACGTACCCTCAGAAGCGTGTCGTAATAAATATCCTGACGAACGCCCTGCAGGGGCGGTACCTGATGGGCGAACGCGCCATGTAATCCGCGACCTGAAACGATTTAAGGAAATCAGCACGGAAAAAGGCAGAGAGGAGATCGAAAAGCTTGCCAGAAAAAATAATTATTGACTGGTGCCATTAAGATCCATGGTTGGAGCATGAAAGAATGAATCGTCGCTGGTTTTTCCTTTCGGGCGCGTTGATTTTGGTTGCCGTGATGGGTTTCATAGTTTGGACGCAACTCAATAGCGCAAGCAACTCGCGTCCCACCTACTCGGACTCGGACATTGCAACCGCGCGCATCGGGACGTTGATTGCGACGGTCAGCGCGACGGGTGCGATCGAGCCGCAAACCAGCGCGACGCTCGCGTTTTTGACGAATGGGAACGTCGCCGCGATTTTGGTCAAGCGCGGGGAGCGTGTCAAAGCGGGACAGGCGCTGGCGAATTTAGATGCTACAGCCCTCGAACTGCAATTCAAACAGGCGGAAGCGAATCTCGCGGCAGCACAGGCGAGTTTGGCGAAATTGAAAAAAGGTCCGAGCGAGTCCGCGCTCGTTGCCGCGCAAGCCAATCTGGATTCCGCAAAACAGGCGTACGCTGCGTTGAATAATCCAACCGCCAGCGCGCTGGCTGCCGCGCAAGCCAGTTACAATTCCGCGCTCGCGCAGCACAGCAAATTGCTGAAACCCGATGCGACGGAATTGGCGATTGCGAAAGCCGATTTGGACAAGGCAAAAGCCGCGTTGGATCAAGCGCAAGCCGCATACGACCGCATCGGCGGCGCAGCGAATCCGTTCGGCGCACAAACGCCGCAAGCGCTGCAATTGCAGACCGCGACGTTGGACTATCAAAAAGCATCGAACGCCTTCAACGCAAAATTCAATCCGACCGACGCGCAAGTGAAAGCGGCGTTCGCACAGGTGCAGCAAGCCAAGGACGCGCTAGAACGCTTGCAGCCGACGCCAGAAAATCTCGCGCGCGCCGACGCGCAAATCAAACAGGCGCAGGATGCGTTGGCGCGCTTGGCGCCGCAAGCCGAAGACCTCGCCCAGTCCGAAGCGAATGTTGCAGCCCTACGGGCTGCGCGGGATTTGGCGCAGCAGCGCGTGGACGAGGCGACGCTGCGCGCTGTAATGGACGGAACGGTTACGTCTCTCGATTTGGCAGCGGGCGAATTTGTCCAAGCCGGGCGTCCCGCCGTGACCATCGCGGATTTGGAGCATTTGCGCATCGCGCTGAGCATTGACGAAACGGACATTCCGCGCGTGCAAGTGGGTCAGCCGGTTTTGCTCGACCTCGACGCGTTTCCCGGTAAGCAGGTGAATGGCGTTGTCCAAGAAATCGCGCCCGCGGCGGCAACCGTGCAAGGTGTCGTGAACTATCAAGTGCTGATTGATGTGACGGCAAGTGACCTCGCTATCAAGCCTGGCATGACCGCAAACGCGAACGTTCAAGTGGCGCGGCAAGAAAATGTTTTGCTGATTCCCACGCGCGCCATCCGCGCGCAAGGCAGTAAGCGCATCGTGACGATTTTGGAAAATGGCCAGCCGGTGGATGTGACGGTTACGCTGGGCTTGTCCAACGATCAGGAGACCGAAATTCTCGCCGGTTTGAAAGAGGGCGCGCAAGTGCTCACCATCGCGGCGCCAACCGGCGCGCCCCGCTTTGGCGGATTTGGCGGCAGCGGCAATCGCGGCGGCGAGAATCAATAGTGCCTGTCCAATGAAATCTTTGCACAAAAAGCAAACATTTTTCCACCGCGAATCTTTGCGCGAACTCCGCGCGACGAATCTACGCGAATTTTCAGGACCCGATTCGCGCAGATTCGCGCAGACCTGTCCTGAAGCATTGAAGGATTCGCGGTTTCCTGTTCGGTTTCGGCTTGTCGTGCGCCGGTCAAAATCGGCAAGATGTATTATGGTGCAAGTCCAGAACAGTCAAGGTCTAGCGAACCAGACTGACCCCGAGTCATGCACACGAGCGAGTGATCGTCCGGGTGAAGCGTTGACAGGGGAGCGTGCAGGTCGGGTATTGAGCCGTGAAAACGAAACTTCAACTCCAGAGTGCTGACGGATTGACAAGTCACGGAAGGCAACACTACGCCCATCGTTATCGCAAGATGGGCGGAGGCTCTGCGCGGTCGAAGACCCCGCACATGCACGGAAACATCTTGTGCGGGAACCGGGAGAGCCAGTGTTCGCCCACTGGGAAGAATGGACAGTGGGACGCATCGGGAAGTCTGAGGACGCAATCCGATGATGAACGAACACAGGCAGTCGGACAGTCGCATAGTACCTACGAAGTCCCTGAACAAACCCGAACCGCCGGGGGCGGAGGGGATGGAGGAAAGGCGACTGGCAAAAGGGAATGCGTTTCAGGAACCCATGTCCCGGACACAGAGCCGGATAAGGCGTGAACGTGAATCTGAAGTGCATACGACATGCAGACAAAGCGGTAGTCGTCATTACCTAACTCGGACAAGCCGAAACCAAACAGGAAACCGCGAATTTACGCGAATCTACGCGAATTTTCAAGTCCCGATTCGCGAAGATTCGCGAAGATTCGCGGTGGGAAAATGTTTGTTTTTTGTGCAAGAATTTCACTGGTA
>JACQWQ010000272.1:0-7126 GCA_016209205.1 Chloroflexota bacterium
CGTCGAACTCGGCATACACGCGCACAAGGCGCTATACTACATACTATCAACCAACCTGGAATGCGCTCTACCTGTTCAAAGGTCGCTGTAAGCCCGCAGCGACGAGAAACTCGGCGCGCAGCGCAGGGTTGCTGGCAAATTGTCCGCGCCATACGGTTGAACGCGTCAGCGGTGAAACTTCACGCACCCCGCGCATTTGCATGCAGAGATGATGCGCTTCGAGATACACCGCGACGCCGTGCGGCTCAAGGATCATTTCCAGCGTGTCCGCGATCTGCTGCCCAATGCGTTCTTGTACTGCAAACCGTTTTGCGTACAGACGCACCAGCCGCGTTAATTTTGAAAGCCCAATGATATGTTCGTGCGCGATGTAGCCGATGTACGCGCGCCCATAAAACGGCAGCGCGTGATGTTCGCATAAACTGAAAAACTGGATTGGACCTTCGACCACTTGCGCGAGGCGGCAGTCCGGCTCGCCGCGACACTCGGTCTCAAAGACCTTGAGCAATTTCGGATCACCCTCATATCCTTCGGTAATCTCCATCAGGGCGCGAATAAAACGGCGCGGCGTGTCCACCGTAGCAGGCGTGTTCAAGTTCATCCCCATGGCGCCAAAAATTTCCGTGATGTAATTTTCAAATCGCGAAATTTGCGCCGCAGAGAGGTTGCGCCGATTCATCGTTTCGCCAAGCGAAACAAGCAGCGCCGCATCCAATTCGTCGTCATTGAATTCGGGATGAATATGGTTTTCCACAAGTCCTCCAACACAAAATCCGGCGCGGGAAATCCTTCGCGCGGGCTGGGGATTTGCACGCCGTTCGCAACTGACGCGGGACACGCGAATATACCGTCCGCGCAGCGCCGAGCTCGAGAATCAAGGCGTGAACCAGAACCAGTATCGAGAAGAAAAAAACGAATCATTACGGACGATAGATGCGCGTTTGTGGTTTGAACGCCGCCCACGAAAACCAAAAGTGATTGATGGCAACGATGGGCGTCAATTGTTTCCCTTGCAGTTTGCCATTGACTGCCTGTCCAAACAAATTCCATTCGCTGCCGGTTTGTTCGTCAAGGATGCGCGCGCCGTCGAGTTTCAAGTTCAGAACCTGATTGTCGAGTTCGCGTGAATACGCAAGCCCCGCGCCGACATCGCGCCCATTGGCAATCGAACCTGCATCCAACGCAGACGCCGTGCCGGGTTTCCAAAATACGACGATCGGTTTGCCGCCCACCGTATCGTTCACGACGGGCGCGGTCTGTAAAACGTCGTACGGATACGCCACCGCGTCGCCATTCAACTCCACCGTAAGCACCCGCGCAATCGGTTTCAATTTGTCCGGCGTTGCGGGTCCGCGATAAAGGAATGGCGGATTGTTCACGTCGTCGTAACCGACATACGGATTTTGTCCATAGGGACGCTTGTATCCCGTTTCGCGCGACAACACTTGTGCATTCGGATGCGCCGTCTTCAAGTCACTCCACGCAATGATAGATGCAGGTACAAAATTCAACTGCTCACCGACCATTTCACCCGCAATCGCTTCGCCTGTTGCTTGTTGCCACCACGTTTCGGTTTGCCGGTCGTACATTACCAGATTACTGTAGCGCAAACGTCCGGTCGCGCCAAAATCCAATACGCGTCCATTCACCGTTCGCTCAAACGCAATCGCCGTATTGCACAACGGACAGAACGTCACAACGACTGGAACGCCTCCGACCGTATCGTTTACAATTTCGTGCCAAATGAGAATTTGCAGCGGATACGCGCGCGCGTCGCCGTTCTGCTCGACCAGAATCACCGGCTCGTTCGATTTCAGCCACCCATCCGCGTCGTTCACGCTGACGAACTTTGGCGTGTCAATGGCGGGGATGCCGTCTTTGGGCGGACCGCCGGAAAAAATTTCCGCGTACGGGACGGTGTGCCGTGTGAAATCGGTTTTGAATTCGGCGGACGCACCGGGCGGAGGATCTTGATCGGGAAGCAGATTGAGTGTCGGCGCAGCGGTAGCATTGGTCAACGCGCCGGGCGCAGCGGTCGTTGTGACAGGGGGAGTTGGAATGGGGGGAGGCGCGGACGCGGCGGCGCACG
Source organism: Chloroflexota bacterium (assembly GCA_016209205.1). Lineage (GTDB taxonomy): Bacteria > Chloroflexota > Anaerolineae > UBA4142 > SHND01 > SHND01. Next base: position 2,090 of record JACQWQ010000272.1, read on the forward strand.
CTGTCAAAGTCAAAAGCGCGACAGCCAGCCCGATGATTCTGAAAATCGTTTGCGCGTCCATAGCTCGCTGTCTCCCAGATTGAATCAATTTGTCCGACTGCCAAACAGGATACAAGAAACCTTGAAAAGGTTCTGTAGGCGAGATTACAGAGCTGCGTTTCCTATGCTTGTGTAAGCCGCACTACAGTCAGCATGAGAGGTTTCTGCTACATTGAGCGCAGCATGGAAAACTTGAAAGCAGATTTTTGGCGCAATGTGCCCGCGCCCACGCGCGAGTCATCGTGGCGCGACCAAGGCGCGCGCTGGTGGAATCGCGCGTTGGACGCTCTCGCACGCGTGGATGCGCAGACCGTGTTGAATACGGCAACCGCGTCGCGCGGGAACGTGAGCGGCAATGTGGATATGGAATTGCGCCGGTTGATGAATCGCTTACACGCCGAAGCGTATGACGCGGAACGCAACAGCTTTGACTATGCGCGTGTGGCGTCCAGCGATTTGTTCTTGCGCTTGCGGGAAACGGCGGCGCTGCTGGTCGCCTTTGACCCACTAACCCTGCGCACGGAAGAACAGCAGCTCGCATTTTGGATTAACTTGTACAATGTTTTGGTGATGCAGGGCGTGATTGCGTTTGGAATGCACAAAACTGTATGGGAGGATTGGGGCTTTTTTCGTCGCACCGCGTATTGCATCGGCGGACAGCGTATCGCGGCAGATCACATCGAACATGGCATTTTGCGCCGCAATCAGACGCCGCCCTATACGCCGTTTCCCGTTTTTGCACCCACGGATTCACGAACCAAGTGGATGCTGCCGCGCCTTGACCCGCGCATTCATGCCGCACTCCACTGCGCGTCCCGTTCCTGCCCGCCGATTGCAGTCTATGATCCTGCAAACATTTTCGCGCAGCTCGATTTGGCAGCGCGCGCATTCGTCAACGCCACTACGCATTTGGATTTTGAACGCACCACCATTTTTCTCTCGCCGATTTTCAAATGGTACGCGCAAGATTTCGGCGGACGCGACGGCATTTTGGAATTTGTGAGTGGATACTGGCAAGCTGAAGCGCAGGCGAACCGTTTGTGGGACGCGCGCGCGAAACTCCGACTCGCATGGACGCGTTATGATTGGACGTTGAATCGGTGAGGAAAATGCCAAGTTGGGCACACCGAATCGTACGGAGCTTGGAAGAATTGTCCAAGTGCATTACAACCCGCGTACCTCTGTTGGTTCGAGCGTTGAAATTTTCGATTCCTCCTCGGCGCGTTTTTGGGAATGCGTGCAGGCCCAATCGTTGTGTTTGCCGAATTGCACGATCGAGCCGGAAATCCAAAAGGGATACGCGCAATTTGTTCCCGTTGCCGGGTCTGCAGTGGCAATGTTATAGTCGAATTGATTGCCCTGCGTATACGTGACCTCGAAACAATTGTTGCTCGCGGCAGCGCAATAATTGTTGAAAAACCTGTTCGCGTTACTTTTTATTCCGCCCAAGCCGTCGGCATAATAACAATTGCCTGCCCGCGTACAAGTATTGCCGACGATGATGCTGTGTTGACAACCGGCGCAAGCAAACCCCGCGCTTTCACAACCGCTTTGATAAAAGAACCCGTCTGGCCCCGTGCAGCCGCGATTCACATCATTCAAGGTATTGTTGACGACAAACGTGTTGTTGGCGGACATGAGGTACACGCCCCAACCGTTCAAGTTGGAAAGATTGTTGCCGACGATTTTGTTGTTGGTGCTGCGCATGGAAGCGACGCCAATCGTGCCGCCCCACACCGTGGAATGGATTACGGCGGTGTTGGAATTGTTTTGGAGCAAAATGCCCCCGCCATAGCCGATGCCGCCGCGCACGGCGCCCTTTTGGTAAATTGTGTCATACGTACACGCTTCGTACAAACAGAGCCACGTGTTCACATCCGTGAGTTGCGTAGCGGCGGCAACGCGCACGCCGACAATGGCGACATTGTTGCCTGTGACGGTAATGCCAAAGCCGCGCGGCGCGCCTTGCACCAACGCGGTCGGGTCGCCGTACACGGTCAGATTGCTGCCCGTGACACGAAACGGCGCGTAGGTTTCATTGGGACACAACAGAACGCTGCGCGTGACATTCGCGGGCATTGCATTCGCGGGCGTGCAACGCGCGGGGCGCGCAGTCAAGGGAATCGAAAACGATGCCGCGCCGACGTAACCGGGTAACTCGACCCAAACCGCGTTGGCGATGAGATGCGCGGGCATGGCGGAAGCGGGCGGCTGAGCGGAAACGTCACGGCTTGCTTGCGCAGCGGCGGCGGGTTGATTTTGTTTTGGTTGTTCCGCGTTGGATATGCCGGTCGTGTGTGGAAATTCAACCGCAGTGCCCATTGCGAGCAAGCGAATCGAGCGGGTCAACGCGGACGGGTTTTGCACGGCAACATAGTACTTGCCAGAGTTGGGGAACTTGCCCGCCCAGCTGAGGTCGCGCGCAGGTTCGCCGTTGGCGCGCACCATTTGTCCAATGGGCTTGTGCGGCTCGCCGCGCTGGATTTTTTCCATCAGTTCAGGCGTATAAACGGCAAATTGAATATCCGGCGCCAGTCCGTCGAGCAGCCGAATTTCAATCGGCGTCCGGTCGCCGCGGTATTGGAATTGAAACCACAGTGTGCTGTAAGGGGAAAGGGGTCGCGGCACACCATCTGGCGGCAATCCGAATTCGGGGGTCGAACCTGCGGTGTGTTTACCTTCTGCGCCGAGTGTGAGGGGGCCGAGGAAAAAAATCAACGCAAGCCATAAAGGAGCGCACTGGACCAAGGTTTTCATGGTGAATCCCATTCTGCGGAGCGGCTCTCTTTTTCTTACGACCGTGTGCAGTGAATGGGTCCCGATGGTTCGCGGAAAAAAAACGCCGTTCCCGCGCAAGCGCGCAGCAACGGCAGTCGAATGGGTGCAAACGATACGTACGTTGGGGAACTAGGGTGAATTCGAATGGATCGAGACCTCGTCGTCAGGATGTTTGGCAATCCAGCACAGAATTGCTTCTGCGGCCATCGGGCGCGCCATGCAATAGCTTAACAGGCGCAAGTCAAAATTTGGTCGCGCAGCGCAAGACCTTCGAGGTTTTGGCGGAGCTGCTTGAGTTTACGCGAATGGTTCAAAACCTCGAAGGTCTCTTTTCGGCCAGCGCCAAGTTGCTGAGGGTGTGCGTCACGTTTTTGGGCGAATGAATTCGCTCGCTACAAAAACACAAAACCTGCCGCCGCAGGTTGGGATTTCAGTGTGCGGTCGCGAATCTATTCGATTCGTTGCGAACTGTGTTCGCGAGCACACTTGGTGTAGTCGTTGGCGCGATTTGTCCGATGAAGGCGATGGAATACATCGCACATCGGCATCGCCCGCCGCGCCGACCCAAAACTTTGACGCACACCCTTGCTGACGCAATGTGGTAGAATTTCAACCTGACGCTCCGCTTCAAAAGGAAAATGAATTGCACTCTGTAATCGCAATCCTTTTACTGTTAGGCATTTTTTCATTGACGGCATGTAGTACCCCTCTCGCGACCGACATACCCGCGCCCACGCGGACAGAAACGCAAGCCGCGCCGACGCGCACTGTGCGCATTTCAACTGCCACCGCGTTCATTCCAACCGCCACCGCGCTTCCGCCGTCGCCGACAGTCTCCCCTCCCACCGTTACACTCGCGCCGACGCGCACGCCTACGCGCAAGGCGACCCGCGCGACGATTCCCGATGGTTTGCCAGACACCTTGGCGGCATGGGAAGAAACTGTTGCGGAAATTGCCGCCAGCGCGGACGCGCAAGCGCGCGTCAACGCCTTGTGGGAAAAATTAGTCCGCACGCGCAACGTGCCGTTCATCGTGAATGACCGTGTGATCTTTTTGTATCGCGGCGAAGCGACGTCGGTACACTGGCACGGCGATTTTTCGTTTTGGGCGCAGGGCAAGCCCATTCAAGGGCAGCGGGCGCCCAATACGGATTTGTGGTACGGCGTTGCCAATTTCCCGCGCGACAGTCGCACCGATTATCAAATCGTGTTGAACGAGACGCAAGAAATTTTGGACCCGGCGAATCCGCAGCGCCGCAATGACGGTCTGGATTTCAACAATGTGTTGACGATGCCCGATTTTCAAATTACCGATGAAACGCGGCGACGCCCTGGCATTGCCACAGGTACATTGACCGATTGGATCGCGCTAGAGAGTCAAGCGATGGAGCACCCGGTCAATTATCGTGTGTACAGTCCAGCGGGATATGCCAAGTTGGAAAAATTGCCGGTGTTGTATGTCACCGACGGCAACAATTTTTTTGACGACAGGATCGGCGCGATGAACGCGGTGCTCGACAATTTGATTGCGGATGGACGCATTGCGCCGGTGCTGGCGGTGTATATTGATGCGCGCGAGCCAAATCCGCCGCACACGAACCGGCGCGTGAATGATTTTTTGGTCACACCCGAAAAGTTCGCGCAGTTCATTACGCAAGAATTGATTCCGACGATTGACGCGCAGTATCGCTCCGACGCGTCGCGCGACGCGCGCGTGTTGGTCGGCGCGAGTTTTGGCGGCGTATTTGGAACGTACGCGGCGCTGCGTTACCCCGACGTGTTTGGCAAGCTAGCCGCATTCTCCCCCGCGTACTGGGTGCTGGACAACCCGAACGGCGCGGGCAGCAACGCGGCGTCGGGCGGACAACGCATGAACGATTTTATCGCGCGCGCGTACAACTGCGGCAAGAGCGATGTGCCCTGTCCCGCGTCGCCGCAGAAAATTTTTTTCAGCACGGGGATTCCCGGCTGGGATGTGGGCGATTTGAATCCGCGCGCAGAACCATTGCGCGCGCGCGGCGATACCGTGCAAATTTTTCAAATTCAAGAGGGACACAATTGGGGCGCGTGGAGCGGCTTGACGGACGAAATGCTCGAATATTTTTTCGCGGCGCATTGAGTAGGGGCGATGGCTTGTCCTCGCCCATTTCGGCTGGGCAACCACAAGGGCTTGTCCTCGCCCATTTCGGCTGGGCAACCACAAGGGCTTGTCCTCGCCCA
>JACQWQ010000272.1:7214-20801 GCA_016209205.1 Chloroflexota bacterium
AAGGGCTTGTCCTCGCCCATTTCGGCTGGGCAACCACAAGGGCTTGTCCTCGCCCATTTCGGCTGGGCAACCACAAGGGCTTGTCCTCGCCCATTTCGGCTGGGCAACCACAAGGGCTTGCCCCTACTTGTCACGTTTTTGTCACGACGGCGTGATATAAAGGGACATCACACTCTGGAGGTGACTCAATGTTAAACGTACGGTCGAGACAATTCACGCTTTTCGCGGTGGCGCTGCTCGCGGTCCTGTTGGCGCTGAGCGCGTGTGGCAGCCCTCCCGCGACGATGAACGACATTCCCGCGTATCCGGGCGCGACGGCGTTGGACCCCAATATCGCCAACACGCTGGCGAAAAATATGCAGCAAGATGCGGCGCTGCGTCAGTCCATGGGCGTCGGGGGCAAAATCGAGCAAAAAGGGTACAGCGTGCCCAAAGATGCGACGTGGGACCAAGTCAAAGGTTTCTACGCCGACAAGCTCAAAGGCGCGGGCTGGGAAACCAATAGCATGGTCAGCAACATTATGGCGCAAGCCAATGCCGTGAACACTGCCGATCAAACCGAAATGTGGAAAAAGGGCAATCAAACGCTCACGCTGATTTTGCCGAACGACCCGACGAAAAATGAAAAGCAGCTCTTGTTGTCGCTCGCAACCAATTGAGCCGGGACGACCCCCAATGAAAACAGTCGAAACTTTGCAGGGCAATGTTTCGACTGTCTTTTCCGCGTAAATTTTTGTTCTTCTCAAAACGCTTCCAGTGTGCCACGGCGTTTGGCTTCCGCTTCAAAAACGCGAAAGAGCGAATATCCGGCGACAAGATAAATAACTCCGATCAACAATTCGCCCGCCAATAAATCTATCACTTGGGTTAGGGGCGCGCCGCCGACCACATTGCGCGCGGCTTGAATGCCGCGCGTTAACGGGAGCGCCCACGAAATGTATTGCATCCACCACGGCAGGGATGTGACCGGCACATTCGCGCCGGAAAACAGAAGCAGCAAAAAATAGATCAAGTTGTTGATAAACATGATGTTAAGGGTGATGAGACCGAGACAGCCGAGCAGCAGTCCCATCGCCGCGGTACTGAAGGTCGCAATCAAAATCGTCAGCCCAAGCGCGAGCGGATCGGTGCGCGAAAAATCTACCCAGCCCAAGAGCCAGCCCCACGCCAGTCCCATCAATACTTCGACAAAGCCATTCAAAACATGCACCATCGCGCGTCCGGTAAAAATCGCCAAACGATTTGCGGGCGAACCGAACAGATACATCAACGTGCCCGCCCAGCGTTCGCCGCCGACAGCCATGGTGACGCCGAAAATGCCTGACGACGCGGTAATTTGCATCGCGTTGCCGATGAGAAAGAAACTCGCGTTCTGTGCGCCCGTGGCATAAATGCCGAGCAGTGTAAAGAACATGATTTGACCGAGCGGGAAAAAAATCATGGACGCAATGAACGTCGTGGGCCGCAGCCACGTAAACAACGCGCGATACGAAAGCACCGCGCCTTGCCAAAAGAGTTGGAGGTTGATGATGAGTCGTCGCATTTCTAGAATCAGTAATCAGTAATCAGTAATCAGTGATCAGTGAGTAGTGGACAGTAATCAGTTGTCACTGGTCACTGATGACTGATCACTGATGACTGATGACTGGTCACTGATGACTGATGACTGGTCACTGATTACTGCAAACCAAGTGTCGCGTCCACGCGCGCTTTGTGCAGGACGATGCGAAAGAGCAGCGCCGCAATGCCGAGATAAATCACGCCGAGCAGCAAGATCATCGCGCAGTCAACCCCAAGCTGGTCGAGCGTGAGAGTTCCGCCCGCAGCGCTCTGCAAGGCGCGCGCCGTCCAAAATGGCGAGAGAATGTACGAAAACGGCGTCGTCCAAAACGGCAGCAGCGCGACGGGAAATAGGAAACCGCACAGAATATACACGGGATATTCCATCGCGTTTTGAAATTGCTGGATTTGCGGATTGAGCAAAAACGCGGGCGCGAGCATCAGACCGAACGCGACGAACGAAACGATGCCCACCGACAAGACCACGAAAAATTCGAGCGGTTGCGCGATGCCCAGCGGATAACCAAAGACGAGCCAACCGAGTAAATAACTCGCAATCATGGAAAGCAGCGATTGCATCGTACTCGCGAGCGTTTTGCCAAACACAATCACCCACAGCGGCGTGGGCAGTGCGGCGATATTTTCCAGCGTGCCCGTCCAGCGTTCGGACGTAATCGCGTTGCCGCTGCCAAACAACAGCGTGCTCCACAAGCCCGCAAGCCCGCTGCCGATGGCGACATAGATGCCATAATTCGCGCCCTTGTCGCGCAGGAGGCCAAACGCAATCAGCGCGTAAATCAACGGCATCAGCAGCGTAGCAAAGATAAAAAAACCGTCCATCACGAGTGACAGATAGCTCATTTTGAACGCGGCAAACACCGCGCGGGTGTATTTGAGGAACATGGGATTCGTGAAACGTGAAACGTGAAACGTGAGGCGCAAATTGACGTTTGACGCATCACGTTTTCATCAACTCAAACTCACTTCTGGCTCATCCGCTTGATTCACTAATCTCACATACGCGTCCTCGAGCGTTGGTTCGCGCACGGACACTTTTTGGATGGACGCGCCGTTGAACTGCGCCAACAAATCGGGCACGGCTTCGGCGCCGCGCGGAGATTGCACGACGACGAGAGAGTTCTGTTCGCGTTCCTCCACCGAAACGGCATCCACAATCGGCAGCGCCTTGAGCCGCTCCAGCGTTTGGGGCGTAAGGGTCTTGACTTGAAATTCCACCACCGCCAAATCTTGAACAAAGCGCTTCAAATTCGCGGGCGTATCCAGCGCAATGATTTTGCCGTGATTGATGACCGCGATGCGGCGGCATAATTCATCCGCTTCGAACATATAGTGCGTCGTGAGTAAAATCGTTTTCTTTTGCTCGCGCATATCGCGCACCACGCCGCGAATGTCACGCGCCGCGACGGGGTCGAGTCCGATAGACGGCTCGTCGAGAAACAGCACCTCGGGGTCGTTCAACAACGTGCGCGCAATGTGCAGGCGCTGCTTCATGCCACGCGAATACCCCTCTACTTTTTCGCTCGCGCGGTCGGTCAGCCCGACGAGTTCTAGCAGCTGCGGAATGCGTTTCTTGGAAATTTCCGGGTCAATTTGATACAGCGCGGAGAAATAACGCAGGTTGTCTATGCCCGATAAACGCCAATACAAGCCGCGTTCGCCGCCGAAAATAAAACCGATGCGCGGGCGAATCGCGTCGGCTTGTTTCACCACGTCGTAGCCCAGAATCGTCGCCGTGCCGCTCGTCGGAATCAGCAAAGTCGTCAGCATTTTGACGGTTGTTGTTTTGCCCGCGCCGTTCGGACCGAGCACGCCAAATAATTCGCCCGGCTCGACCTCGAACGAAATGTCCTTGACCGCTTCGACCACTTTGAGCTTGCGTCGAAACGCGCCAATGTGCGATTTGTACACGCGGCGCAGATTGGAAATTTGAATGGTGTTGTTCATTTGTGCAATCGTGCGATAGTGCAATCGTGCGATAGTGCGATAGTGCAATGCGCGATAGGCGATTCGCGATAGGCGTGAAACGTCATGCGCGTAGGGAACGTTCGCCGCAATGTTCCGTCAAACCCGTTGTGTAATTGATCGTGTCGAAATGTGTGAACACGTACGAAAAGACGTTGTGCGTTTCCAAAAAGTTCGCCAGCCCTTGCGCTTGCACGCGCGCCAATTTTTCGGCGACACGTTTGCCGGTTTTGCTCTGCAAATGTTTCAATGGCTCGACCTGCGCGGGGGCATACTTCCAACCCGTTTGCTGCGAAACAAATTCCAGCAAACGCAAAACGTACGCGCCCACAGCGCCGTCCGGCTGGCACTGATAGCCAAACAGTTTCAAATGATGCGACGCGACCTGCCCCGCGCCTTGGTGAAAGCCCTGCGCGTCCAGCGTTTGTTGGAACGCGCGCATCCGTTCTTCAAACGCAAGTGTGTTCACTTGTTCGAACGTTTGCTGCAACGATTTCACTTGAATCGCGCCGTGCAGCCAACCTTTCACGTTCCACTTGAAGCCCTCGCGTTCGACCCACGCGGTTTGCTGATTCACCCAGCGTTTGCGATAGGCGCGCGCTTGCGCGTTGATATATGCGGAATCGGCGAGCCAGAGCAACAAATCGGCGTCCGGCGTGCTGGGGATTTCCACGTTGTACAGCCACATCAAGAAATGAATCGTGCCCAGCGGATATTTTTCGTCAAAATTTTTTTGCAGCGCCTTGCCCCACAGGTCGTTGAGATTGAGCGAACTTTTGAAACCGGGCAATGGGTCGCGCGCATTTACGCGCACAATATGGTGCCCGAGCGATCTACATTGCGCGTGATAAATGTCGAGGTCGAGCCACACCGCGTTCAACACCTCATTCCACGCGCACGCGGCAGAATAATATACGGTGGTATATTTGGAATAGACGCCAATGATTTTTGCGTTGGGATGTGCGCGCAAAAAAAGCGCGGCGCTCAACGCCGCGTCGAGGTCGTCGCCGATGACGAGGTTCAGCGCGTCGCGTCCCGGTGCGAGCCACGGGTGATTGTAAACCAGTGAAACTTTGTTGAGCACGGTTAGGGCAGTCCCAATTTGGCGCGTACGAATTTGCGAATCTCTTTGGCGGCGGCAAATGCTTGACGCGCCTGCGCTTCGGTCACCGAATTGCCCGGGTAGCGAATTTTGGGTTCACAAACATCCGCCGCGTCCACTGCCGCTTTGACGAGACGAAAATCCGGGTCTACGGTCACGCACAAGTCGAACAACTTGTCGAGCTCGTGAATGCGTTCAAAGTGCACGCGGTGGCGCGTGAGAAATGCCTTCAGATATTTTTCGACAGTCTGTTGGCAATCCCAGCACAATTTTTCAGGGCGCAGATTTTTCTTTCGCCGGGACCACATGAGCGCTCCCTCGAAATCACCTTCCGCCTTTTCGACCCATTCGAGTACCACGATGGCATTCTCCTTGGGATGGGTTTGACCTTGCACCAGCGCGGCGCGCGCCCGCGCGGCAAAGCCGTTCGCCGCGCGTCCCGGATACACTTGGCGTCCGCGCCCGACAATGTCTTGGATAAACGGATCGCCCATTTCCAAACGCTGCGTCAATTCGTCCGGCGTACGCGTGTGCACATCCAACGCTACCGGAAAGGGACGCAGCTGCGCGCGCAGGTCTGTCGCATGGGCAGCGTTTTCTGTCACAATCAGAACGTCGAGGTCACTATCGGGACGCGGTTTGCCGTATACGCGCGAGCCGAACAAAATAATCATTTCGGGATGCGCGGCGCGCACAATGCGGCGCGTAATTTGCTTGAGGTCGCGCGCGCTCAAGGTTGACGTCGTGTACGGGGCAGTCGTTTCGCGCGTACGCCGCGCCGATTTGCGTTCGGTCATTTGTTCTATTCTATAGCACCGTTCCAGTGAAACGTCAATGCGTGAGGACGAGACGATTTTCAAACGAGTTTTGCAAAACTTGGGTTTGAAATATGCCCGTGCGCCACTCTGCGCTACAATAGGCGCGCTCATGACGCCGTATCTCTTGCTCGTTTTCGCCGTCGCGTTTGTTGCCGCGCTCGTTCTCACTCCGTTTACCATTCGCCTTGCCCGTCGTTTGAATTGGCTCGACCAACCCGCGCCGCGTCGCACGCATCAAATCCCGACGCCGCGCCTCGGCGGCATTCCGCTCGCCGTCGCGTTTGTGGCTGGCATCGTGCTGACATTTGCATTTCCGCGCTTTGGACCCATTGACGAAAACGAACGCCCACGCGTCATTGGTTTGTGCGTGGGCGTTTTGATTGTCGCCGTCGTCGGTTTGATTGACGATGTGCGCGAATTAAAAGCCGCGCCACTCTTCACAATGCAGCTTGGCGTTGCACTGATCGCAATTGCATCGGGCGTCATTATCCAAGAAATCGCGAGTCCACTGGATGGTTCGCCGATCAAGTTGCCCGACGTTGTGGCGATCCTGTTTACACTGTTTTGGATCGTAGGCATGATGAACACGGTAAATTTTTTGGACGGCGTGGACGGACTCGTCGGCGGCGTGACGGTGATTGCGAGTGTGATCTTATTTTTGCACAATTTTAAATTGACCCAATACAGCATCGCGCTGCTGCCGCTGGCGTTGATTGGCGCGACGCTGGGATTTTTGATTTTCAATTTTCCGCCCGCGAAAATTTTTCTCGGTTCGGGCGCGTACGTGTTGGGCTTTGCGCTGGCGGTGTTGGCAATCATCGGCGGCGCCAAAATGGCAACCGCGCTGCTCGCGTTAGGCATCCCGATTCTCGACGTGGCATGGCAAATTGCCAATCGCCTGCGCGTGAGACGTTCGCCTTTTGCGGGTGACCGTGGACATTTGCACCATCGCTTGTACGACAGCGGGCTTTCGATGCGCGCGATTGTGTTGGTCTATTACTTGCTCACGGCAGCGTTCGGCGCGTTGGCGTTGATTTTGCCGAGCGGAATTCCAAAGACCATTGCGTTGGTGGTGATCGGAGGGGGGGCGTTAGCCGTACTGGCGCGGCTGCGGCGTCAATAACGCACGCGGCGCGCGGGATGTTTAAAGGCAGTTGGACTGCCGTTGCAGCTCGCAGTGCAACTGTTCGCGAACAAGCAAATTTAATATCGCACGCGGCGCTGGGTCATTACGCCCAAGAGCCATTCAAAAACAAAAATCACGATGGCGAGCGCGCTGTTCACGACGACAATAATGCCGAAAACAAAAATGAGCGTATAGAGCACGCGCTGTCCGAATTCGAGCATTTCGGGCGAAACGGTGGGCGCCCAACCGAGAATGAGCGCGAGCGCGCCGATTGCTGCAAAGATGCCAATAATCACGCCCCACGGTTCGCGGTCGGATTCGCTGGGAATCATGGAGGTGGAAACGGCAAAGACGAAATAGAGCGCCAGCCACGTCAGCGGATCGCCGAGGGCGGCCCAAATGGTTTCGACGACGCGCAGCGGATCATTCGGCGCCCACAAGCCAAAGCCAAAACCCATCAGCGCCCAAATCGCGAGCAATCCAGATGCGAAAGGCGCGACGCCAATGAGCGATTCGCGCAGCGGATCGGTGCGTTCGACCGTGACCGAGCCGAGCGAAAAATGTTTGTTGCCGCGCATTTTGCCCAAGCCGATGCTGATTTTTCCGGTACGCACGCCGAGCAAATTGGCGACGAGCCAGTGACTGAATTCGTGCAAGAACACCCCGGGCAGCAGCAAGAGAAATAACGCGCGCACCGCGCAGCCCGGGTTGCCCGTGACCGCGAACGTCGCGCCTTGAATGTGCTGTTGGAGCCAATGCTGCAAAAAAAGCATCGCGCCAAAGAGAAGGAAAAACGCGAGGATTTCCATCAGACGTAGAGGATCGCAAAAATCACTGCAAACGGAGCGAGCGCATTCATGACCAATGCGAACAGCGCGAGTTCTTTGGGATAATCGCGGCGTTTGAAATCATCCCACGCTTTGCCCGCGCCCCACACGTGCATGACAAACAACGGTCCCCAAAAGATACAAACGACGAACGCCGATCCCGCGAACGTCTCGGTGTGAAACATTGCCCCGAGAATTTGCGACAGAATGAGCAAGACCAGCGGAAAGAGCAGCACCTGAAATTCCGGACGGTCAATGTGCTTGCGATAAAGTTCGAGCCGACCGCGAATGTCCATGATTGTGATGGAGTGATGGAGTGATGGAGTGATGGAGTGAGAGAGTGATGGAGTGATGGAGTGATGGAGTGATGGAGCGATGGAGTGAGAGAGTGATGGAGTGATGGAGTGATGGAGTGATGGAGTGAGAGAGTGATGGAGTGATGGAGTGAGAGAGTGATGGAGTGATGGAGTGAGAGAGTGATGGAGTGAGAGTGATGGAGTGATGGAGTGAGAGAGTGATGGAGTGAGAGTGATGGAGTGCTCTCAATCTCTCAATCTCTCCCTCTCTCAATCTCTCCCGCTCTCCCGCTCTCAATCTCTCCCGCTCTCCCGCTCTCTATCTCTCCATCTTCTTCAACCCCGCGCGACAAATCGCCACAAAGTCTTCGGCTTTCAAACTTGCGCCGCCGACGAGCGCGCCATCTATATCGGGCTGCACGATAAATTCATCAATGTTTTTGCCCGTGACGCTGCCGCCATATTGAACGCGTACCGCTTGCGCCACGTCCTCACCGTACAAATCCGCAATCGCGCCGCGAATCGAAATGCCGATGACGGAATTTGCGCCCGCGCCCGTCGCCGCCTTGCCTGTACCGATGGCCCAAATCGGTTCGTACGCAATCACCAGACCGCGAACCTGCTCTGCCGTCAGACCTTTGAGCGCGCCGTGAATCTGCCCGCGCACCCACACATCTGTTTCGCCCATTTCGTACGTTTCGAGCGCTTCGCCCACGCACACGATTGGCTTTAAATTCTGCGCGAGCGCGGCGTGAATTTTTTTATTGACGATTTCATCGCTCTCGTGAAAATACTGGCGGCGTTCGGAATGACCGAGAATGACATATTGCGCGAAATCGGCAACCATCGCGGGCGCGACCTCGCCGGTGAACGCGCCTTTGGCTTGAAAGTACATGTCCTGTGCGCCGACGCCAATGGCGGTGCCCTGCACCAGTTCCGCGACGCGCGACAGATAGACGAACGGCGGGCACAAGACCACTTGGACCTTGCCCGTCGCGGCGAGCTGCGCCAGATCATTTTTCATCGCGTTGACGAGTTCCGTCGCCGACGCGAGGTTGGTATTCATTTTCCAATTTCCGGCAAGGATGGGAGTTCTCATTAGTCGCTAGTAATCAGTAATCAGTAATCAGTGATCAGTCACTGGTCACTGATTACTTTCAATGGTCCGCGAGCCAGCGAAAATGCCACGCGTACGCGCCGAGCGCGAGCGTGAGCAAATACAAATCGCGTCCGTAGGTGAATAGTCCGAGGATTCCGCGCAGGGTTTCCGGCGCGCGCGTAATCGTTTGCAAGTCCAGCGGCAACAAGACAATGGCGATCACAAAGATCATGACGCCGATGCCGCCGCTCGCCGCAATCGGCTTTAGCGGCGAATCCGCGCCGCCAAACTCTTCGTACAGCCAGTGCATTTGCCGTACGTAATATAACAAGCCGTGAAACAAGATCACGGCGGCGAGCGCGTAAAAATACAAATCTTTCAACAGCAGCACTGCCGCGTCCAGTGCGAATGCCGCTTGCAGCCAGAGCACACAAAAAATGAGGAGGAATGACGCAAGCGTACATGCCCCACCGAACGCGGTCGCTTGGGCGAATGCGCCGACGGGGCGCGGAAATTTTTCGGGCGCGCTAAAACGCGGCGGCGCGAGAAACGCAATGAGGTTTCCGACGAGTGCAATGAGCACTGCGAGCGCGCCCAAGAAAAATTGATTGTTCGGCGCGGGCTGCGGGAAAAATTGGCTGACGCCCCAGGCTTCGATCGCGACGAGACCGGCCAGCGCAAAAGCGGAAGCAATGAGAAAAGGACGATGGCGTTTCAGAATTTTGCGAACGTCAACGGGGCGTCCCGGGGGACGAAAGGTGGGTGAAACAGTGGGTGCGCTGCTCATGACGCGCGTTAGATTATAACAGCTATGCGGGGACACAAAAAAATTGGTGTATGCCACCTCCTCAAAATCAAGCACCCGCTCACGCGAGAATTTCAATCTGCGGAGCGGGTGACGTTCAGAAAACAAAGAGGCGGATCGTTTAACCTTCTTGCGCTGCGGCGGGCGGTTTGGGCGCTTTGCTGGCGTCAAACGAACTCAGCAAATCGCTGCGGCGCTGTGCGGCGGCTTGCTTGCCCGCATCAATCGCTTCTTGCAAACGCGCCTTTTGTTCTTCGAGCGCGAGGCGGCTGCGTTCTTGCATTTCGGTGGCGCGCTTTTGACCTTCCTCTGCCATCAGCTGCGCGCGCTGCATTGCTTCAGTGGAAAATTCTTCACCGCGCGCGCGCAGCTCGATGCCGCGCTCGCGGATTTGTTCGCGGGTCTGTTCGCCGGACTGCGGCGCCATCAGCAAGGCAATCGCCGCGCCGACAACCCCGCCCAACAAAAAGCCCGCCAAAAATTCAAAGCCACGTGAATTGTTCATCAGAACCCTCTCTTTCCCAAGCCCGCGCTCAACGGCTTGAGCGAACGTGCTCGTAGGTCACCCAACTGGAAATTGAACGCGGGCGAGTGTGCCCAACCATTCTTACGTGCGATGCGCTACCCTGTTACCTGCCGCGTCGCGCCAGCACGCGCAGCGCTTCGGATACTCCGGCCGCCATGCTGGAAATGCGTACGACAGGCGACACCACATGATCGGTCACGAAAACGCTCGTCCCGCGCACAGTGCGTACCGTTTCGTCTGCCGACTGCAATATCGGAGAGATATTTTCGCGCAACATTTTCGAGAGCGTACGAATCTCGAGCAAAAGCAAGACCAAAATGACTTGAGTCACGATGGTGGACAGCGCGAGAAAAATGATCGAAAAGTCGCGAATGGTTTCAACCGTTGTCATATAAGTCGCAATCGAAATCGTATTGGCTCGATTATAGCACAAATAAAGGTCATAAAAAAAGTTGTCCTGCGCGCAAGCGCGGGACAACTTTTTTTGGCGACTTGGTTCACGCACAGTTACACTACCGTTCGCAGGTCACAGTCCCTTGCCGCGCAAGGTGACAACTCGCTCGTGAACATGTGCGCGAGATGCAAGACGAGAGCTTATTCCACGAGACGGAACGTGTACGCCTTGACGGTACCGAACGGATTCGAGCCGAGCGAAATGTTTGGCGCAGCCAGCTTGCCGTTCATTTTGAGCGTAAAGGTCATGTTGTCGGGCTTGGCGCCGCCGCCGACGATCCAATCAAAACCGTCCAAATGTCCCAGGGTGAAAAACTGGAACAGCACCTCTTTGGGTCTCACGAGGAAGACATAATCGCGCGGGTCGCCCAGAAAGCGCCGTTTCGCGCGGAAGAATCCTTCTTCCGTAATAATGCTGCCGCGATAGAGGACCAATGTGTCGGTCGAGGTCGTCGTCAGGCGCATGTGATACACGCCATTCGGAGTACGATAGAGATAGTAACCGTTCGCGATGTTGCGCTCGAACGCGGTGGGACCGTCGAGCATGGTGATGGGCAAGGCGAGCCAACCTTCTCTACCCGCTCGCACGCCGAGCGGGTTGCCGGTCGCGGCGGTACCGGCTGCGCCATAGAAAATCTGCGCGGGATTCGACACGCCGTCTACTTGCAAATCGAGAACCAACCACGCGCCGCTCCAATTGACGTCCACGCCTTCGCCGCCGCCGGTGGTCGCAAGGGTAAAGTCCACGCGATTGTAGCGCGGCGACGTGACCGTATCATCGCCGGTGCCATTCACCACCACCGCATCGTAAAAATTGCTTACGCCGCCCGTGCGAATGATCCCGGTAAAAGTATGCGCGCTGCCGTCACTGCCGACGCGCACGTGCAGCACTTGTTGTCCGCTGACATCTTCACTCCACACCCACAGCCCATTCGTGGCAGATGGAATCACTGGCGCGCCGATGAAATCTGCCCACGGAATTTGTTGGCCGGCAGCAGGCATTCGTCCGTCGGCGTCCGCGCTTTCCGTACCGTTGTCGGCGAACACTGGACTCACGCCAACCAATACACCGAGCATCACGACGAGCGCAATGATGCCCACGATTTTGAATTGAAACTTGGACATGGCAATCCTCCTTGGGGGAAATCGTTGCAGGACTTGTGAAAACACTTGCCTGACGAAACACCGCTCTTTCGCAAGCACATAAGCCCTGTGCATTCTTATTACACAGTATCGTCCCCCCGTGTTGCACGCGTTTTATGCGGTTGTAAAATCTCTGTAAGTTACGCGGCGGGTTCTGATTTCCATAGCGTGCGTGCGATAAACAAGGCAATGAGACACGTGACGGTGGCTTCCACCAAATTCACCGAGCCGATGGGGAGGAGGGAAAAATTAAAAAGCGTTGAAATGATTTGACCCGCAAAGAACCCGACGACTGCGACGAGCCAATAGCCAGCGAGCCGGAGCCAGCCGTGTCCGAACACGAGATAAAACGCGAGTCCGATCAGCGAGCTGATGACAAAGGCGAGGGCGAGTGCAGGAAGAGTAAACAAAGGATGAAGGATGAAGGATGAAGGATGAATTGGCAAGAACGGATCTTTGGATTCATCCTTCCGCCTTCATCCTTCCGCCTTCAATTATGCCTCCGCCGAGGCAGCGTTCGCCGTCATAAAAAACGGCAGCCTGCCCGGGAGTAATATCGCGCAATGGTTCGTCGAATTCAACCCGTACCTTTTTCTCCCCCCCCTCACTGGGAGCGTGCCTGTCCCGAGCTTGGCGAGGGAGGTCGGGTGACGCATCATCACGCACGACGCGTGACTTGGGCAATATGCGTGATGATGCGTCAGGAGTGAGGGTGGCTGGCGCTTCCATCGAACGGTACCGAATTTTTACCGACGCGCGCAGGGGCAGCTTTTCCGCGAGGCGCGGCGGAATCCAATTCACCGCGCGCGCAATCAAAACGCGTTTGCCCAACTCCGCTTTGTGTCCCACAATCAACGCGTTGCGCGCGCCGTCGAGCGCAACCACGTACAACGGTTCGCGCGCGGCGATGCCCAGTCCTTTGCGTTGACCGATGGTGTAATCGGGCAAGCCGGTGTGTTGTCCCAAGACGTTGCCTTGCGTGTCGAGAATCGGTCCGGGTACGAGCGCGTCGGGGCGATTGCGGCGCATGAAATTGCGATAGTCGCCGTCGGCGATAAAACACAAATCTTGCGACTCTGCTTTTTCTGCGACGCGCAAATTGTATTGCGCTGCCAGCGCACGCGTCTCGGCTTTGGTAAATTCGCCGAGCGGAAACATGGAATGGGCGAGTTGGTCTTGCGACAAAATGTGCAGCGCGTACGATTGATCTTTTTTGGCGTCAACCCCCTTGAGCAGTTCATACTCGCCGCGTTCGTTTTGCACGATACGCGCATAGTGTCCCGTCGCCAAAAGGTCCGCGCCCAACGCGCGCGCTTTTGCCAGCAGCGTCCCAAATTTCACCAAACGGTTGCACTGCAAACACGGATTCGGCGTGACGCCCGCCGCGTAACCGTCCAGAAAGAAATCTACCACGCGCGTTTTGAATTCGTCCTCCACGTTCAACAAATAGAACGGGATGCCAAGGGTTTGACAGACGCGGCGCGCGTCGGCAACGGCTTCGGGCGAACAGCATCTGTTTGGCAAAAAACCGTCGCCTTCTTCCGTCCACATCCGCATCATCAAACCGATGACCGCGTAGCCGCGTTCATGCAGCAGCGCGGCGGCGGTAGAACTGTCAACGCCGCCGCTCATCGCGACGGCAACCCGAGCTTTCATTGCATCCATTCGTGTGCAGGGCGCAACGCCAAGCCGTACGCTCACGTTACGCCTGGACTGATGAAAAAAGGTTCAGGTGGGCTCTGGCAATTGGTCCCATTTTTGTTCCGCCTTCCCCAGGGAGGCGAATTGCTCACGCCGTTTGGCTTGAACCGTCTGTCCGAGTGTCTCCTGACACCAAGCCCAAACCTGT
>JACQWQ010000252.1 GCA_016209205.1 Chloroflexota bacterium
CGGAATTTTCCCGTTTTGCCAATGCTGCGGCGTTTTGTAATTTGTCGCGTCCACAAATTTTTTGTATTCCGCGTTCGTCACCAGATAACGCGAAATGTAAAACGCGTCGAGAGAAACCGTGTGTTGTGGTTGTTCCCAGCGCACATATTGCTCATAGTCCTTGCCATATTCTCGAATCACTCGCTGCGCTTCCGCGTCCGTCGTTCCCATCAAAAATTCGCCCGCGGGAATGAGAATCATTTCTTGTCCCGCCTTGTTCGTCTTGCGCGCAGGGAGTTCGATTTTGGGCGCGGGAAGAGTAGTCTGGACGCTCAGAGATGGTGCTTTATCCGCTTCAAAGCGTTTCATCAACTCTTCTTTGCGTTGCCGTGCCGCCTCTTTGCCCGCGTCAATCGCTTCCTGTAAACGGCGTTTTTGTTCTTCGATATCCGT
The DNA here is from genome assembly GCA_016209205.1 of Chloroflexota bacterium. Taxonomy (GTDB): domain Bacteria; phylum Chloroflexota; class Anaerolineae; order UBA4142; family SHND01; genus SHND01. The sequence continues at coordinate 433 of JACQWQ010000252.1, forward strand.
CTCCGCTTGCGGTGCTCCTTCAGCGGCTGGTGGGGCAGGGCGAATAACTTGCGCGGGGGAGGGTTCTTGCTTTGGCTCGATGCGAATTGGGGGCGGCGGTTCTACAGCTGGCGGGACTTGTATCGGCGACGCGTTCTTTAAATCAAAAATCACGCCATCCGGCGCGCGCATGTACAAGACCGGCGTGCCCCATTCCAAATCGCTCACACTGCCCCAAATCGCTTTGCGCGCTTCGGACATTGCCGTATCCACTGCGCTGCCTTCCGCCAAAACGCTGTAAAACTCGCTCGAGAATTGGAGCGCCGCTTCATCGCTGATTTCAAACTGCATGGCGACGACGGCAGGAATTTCGCGCTGCACCAAACTCGCGGCGACACTGGCGAACGGGTCTTGACGCGTGCTGCGCGCGCCTTCACACGCATTGAGAATCACCAAACGCAAGGAATCGTGGTCGCCAAACAAATGCGCGAGTTTCAAACTGCCAACCTCTTGCCCGCCGCCGAATTCATTTGTAAAAACCAGCACTCCTTCATTCGTGCGTTCGGACAGCCCGCCGTGCCCAATGAAATGAAAGACATGATACACGTTTTGTCGCAGTTTGCGCTGCAGCGCCGAATAGGTTGCCGCGTCGAGCCGTTCCAAGACCACCAGCCCGCGCGCTTGCAAATCACGCAGCGCGGTTTACAAATTACGCCATTCGAGTTCCACATCCAGCGCGACCCAATCATTGGGTTTGGGAATCATTGCCAAAATGCGTAACGGCAGTTGCAGCGGCAGCGGTCGAATCGGCGTCGGCAGCGCGGGATAACGCACCAGCGGCGTTTTGCTGGACACTGCCACAAAACGATTGAGTTGCTTGTCGTACAAAAATTCCCACGGCAGATCCAGCAAATCGGGCGTATCGGTGAGAAACACGCGCACGCGCAAACCCCGTCCCGCCGGAATGCTGTTCAGCCCGTTGCGCCACAGCGCCAACACTTCGCCCGCGAAAACGGTGTCAAACAATTTGCTGCCGAATTTCAGCGCCGCCTGCATATCCGCCGAACCGCGCCCCATACTGCGATTCTTGCGTGCGCGTCCCACCCGCAGCATCAAGTTTTCAATTTCCGTATCCGTGAACGGCAACTCGAAATCCGCGCTCACATTTGCGCCTTGCGCGTTCACCGCGCGCACGCGATAGCCGTTCGGCGTGGGAGAGAGGTGAAGGTCAAAATCTATATAGTCCATTGCTTTGTTGTTGAATGCGCGTTGTTTAGGCGTGCGGAACCGCGTTCCGCACCATTCAATGTTCAAACCACAAACATATTTTATTCCAAATTCTTGTTTTGCGCGCGCGAGTCCTCCAGCCCCCAAGTGTTTGGCGATAAAGAACATCGCGGCGCGCGGCGCGCGGCGCGCCGCGAGGGGCGACATCGTTTCAAAACACTTGGGGTCTTGTATACGCGCAAGTCCTCCAGACCCCAAGTGTTTGGCGACAAGGGCGACGGGAAATATGAGAACCCCGTCGAAAAATTTTTCGACGGGGTTCTTTCTTTCACAGTCCGTTTTTCTTGAGCGCATCGGGATAGACCGCATTGCTCGCTTTCAAAACATTGAGCATTCCCTGTAACTTGAGCGGATTGCCCTTGAATTTGATCGTGCCGTCCATCACGGATTTTTGCGCCGAGATTTCGTGCTTGAGCAATTTGTCGAGCACGTCGCCCGTCAATTCCAAATCTATGTCAGGACGTCCGCTGAACGCGCCGTACGTAAATTTCGGCGGACGCGTCTTGCCGTCCAACGTCACTTGTCCGTCGGGCTGACTGATTTTGAAACGCACCGTCAACCGGTTTTTGAGCATATCGTCAAACGCTTTCGGATTTTTTTCCAGCACGGTCCCGAACACATCGCGCATTACCGCGTACAGGGTCTCGGTGTCTTGAAATACGGGCATTGTGGCCTCCTTTGACGAAAAGTATGGTTTACTCGCGTTACGCACTGAAAAAACCGATAGACAGGATTAATAGGATTATTTTACCAATCCTGTTAATCCTGTTAATCCTGTCAAAAAGAGCTTGTTTGCAAATGAACTGCGTAGCATGAGTGGTTTATTTATATTCGGGGACAGGCAAACTGTCTTCTTCCAAAGCCGCAATGTATCCCTGAATAGCTTCTTTGATGTTTGCAACGGCTTGTTCACGCGTCTCGCCTTGACTAATGCATCCCGGCAGACTCGGGCACTCTGCCACCCAATATCCGTCTTCGCCAGGATAGACGATAACTTGTCTCATCTCCATTTTTCCATCGCGAATCTACGCGAATCTACGCGAATCTTTTTTCATTCGCGCAGACCTGTCCTGAAGCATTGAAGGATTCGCGTGGATTCGCGGTTTCCTGATTTGGTTTCGGCTGGTCCCAGTTAGGGTCCGGTTCACCCCATAAAAATGGACTTGCGCTGTCGCAGCCGGTCGTTGATCATGTTCTGCACCGTGTCACGCACTTGGTCCGTGAGCTGCGAAATCAGCATCAGGTTGTTTTCCGAACCTTCGGGATACGCGTCGGTGTGAATCGGTTCGCCGATGTCAATGTACCATTTCGTCGGCAGCGGAATCAAGCCGAGCGGACCGAGCCACGGGAACGTCGGCGAAATGGGGAAATACGGAAAGCCGATCAATTTCGCCAGCGTCTGCGATTTGTACAGCGAAATGTACGTTTCCTCCGCGCCCACGACCGCGACGGGAATCATCGGCGCTTTGCTTTTCAACGCGATGCGCACGAATCCGCCGCGCCCGAAACGCGCGAGATGATAACGGTCTTTGTACAATTTGCCGACGCCTTTGTATCCTTCGGGGAACACCGCGACCAGATTGTCTTGCCGCAAAAGCCGTTCCGCGTTTTCGTCGTTCGCCATCACCTGTCCCGTTTTGGTGAGAATGTCCGAAACGAACGGCAGCGTCGGAAACCAATTCGCGTACAACGCGCGCATCATGCGCGAGGCGGGATGATTTTGCAAAATGCCGATGCCGATCATCGCGCCGTCCATCGGCAATTGTCCCGAATGATTGGAAACGAGCAGCGCGCGGCCCTCTTCCGGCACGTTTTCCAAACCGGACATGGTGACGCGCCAATACTTGTTGTACATGAAATCAAACAGCGGGCGCACGGCGTCAATAAATTCCTGATCCATGCCCCACTCGTCCGTTTCGTAATCGCCCTTCATGCGGCGCTTGAGCACGTCCACCTGATACTCGCCGGTGAATTTCAACATCGTCCACAAACCTTTGAGCGTGTCCGTGTCCAGCATTTCACCGGGCAGCAAACTTTGCAGTCGTTTCAAAATACTCGCGCCGCCCGCGCTCGACGCCGCCGCTTCGATATTGTCGCCGATGGCTTCTTGCACCTCTTGGGGCACGGCGAGCTGCGTCTTGTACGCGGGGCTGAGCCGCATCAACCGTTTGATCAGCAATTCTACTTCGTGCAGCAGTTCTTCGCCCAACGCCTGATTGCGTTTCTGCAATTCGGGATTCGCTTCCAGCTCGGCTTGCACGTCGGGCAATTCATCCGCCACCGGCGGTTCTTGAATTTGTTCGCGCAATGCCGCGCGCGCGCGCCGCGTGGACTTGGATTTTTTCGCGGGCATCTTTTTCTTGCGCGCTTTTTTCGCCTGCTTTTTCACGGGCGCGGCCGGAGCGTCCATCACCGCTGCCTTTTCATCGCCGTTCGCGGAGGCATCGCGTTCGTCCGTTACTTGATCCGCGCCACTGTTCATGGCTTGTTCGAGTTCGTCAATTTGTCCCATTTCGCTGTGCCTCCTAAGCCGCTTTGTTCTTGCGGCGTGTCGCGCTGCGCGCCCCTTCGCGTTCGCGTGAGCGTTTGCGGCGTTGCAGCGTGTCGCGCAGGCGGTTTTGTTCGAACGCTTCGCGGCTCTTTTTGCCCAACAGTTTGCGCACGCGCTGCTGGGATGAAAATTCGCGGACGGTTTCTTCGGGCGTGTATTGCGGCGTGAATTGCAAAACGTCGCGCATTTTTGTCATATCGCCCATGCAGGGAAAACGCAAATAATCCAGCGGCAGCGGGGCAAGACGCGGACCGCCCAGCGACACACTCCAATACGCGAACGGGTGCAAAATCGGAATTGGCAGTTTGCTCGCCAGCCCGAGCGTTTTCCAAAGCGGCATCCCTTTTTCCGGCGCGACGTTGAACGCGCCGGGGTGGTCGCCGTTCGCCGCGTGCACGAGCGCGCTCACCACGTCGTCTTCGTGAATCACTTGCACCATCGGGTCGAAACCGAGCAGCGTAATCGCTTCTTCTTCGCGCAAAAAGCGCGTCATCGGCGTATCGGCTTTTGGTCCGACAATGTGTCCGAAACGCAAAATGGTGAGGATCGTTTCGGGATTTTGTTCGTGAAAGCTGTCCGCGTATTTTTCGATTTCAATCCAGTCGCGGAGATAGCCATATTTTTTGTTGCCGTTGAGCGGATGGTCTTCGCGCAGAAACATCGGATTGTCGGGACGCGCGCCGTACACCATCAGCGAACTTTTGAGCACCACACGCGCCACGCCCGCCTCGCCGCACGCGCCCAACAGTTTCACCGTGCCCATGACGTTTTGTTCAAAGACACTCTCGCTCGGCGTGAGCGTTTCGCGGAATTTGAGATGGATGACGGTCTCCACTTGCTCTTGCTGCAAGAGTTCGACCAACAGTGGGTTGCGCAAATCCGCCTGAATGAAATCGAGGCCGTCCACATTGTCCTGCGGCGGCTCGTCGTCAATGCCAATGACATGTACGTCGTCTTGTTCCAACAGCCGCGCCGCCACGCGATTGCCCCAATAACTTGCCACGCCCGTCACTACGATCACCCGTTCGTCTGCCATGTTCACCTCACTATGCCTTTGTCAAGGTTTAATGTTTACGCTTTTTATACCCGCGCCTGCGGCGATTGCCAACCATTTTTTCATGCTTATCCCTCATTTGCCGATCAAATGGCTCAACCCCTTTTCTTTCAACAGTTCGGGGTAGCGCTTGTACAATGGTTCGACGGCGGGCAAGAGTCCCAGCACTTTGAGCTGATTGCCTTTGAGAATGATTTTCTTTCTGGCAAGCGCTTCGACCAAATTCACTTTGCCCTGCCAGAATTGATGCGCCACGTCGGCCGCCATCGTCATTTCAATATCCGGTTTCAAATTCGTCGGACCGTTAATCACCTCTACAAACGTGCCCGGTTCGGCGGGTTTGCCTTTGGCATTGATGGTCGTCATCGCGTCGGGGTCGGTGTATTTGAATTGAATGATCACGCCCGACTTGGCGATCTTGGGTCCGATGACCGGATCGGTTTTGGCGCGCACCATCAATTCGCCAACGGTATCATAAAATTGTTTGCTGTCTTTGAAAACGCCCATGGCAGGATCCTTTCGTCGTTGAATTGCTCTCATTTTAGCACAGAGTCAGTCAAACAAGTTGTTAAAGCGCAGTTGGACTGCGCGTCGCCGCTGCCTCCGAACAGCTGTGGGCAAGCACCCCAAAATTGCCTCTTGACTTTTATGACGCAGTGCGTTATAATTTCTTTGCTTATGACGCAGTGCGTCATAAATCGTTAATTCCAGAACGGGAGGTTCTTGATGGCAACCAAAAAACAACAAAGCAAGCGCGCGGATGATTTGATGGAATTCGGACACAAAGCCCTGTTGGCGTACGTCGGCGCGTTCGGCGTCGTCGGGGACAAAGTGGGCGAATGGTTTGAGCTGTTTGTCGAACGCGGCCAAGAGATGGAAAAAGATGCACGCAAGCTGGTCAAGCAAAACGAAAAGCAAGTGCGCAAGTTTGCCGCCGACTTGCAAAAGCAGGAAAAAACTGCCGTACACCAAGCCGAAAAGACCGTCAAAAAAGTCAAAGCCCTCGCCTAAGGGCGATGCGTTTCAACTCTCTCTCTCCGGAGGAGCAGCGCCCACCGCGTTGCTCCTCTTTTTTTTCGGCAACCCGCGCTCTGGTTAAAGCGCAGTTGGACTGCGCGTCACCCTGCGGCTTGCTGCAATGCATCCGATGCAGCGGACGCAGTTCGTCCGAGACATCGGCGCGCATTGCCACTGCCGCCTAACACTTGGCGTCCGCCGCGCTGCTCCTCTTTTTTTTTTCGCCAACCCGCGCTATACTCGTGATGACGCAGTGCGTCAAAAATCGCCATGCCTGTGCGCCGCGCGTGAGCCAGTGCAAGCGGCGCGGGTGAGGTTTTTATGCCTATTATCAAACGATACAACAATCGCAAACTGTATGACACCCATGCCAAACGCTATGTCACCCTGCTGGATTTGGCAGAGCTGATCCGGCGCGGCGATGATGTGATCGTGCTCGACCATGCCAACGGCGAAGACATTACCTCGCAAGTTCAGGCGCAAATCATTCTCGAACAAGAACGCCAGACCGGCAGCGGGCTGCCCAACACCGTGCTCACGAATTTGATTCAAGCCAGCAATCAAACCATCAAACAACTACGCACGACGCTCCTCCCGCTCGATTGGACCGCGCGGCTGGATTCCGAGATTGAACGGCGCATGCAAGTCCTCATCGAGCGCGGCGAAATCAGTCCCAAGCAAGGATTACAAATTCTGGAAAAACTCTTGGCGGTGCAGCCGGTGGCGCGCACGCCCGAAGAATTGAAAATCGAACGCGCCCTCGAAAAACGCGGCACGCCCACGCGCGGCGAAATTCAAGAGCTCTCGGAACAAATCCAAGTTCTGGCGCGCCAGATTCAGGGCTTGAACGAGAAAGCGGCAAAACCGAAACGCAAGCCGCCCGCATAAAACAACGCGCATCATCGAATTGTGCGATGAACTGCATCGCCTTCGACGCCTGAAAAAAAGCGACGGAAAAAACAATGCAAAAACAGACGCCGGGCGTTCTCTGCCTTGTTTCTTACGGCGCTTTGTTGATGGCGCGCACTTCGCGCCACGAATTTCAATTCGATGGGAAGGGCTCGATTTGCGCCGGTTCCTCAACGTTCCACGCGGCGTAATCCAATTGCGCCCGCAAGCGCGGCAGCATTTGCTCCGCCGCGCGTTCGCCCAATTCGATCATCTCTTGCGCGCGACTAAAGCGCGAATACGTTTTGTTGTCCAGCGCCGGTGAAATCAGCACGTCCGCGCTTTCCAGCCCCCCCCCCGAATGCCGGATCATAATTTCCAGCGCGGTGCTCGCAATGCCCGGCGCCCCAAAATTGCGACGCACGTACGGCTTGAGCAAGTCTACGCCAATCACCACCTCCGCACCCAACGCGCGCGCCGCTTGCGACGGCAAATTGCACGAGATTCCGCCGTCCACCAGCCAGTACTCACCGTACGGGAGCGGCGCGACGAGTCCGGGAATCGAACAGCTCGCGCGCACGAGCGGCGCAACGCGGCCCGTCGTAAAAATGATCGGACGCCCCGTCAGCAAATCCGTCGCGCCGACGGCAAACGGTTTTTTCAATTCGCTGAACCACACATCGCCGATCCAGTGGATCAGATATTTTTCCAGCTTGGCAAACGAGACCAGCCCGTGCAGGGGCCACGTCAAGCTGAGGATGCGGCGCCACCGAAAATCCTTGAGCGCGCGCAGCATGTCGTCGAGCGGCACACCCGCGCAATACAACGCGCCCGTCACCGCACCGGCGCTGACGCCCGCGACCACGTCAATCGGAATGTGCTCGCGTTCCAACACGCGCAGCACGCCAATATGCGCGGGACCGCGCGCCCCACCGCCGCTCAACGCCAGCCCAACCTTTCTGCGTTTTGAACTCACGGCGTATACCTGCCTGCCGCGCGGAGCACGTGCAACGCGTCGGCGGTGACAAAATCATTGCGCTGCTTGGCGCTTACCACGCCCCAATCCGCCAAGCTGCGCCCGTACGGAATTTTTTGCGGCGTCACGCGATAGTATTTTCCTTCCGCCGCCCAACCGCCCTGCGGCAATTGTTTCGACTCTAACACATCGAGCGCGTCGTTGCAGCGCGCGTCGTCAATCAAGCCCGCTTCCGTCATCACCTTGAGCGCAAACAGAATATCATAGTGCCAGTAATTCGGAAAACGCAGGCGGACAAAATACCGATGAATCACGCGGCCATTGCGCACCCGTTTGAACAAATTGCGCTTCAAGAAAAATTCGGCCGCGCGCGCGACGCTATCATATATCTTTTGCTCGCCCGTGACGCGTGCATGCAGTGCCAGCGCGCGCAGCGGAATCAAAGATTCGGTGAAGGACGACGTATCGCCGCGGGCGCGCACATCGCAGTTCCAGCCGCCGTCTGCCCATTGTGTTTCCAACAAGCGCGTTGCCAAACGCTCCGCGCGCGCGTCGGCAATATCCAACTTGTGCATGTACCACAACGCGTTGCCGTCAATCGAAGCGTGAATCCGAATTTCGGTTTGTCCCTTGACGCGGCGAATCAGTTCCGTCTCGTATTGCTTGGAAAAGAGCCACGTCAACATTTGATCGCGCAGCGGAATCAATGTTTTGTCGCCGGGCGGATATTCCAATTCGGCGAGCATGGTCAGGACCCAATGCGCGCCCGACCATTTCGAGTACGGCTGCCTTGCAATTTCACCACGCGCATTGCGTTCCGAAAGCAGCGCGATGGCGCGTGGCGACTGCGCAATCTGTGCGCGCAAGGCACGCAACTTTTTCGCGTGCGCGTCTTCATTCAAAACATGCGCGCGTATTTTGTAACGCAGCGCCGGTTCGTCCGCCGCCAACAGCTGCGCGATTATTTTGTCCATGCAGAATTCAGCCGCGCCGTGTGCGTCGCGAACCCAAAAGGATGAAAAGCAGCACAAACGTCGCAACTTGCCACACCCACGCCAAATCGCCGGGACCATCGCGTCCGGTGCGCGCCGCAGTCCTTTGGATGCGAATGAGCCGGTAGTCCTGCGTCAGGTTTTCCAATTCCGCATCGCTAATCGTTTTTGGATCCATGCCCGCGACACGGGCGGCAAAGCCGCTGCCAATCATTACCGCGCGGAGCAAACGCGCGCGGTCCGGCGAATCGCTAATATCTTGCGCGATGCCTTCCCACCAACCATCGGGCAGCCACACTTGGACGCGCGGGTTCGCCAGGATGTTGCGATACCAATCCGAAGTGGGTCCGAATCCAACGACGCAGTACACCTCATTGTCCACGATGGCGTAATTCAACGGTTGACGGCGCATCTTGCCAGACTTGCGTCCCGTGTGCGTCAAGACCATGAGTTGTCCGCCGTATTCGGGCGTCATGTTCATCATGGGGCCCAGACCCAACCGCCACATGCCGATCATAAAAGGATTCAAGTACTTTTTGAATCCCTGTCGCAATTTTTCTTTGGGCTGTGAGCTTGCTGTGTCCATGTTCTCACCTTTCTAGAGCGAATTCCTATTCCGTTTATGGTCGTCTAGCCCATTGTGGAGGTTGAACGCGGCATAAACGCGCACAAGGCGCTATACTACATCCCATCAACCAACCTGGAATTCGCGCTAAAACTTGGGCAGCGAGCGTAAACATAAAAAAACGCGGCTAACCCAATCGTCCGGGGTTATCCGCGTGATGTTTTAGAAATCAATCGTGCGCCCGTCAAACGCATAACGAAACAGGCGCTCCAAATCCTGTGCGTCGGGCACGCGCATATTCATCACCAGCTGCGAGTCCATCTCGGCGTTCGCGATGAGGCGCGGCATCAATTCATCCAATTGCTCTGCCGTTGCACCGGCTTGCTTGAGCGTCGTCGGCAGATTCAATTTTGCCTGCAATTCGCGCAGACGACCCGTCACCACACGCGCCGCTTCGCGCTCGTCGTGCGCGTGCAGCCGCATCGTATGTGCAATCTCCGTATAGCGCGACATTCCGCTCCCGACTTCGTACTGGATCACGTACGGCAAAAACAAACTCACCGCGCGCCCGTGCGGCACCTTGAACAATGCGCCGAACGAATGTCCCAACGCGTGCGACAATCCCGTTTGCGAATTGCCAAACGCCAGCCCGGCAATCGTCGCGGCATTGTGCATGTGCTCGCGCGCTGCGGCGTCCTCCCCGTTGGCAAAAGCCCGTGGCAAATAATCCAGCACGAGCCGAATGGCATTGAGCGCCAGCCCGTCGCTGAAATCATTGCGCATCCGATTGGAATAACCTTCGATGGCGTGCGTCAGCGCATCCATGCCCGTATCGGCTGTGACGCTCGGCGGCAGTTTCATTACAAAACGCGGGTCTACAATCGCGACATCGGGCACGAGCTCGTACGAGCCAAGCGTTACTTTGCGGTGCAATTCAATGTCGGTCAACACCGCAGCGAGCGTAGTTTCAGAACCGGTGCCAGACGTGGTAGGAATGGCAATCAGTCTCGCTTTGCTGCGCAAGCCAAACTGCTCCATCGGCGTCACGCCTTCCAAATCCACATCGGGACGCTCGTACAAAAGCCATGCCGCTTTGGCGGCATCCATGCACGAGCCGCCGCCCAAGCCGATGATCCAATCGGGCTGCACGCGCATCATTTCGGCAGCCGCCGCGCGTACGGTCTGCAAAGAGGGTTCGGGTTCGACGCGCTCAAAGAGCGTGTAGGTCAGCCCCGCGTTGTCAAGATGCTCGGTTACGTAATCGGTCAGCCCGAAACGCGCAATGTTGGCGTCGGTGACGATGAACGCATGACGCCCGCGCAGTGAATCGAGATAGTCCAACGCGTCTTGCCCAAAGGTGATGAACGGACTCTTGAATTGCCACATGGATAGAAAAACCGTGAAACGTAAAACGTGAAACGTTGACGTTGTATTCAGGCAGACAGTTTGACGTTTGACGTTTGACGTTTCACGCTTCACGTTTCACGCTTCACGTTTCACGCTTCACGACTTGTTCATTTCGCTTTTGAGTTCTTCGATGCGTTTCGAGAGAGCGACGACTTGGGCGGTGAGGTCTTCGATATCTGCTTTGGAATGAACATTCAGTTTTTCCATCATGCCTTCCATTTCTTTTTCCGCTTTGGTCTGTCCGCTCTTGCGACGCTTGTTGACTTCTTTTTGCACGTCGCTGACCAATTTACGCGCGTCCTTTTCGGTGAGCTCACCGCGCTCGACCA
>JACQWQ010000263.1 GCA_016209205.1 Chloroflexota bacterium
AACGGCTTGGGGTTACCGGGGATTGAACCACGCCGCGCATGCCCGAGCGTCTCGGCGAGCGCCCACCCAAGTAAGAACGCATTCGTGATTTGTGAGTCACGCGCGAGCGTTGAATCAGAATTCTTGGTTGACGGTACCTGTCAAGCCATATGTAAAAGCTACCCAACGCGGTATCGTCGCGCCATCTGATAATGTCACCCACGCTTGCGCGAGACACGCGGCGCTTGTTTGAGATTGGCAAGTGCCCAAATATTTTCGACCTTGCGCTCAATCGTCGCGGCGAGGTCGAAGGGGTCGGTGAGTTGACGTTGTTTGAGCAGCGCGGCGATTTTTTGTGGATCCCCACATTTGGCTTGCAGCAAACGATCCAACGGTGTCTGCGGTGTATCGTATCGGCGCGTGAGGCGCGAACCCTTGCGGACTTTGCTTTGCAACTTGACTGACGGTTGAAACAGATTCATCATCAGCGGCCATTCGCCGGTATACAAGTCATTCATCGCCGCCAGCGCGCGCAGCGAGTCAAAGCGATCATAACCAATGAGTTTGCGGACATGCGTCCAATTCTTTTGTTCAATGTGGGCATTGTCATCTTTTTTGTACGGACGCGAGCGCGTGAATTCCAAGTGCTGTTGTTTGCAGTAGCGCACCAAGTGCGCATTCAGAAATTCGCTGCCGTTGTCGGAATCGATCGCTTTGAGGGCGAAGGGCAACGCGGCCTTCATCTCATCGAGTGCTGCCACGACCCCGCGTTGGCCTTTGCCCATCACCGCACGCGTTTCGGTCCACCCGGTGAAAATATCGGTTAAATTCAGCGAATAAATGAAGTCGCCCTCGGCATGGGAACCGGAATGCGAGACCAAATCAATTTCGACATAGCCCGGCTCGGTCACGTCCCAATGCTCGGTGCGAATCGGGATTTGATGTTTGAGCAAGGTACCGGGCTTGGTGCGCCCATACAGCCGCCGCTTGAGTTCGAGTTTATGCGATTGCAAACGGCGATCGATTTGGCGTGCACTGATCGCCAAGAGTTGCCGTTCCTGCTCCGACGTGAGCGCATAGCGGATGCGAATCCAGACCAGCCACAGCGGCAACAGCGCTTTGAGCCGTACCGACCAAGGATACCCTGCGGCTTCCCACACCGCTTTGAGCACGCCGATGACTTTGGCATTGTAGGTCGTGCCGCGCGCTTTGCGACGCGATTTTTTCTTGCGCGTGGGTAAAGGACGATTGAGCTTACGAATCGCATGTTTGCGATGACACGAACACACTTCGCAGAATTCATCCAGCAGTTGGGATTTCTCGGCGTCCGAGCGCGCGCGGTGATAGCGTGCGTGCATAATGCGAAAATATTCTTGCTTACTGTTTTGACTCATGGAGTTACCTGTTTTCATGCAGGTAACATTATCAAATGTCTCGACAATACCCTACCGGGTAACATTTTACATGGCTTGATTCGATGCATTGACGCCGCCGTTCCGCGCGTGTTACAATTGTTCCCAATCCGAAACGCCGCAGGGCGAACTCAGCCGACGCGCCTTCCCCTAGCATAACCCCACGGCGGGTCGCGCATTTGGAAAAAGGAGAGCAATTGCATGGCTGCCTCGAACAAGAAAAAATCCTCGCAAGCTGCGCCCAAGAATCAGGTCATCCTGAAGGACAATGCCAGAATCAACGCCAAAGGCAATGTCATCATGGGCGACCAAATCATACGCGGCAATCAATACAATGCCGCCCGCGACTTGAACATTGCGAATGTTTCCACCCCGCGCGAATTTATCGAACAACTCGAGCAGGTGCAAAACGAAATCGCCATGCTCAAACAATCACCTCAACTTTCTGCATCGCAAGCGCGGCGCATCGAAGTGGTCGAGGGCGATGTGGTGGAAGTGCTTGGCGAAGCGCAGAAACCGAAACCGCTGCCCGCGCGCATCCATGCAACGCTCGGCGAGGCGAAAGAAACGATGAACAAAATCGGCGGGAGCGTAAAATCCGCCGTCGAATTGGGCGCGGCGTTGGGCGCGCTCGCAGAATTGGCGTTGAAAATTTTCGGCGGGTAAGCAAATTTTTTGATCGGAATCATCTATGCCGCGTGAACCCAAGCAACGTAAAACCGAAATCCAAAATGTCCGCTCCGAACGCGATGTGATTTTTGGCGACCAAATCACGCAGACGGACGTTGACCTGACGCGCGTCGAAGGGCTGCTCGCGCAAATCGTCGGCGCGCTGCAAAATCTGAGCGTCAAACTCACTACCGAAACGGACGCGCACGAACGCGCGGTGCACGTCATTACTACGCCGGAAACAACCTTGCGCGTGACGCGGCAGGAGGTGGCGCTGCTCGGCGGCGCACTCGGACAAATTCATGCCGACCACCGTCAGGCGATTTATCTCATCCGCCGTTTTTTGTTGGACGACACATACTTGCGTTGGGACCAACGTTATGTGCGCTTGCGCGGCAGTCTGCCCGAACCGCAGCTGCGCATGAGCGATACGAACGACCCGGGCATCAGCGCCGCGGGCATCATAGTCGAAGACGTGCGTGACGCGATTACGAAACACGACAAAACGCGCGCCGTGATTTTGGGCGAGCCGGGCGCGGGTAAAACGACCACGCTCGAACGCCTCGCGCTGGACTTGGCGCTGCAAATGGTGCGCGACCCGCGCGCAGGCAAACTGCCGGTGTGGATTGATTTGTCGAAATTCGACGACGCGCACGCGCAGCCCGCCGAATTTTTACAAAAAGAGTGGGAACTGCTCGGTCTCAACGAAACCTACGGGCAAGCGGTGAATCGCGGGCGCGTCTGCTTTTTGCTCGACGGCGTGAACCAGATGCCGTATGACGACCGCGCGCTGCGGATTGACCGTTGGGCGAATTGGGCAAACCGCGAACTGCCAAAGGACAACTGGGCGGTCTTTACCTGCCGCACCGACGATTACGACAACGGGCTGCGCCTGCCCCAAGTCAAGGTGCAGCGGCTCGACCGCGAGCGCATGCGGCAGTATTTGGAACTGCGCTTTGGCGCGGAACGCGCGGTGGAATTGTGGGCGGACTTTGACAAACGTCTCCATTCGCACGACGACCGCTTTGAAAAACTGGCGCGCAATCCGATGTTTCTCGCGCTGATTGCCGACCGCTGCGAACAAGGGAAACCGTTCGCGGAAAATCGCGCCCATCTGTTACAAGACCTTGCCGCGCGGCGCGTCGAACACGAACTGCGCGACGAACGCGTCCCGCGGGAATGGTTGAATCAGCGCAAGGAAATTCAGACCGCGCTGTTGGACAATTTGAGCCGCATCGCATACGCCATTCAAGCGGGACGCAAGAGCACCGCATTCGGCGCCGAATTTGTGGAACAAGTGTTGGCCGCCGTGCCCGCGCCGCTCACGGCGGCGCAAACTTTGGAACTCGCAGCGCACGCGAACCTCTTGACGCGCGGCGAAGACAAGACGACGTGGACGTTTTGGCATCACCTCTTGTTGGAATATTTTGCCGCGCGGCGGTTGCTCCAAGAATTTCGCGCGGGCAAGAATCTCTCCAATTATTGGCGCGCGGGCTGGCGCACGTGGGATTTTATGCCCAAGCGATACGCGGCGGGCGAGCGCGTCGAACCGCCGCCGACGAATCAATGGGAAGAAACCGTCATGCTCGCGGCGAGTCAGGCGGATGAGGATGCGCCGCGTTTTATCGAAACGGTGCGCCGCGACAATTTGCCGCTCGCGGGTCGTTGTTTGGCGGAAGCGGGCGTGCATCAAAAACAACTCGCGCCGTTGGCGGAACAAACGCGCGCGGCACTGTTGAAACGCCAACGCGACGCGGGGGGGCATTTGCGCGCGCGCATCGGCGCGGGACTCGCGCTTGGCGAATTGGGACATCCCGAACTCGCGCCGCAAAAATTCGAGTGCGAAGGACGCGCGGTGTGGGCGATTCTTCCGCCCATGGAACTCGTGCCCGCCGGTGAATTCGTGCGCGGCAGCGATGCAAAGGACAAACGCGCGTATCGAGATGAAAACACTACGCAACGCAAAATCGCACTGCCCGCGTTTGAAATCGGACGCTATCCGGTCACGAATGCCGAGTTTCAGTTCTTTGTGCAGGACGGCGGCTACAGGAATGACCGCTGGTGGAGCGACGCGGGCAAGCAGTGGAAACAGGGCGGCGCGGACGCGCACGCGAGCGCCGCCGAATCTTGGCTTTACACTCGCAAGATTCTTAACGAGTCAGAAGAAAAACTTGAGGAGCGCGCCAAGCGGCTCAATTGGACACCGCAAATATTTCGCTTCTGGAATGAATTTGTGTCAATGACCGATGAACAAGCACTTGCACGCGCACAGCAAATGCTTGAACGCCCATTTGACCGCCCCGGTTATTGGGACGATCGCGATTTGAGCAGCCCGGGCAGACCTGTTGTCGGCGTGAATTGGCACGAAGCCGAAGCATACTGTAATTGGCTGTCGCGTGTTACGGGTAAACTATTTCGTTTGCCCACTGAAATGGAATGGGAGAAAAGCGCGCGCGGCACAGATGGACGTGAGTATCCGTGGGGTGAAACCTTTGACAGCAAACGCTGCAACTCGGTCGAGAGTCACATTTACACGACCACGCCGATTGGGTTGTATCCTGACGGCATTTCGCCATTCAAGATACTTGATGCCAGCGGAAATGTTTTGGAATGGACGGGGAGTTGGTATCAGATGTATGATGGCGGTGAATCAAATGCATCAAGCGACTTTGGAGAAAAATATCGTGTGATACGCGGCGGGTCGTTCAATTTTGATAGGTCGTATGTCCGCTGTGCTAGGCGTTACAGGGATGTCGCTGTCAACTTTAACAACAATATCGGTTTTCGGTTGTTGTGCCCTGGCTCATAGTCCTGCTTTCTGCTTGCTGGACTCTGGTTTCTGCTCTGCTGTTTTTCGGAATGCGGCTGGAATTCGGACGGTGGTGGGGTGTGAGGGAGCCCACGCGTAAGAAAAAAATTTTTTGGAAATTGGAGGTGAGCCGTCAAAACCTACAAACATTTGTATCCGCAAATTGTCGAGTTCTACAATTTGTATCGCGCGTTCCAGGGCGCGGCGCGCGGCAAGACCAGTCATCCCGATGTGGCGACATTCGAATACGAGTTGGAACGGAATTTGGTAGGGCTGCAAGACGAGTTGGCGGCCCAAACGTATCGCCCCGGCGCCTATTACAATTTTCACATCCGCGACCCCAAACCGCGTTTGATTTCCGCCGCGCCGTTCCGCGACCGTGTCGTGCACCACGCG
The DNA here is from genome assembly GCA_016209205.1 of Chloroflexota bacterium. Taxonomy (GTDB): domain Bacteria; phylum Chloroflexota; class Anaerolineae; order UBA4142; family SHND01; genus SHND01. The sequence continues at coordinate 5,266 of JACQWQ010000263.1, forward strand.
CTCTGCCAAATCATCGAACCGCTTTTTGAACGACGCTTTATTTTCGATTCGTATGCGTGTCGCGTCGGCAAAGGCACTCATGCCGCCATAGACCGCGCGCAAGAGTTTGCGCGCGCGTATCCGTATGTTTTGAAATGCGACATCGAGCATTTTTTCCCGCGCATTGACCACGCGATTTTGCGCGCCGAACTCGCGCGCCTCATCGCCGACGCGGACACGATGAATTTGATTGACCAAATTCTCGCGGGCGGTGAAAAGGTGCATTCAAGTGAACCGCCTCTCTTTTTTGAAAATGATGACCCTTCGACTGGCTCAGGGCAGGGTTTGTTCGCCGCGCTGCGCCCGCGCGGTTTGCCCATCGGCAATCTCACGTCCCAGTTTTGGGCGAACGTATATTTGAATCCGCTCGATCAATTCATCAAGCGCGATTTGAAATGTCACGGCTATGTGCGCTATGTAGATGACTTGTTGTTGTTTGCAGAGGACAAGGCGACGCTGCATGAATGGCGCGCGCAGGTCATTGCGTTTGCGGCGACGCTGCGGCAGAAATTGCACGAAAATCAAGCGGCGGTCTTTCCGTCAAGCACCGGCATTCCGTTTCTTGGTTGGCGCGTATATCCCGACCACCGGCGTTTGAAACGGCGCAACGGCGTACAATTCGCGCGGCGGCTCGCGCGGTTATGCGGACAATTGGAACGCGGCGAAATTCCGTTGGAACGGCTCGACGCGGCGGTGAACGGCTGGCTCGCGCACGCGCAGCACGGCGAGACGTGGGGCTTGCGCCGCGCGCTCGTGTCGCGTGTGGTCATTCCGCGCGGGGCAAAAACCTTCGAGGTCTCCAAGACCTCGAAGGTTTAAACTATAAATCATGAATCAATCTCCGATTTTTTCCAAAACATACGATTTTGTCGCGTGGCTCATTCCGCTGACGTGCAAATTTCCGCGTCAGCACCGCTTTGTGATGGCGGCAGCACTGCAGCACGAGGCGCTGCGGTTTCAAGAATTGCTCATCGAGGCGACGCACGTGGCATCGCCCAAGGTCAGTTTGCGCCAAGCCGACGCCGAGTTGGACAAGCTGCGGACGCATTTGCGTCTGTGTCTCGATTTCAAATTGGTCAGTCCCGGTCAGTACGAGCACGCGGCGCGTATGATCCACGAAGGACACAAAGAACACCAAGAAAACTTCGCGCCCTTCGTGTTCTTCGTGGATCACGCGGTTGGCGCACACGCCGAACGCGCGTCGC